>JBEKAN010000010.1:0-33394 GCA_050015895.1 Verrucomicrobiota bacterium
GACGGCCAGCTCAGCGTGAAAAGCGAAGTGCCGCCCGGTCTGGCCCAACTTGCCGACCCTTACGATCCAGCGGCCAACAGCTCCTATTTGTCCTTCCAGGGACATCCGCTGCATGAGTTGAGTTATTACAAGGGCAAGCTCTATCTCTATTTCGGGATCACTCCCGCCTTGGTGCTCTTCTGGCCTTATGTGGCGCTGACGGGCCATTATCTCCTCCACAAATACGCCGTGGTGGTTTTTTTCTCGGCGGGCTTCCTGGTCGGCGCGGGTCTTTTGCTGGCCCTATGGAGGCGCTGCTTTGCGACCGTCAGCTTTTGGGTGGTCGTCCCCTGCGTCGTCGCGCTTGGCCTGGCGAATTTCACACCGGCGGTTCTGGCCCGGTCCGATGTCTATGAGGTGGCGATTAGTTGCGGGTATGCGTTCACTATGCTGGCTCTGGCGGGGGTCTGGTGCGCGTTTCAGGACGCGCGGCGTCGTTCCCTCTGGCTGGCGGCGGCCAGTCTGTCCTACGGATTGGCCCTGGGTGCGCGTCCATCCCTGTTGTTGGGGGCGGTGATCCTGCTGGTTCCGGTGGCGCTGGCGTGGCGGGAGAAGCGGCCGGTCTGGCCGTTGCTGCTGGCCGCCGGCGGCCCGATTGTGCTCATTGGACTGGGATTGATGTTTTACAACTCCTCGCGCTTCGACAACCCGCTGGAATTCGGGCAGTCTTACCAATTGTCCGGGACTCGGCCGCACACCATGAGCCAATTCAGTCCGCGCTACCTCTGGTTCAATCTTCGGATTTGCTTTCTGGAACCGGCGCGGTGGAGCGGCCATTTTCCATTTGTGGATGACATCGTGGTGCCATCCTTGCCCAAGGGCGTCGCGCAACCCGAGCATCCTTTTGGCATTCTGACCAATATCCCGCTGGTCTGGCTGGCGCTGGCGGCGCCGCTGGCCTGGCGGAGCCGGTTGGGGGAGGCGCGCTCCATTATGCGCGGCTTTTTTGGCGTGGGGCTTCTGCTCTTTGTCACTTGCGCGCCGCCCCTCTGTCTCCACGATTCCGTATGCGTCCGCTACGAGTTGGAGTATGCGTCCCCGCTGCTGCTGCTGGCGGTCATGGGCGTTCTTGCTTTGGAGGGCGCGCTGGCCGGCCGGCCGGCCTGGCGGCGGGCCGCCCGTTGCGGTTGGGGTTTGTTGTTGACGTTTTCGGTGGCATTCAACCTGTTGGCGGGCTGTGCCGTCCGGGCGGAAACTGACTGCACCCTCGGCAGCGTTCTTCTCCAAATGGGCAGAGTGGAGGAGGCGATTCCCCAATACCGCGAAGCCCTGGCGAACAAGCCGGACTATCTGCAAGCCCACTTCGATTTGGGCGCCGCCCTGGCCCTCAAGGGCAATCTGGAGGAAGCCATCGCCCATTATCGCAAAGTCCTGGAGATCAGGCCCGATGATCCGCAAGCCAACTACAATCTGGGCAAAGTCCTTCTCCTCAAAGGAGATTTGGACAAGTCGGGCGCTCCCGTGCGCGAAACCAAATAGCCCGTTCGCGGACCCAGGCCGCGTCACCGCGCCGGCTTCTCATCTCCGCATCCCGAAGAAATCCCTGTGCGTTGGCGCTCCGCCAGCCTATCTTGTCCTTCTGGGCGGAAACTTGCCCGCACCCAAAAAGATCTATGACGCCAAAATCATTTGCCGAACTGGGCCTTTCAGAAGAGCTGCTCAAAGCCGTCCACAAGCTTGGCTTCGAGCAGGCCGCGCCCATTCAAGCCGCGGCCATTCCGCTCCTCCTCCAGGGCAGGGACGTTGTCGGCCAGTCGCAAACCGGCTCCGGCAAAACCGCCGCCTTCGCCGCGCCCGCCATCGAAAAGGTGGATGTGGCCCGGCGCGACACCCAGGTGCTCATCCTCTGCCCCACCCGCGAACTGGCCATCCAGGTTTCCGAGGAGGTCCACAAACTGGCCTTTTTCAAGCGCGGCCTCCACGCCCTGCCCGTCTATGGCGGCCAGTCCTACGACCGCCAGCTCGCCGGCCTGCGCCAGGGCGCCCACATCGTCATCGGCACTCCCGGCCGCGTCATGGACCACATGCGCCGGGGCACTCTCAAGCTGGCCGCCGTCAAATTGGTCGTGCTCGACGAGGTGGACGTGATGCTCAACATGGGCTTTCGCGACGACATCGAGATCATCCTCCAATCCACCCCCAAGGAACGACAGACGGTTTTTTTCTCCGCGACCATCCCGCCGCCCATCCAGCAGTTGATCGAGAAATACTCGCGCGACCCCCAACAGGTTCGCATCGAGCAAAAGGCCCTCACCGTCCCCACTGTCGAGCAGGTTTATTACGAAGTGGACCGGCGCTACAAAGTGGATCTCCTCACCCGCCTCATAGACATGCACGACCTCAAGCTGGGCATCATCTTTTGCAACACCAAACGCATGGTGGACGACCTGGTGGACCACCTCAACGCCCAGGGCTATTCCGCCGACCGCCTCCACGGCGACATGACCCAGATGATGCGCGACCGCGTGATGCACAAGTTCCGCAAGTCCGGCCTCGAATTCCTGGTCGCCACCGATGTCGCCGCCCGCGGCCTGGATGTGGACGACGTGGAGGTCGTCTTCAACTACGACCTCCCTTACGACGGCGAGGACTACGTCCACCGCATCGGGCGCACGGGCCGCAAGGGCCGCGGCGGCCGCGCCATCTCCTTCGCCTCCGGGCGCGAGGTCTTTCAGATTCGCAACATCGAGCGTTACGCCAACACGCGCATCCCGCGCGGCCGGCCCCCCACCGCCAACGAGGTGGAGGAGGCCCGCGCCCTGGTCTTTGTGGACAAGCTCCGCGCCACCCTCGCCAGCGGCGAATACAAACGCCAGGACCCTCTCATCGAACGCCTCCTCGAGGAAGGTTTCTCCTCCACCGACATCGCCTCCGCCCTCATCCATCACTTGCAACTCGGCGACACCTCCTCTCCCAAGCCCGCCCCGCGGCAGGAGGACCGCCCGCGTTCCGCCGCCCGCCCCGCCGCCTGGCCCGCCGTGCCGCCGCCCGCGCCGCCATCCGTGCCGCCGTCCATGCCATTGACGAAAGACTCTCCGCCGCCCGCGCCCAAACCGCCGCCCCTAATCCGACAACTCCAACCCTCTGTGCGCATTCCGCCCGCCCGCCCGCCCCGCCCCGAAAATCGTCCGCCGCCGGTGGCTGCCTCGTCCGCCCCGGCTTCACCCAAGCGGGAGCAGAAGACTCACAACCCAGCCATCCCAACTCATCACTCATCGCTCGCAACTCACAACCCGTCTCGAACCGCCGCGCCGCCCCCGGCCTTTCCCAAACCTGTCATTCGATCCGCGCCCAATCCGCCGCCCGCGCCGGTCATCCGCCCCGCTGCCGCCGCGCCCCACAGCACCCCCGCGGACCCCAGGCCCGTTTTCAAACCCAAACAGAACCGCAAGACGCAGCCCTTCCAGACCCGGTTGTGGATGAACGTCGGCGCGGAAACGGGGGTGGCGCCCATTGATATTGTCAACACTATTGCCGGGGAAACCGGCCTGCCCGGGGAGATCGTGGGCACCGTGGACATCCGGGAGCGCCATCTATTCGTGGACGTCGCCGCCGAGCACGCCAACAGCATCATCGCCAAACTGAACCGGACCCGGATCAAGGGCCAGAAGCTGAAAGTCAAGGTGGCGTGATGCAAAGCGAAGTTTCAGGAGTTCCGGCCCCTCCCGTCGAGCGTCTGTTTCCCCTCGTGTTGCGGTCAAGAGTATTGATCGTCGGCCGCGAAACCATCCGGCGCAGCAAGAGCCGGCTGCATTTCGTGCTCATCACGAGCGACATCTCCGAGAACAGCCGCGAGGAAATGCTCAAGACCTTCATGCATTATCCCGTGGTGCAGCATTACACGAGCGGGGACCTGGAACAGTTTTTCGGCCTCAAGTGCGCCAAAGTGATCGGTTTCGCCAAATCCACCCTTGCCCGGACCCTCTACGCCGAACTCAAGCCCCACCGCCTCAACCGCCCGTTCGTCAAAGCGCCTCCAAAAAATGAAGCCCCGGGGTGAGCCATGCCCCCATGGCCGGGGAGCGCACGCGCCCCGCGTGCAGGGTTCAGCGTCCTCGCTGAATCCACCACCAGATGTCAGCGACGAGGGCGTCGCTGACTGCACGCGGGGGCGCGTGCGCTCCCCGGAGATTGACGCCCGGTGTCAAGTCTCGATCAAATTCGCACGCCACCGAGTTGGGCAAACGCATCTAAGGGTTATGGGCCGAATCGTTCCGTCCTCGCGTCTTTGCGCCTCTGCGTTGAATTCCTCCTGGTTGCGCCATCGGCCCGCTGCCATCTGCGAGCGCTCTGGCGGTTATTCCCCAAATGGCACCTGTGGCAGCAACCAAACCAGAAAACAGCAGAGGGGCCAAACCAGAGCGAAAAGCCACTGGAAACCCACCACCAACTCGAACGCGGCTTTGTTCCTCCATCGAGTCAAAACAAAAATTCCCGCCGCTAGAAGGCACGCAGGAACGAGCAGAGCATACCAGCAGTAATTCGCAAGCCACTGCGTGAAGAGAGGAAACACATCAAAATGCATGTGTACGCTGGCAAGGACGACGGGAACGGAAAGCCCTGAGTAAATCGCGACAAAAACAGCGGAAACGGTCGCGGCGGCCGTGGCGATTAAAAGCCGAATGTAAAGTGATTGATTTTTCATGGGGCGAGCGAACAGAACTGGATGAGCCCAGGCCGAAAACTCAGGAAAACCCGCGCGGTCTCGGAAAACTCATAGGGCCAACCGACGCTGGCGCCAGCGATTTCGTTAGAAGGAGTGATGCTCATGACTGTCTGCCACGTTGAATCCTCCGCTTCGCAACACCCAGATACACACCGACCGCGCAGAGGGCGAGAAAAGGACAAAACGCAATCTGCCACAAGGCCATGCGAACCCTAAAACGATACGCGGGAAAGCGATCGGCATCATAACTGAAAACTGTGTACGTGGGCTGCCGAACCGCATTCGTGCGTTCACAAGGCTGGCCCTTTGCGTCCTGCCATTGGTCACATTGAAAAACATGGAAGTGGGTGCCAACCGACCAAAAGTGCTCATTCGTACAAGCCCAATCAAATGCTCTTGGAAGAGGAGCTTCTGGATCGCCCAGAGCTTTGTATTCAGAGGATGCAAACATAATGGCCGAGGCTGCTATCAGTATGGGCTTGGGCGGGTACATAAGTGTCATGCTGACGCCGACTTGATTATTCGACGACCGATTCGATTATTGGAAGCCGACTTGAACGAATCCAAAAGTCGCAAGTTGTTCATAATCAACAAAGCCGTTCGGTAATATACAACCACGGCTTCGCAGATTGAAACACAATACTCCAGCTAATAATCCAGGCCCCCGGCTCCCGAGCGGGAGGTTAGACAAATTTCTTCCAATTGTGCGATAAGGCCTGTTTCCGGGGCAAAGCGGAACTGGCCAGGCTGTCTCAAAAGGATTTGTGGATTTTCATGGAGCCAAAGTGGGAAGCCAGCGGCCACTTCGTTCGATGGCTTGTTTAACCACAGCCCGCACTCTTTTGCCCGCATCCCCGTCATTGCCCCCGTTGCTCTCGGGCCTGGAGGAGGGTCTTGTCGCCATCTTTTCTAGAGCAGCCGCAGATTCCGTGTCGCGCAAAGCAAGGACCATTGCGTGCGCACGGCTTCCAGTCCCCAGACGGTCCATCGTCGAAAACCGTCGTGTTGTTTGATTTGCCCAAAGCGCCTTTCGATGATCTGGCGGCGTTGCTGGTAGCGGGCTTGCTCCCCAGGCTCTTGCAATTTGGCCCGCATGGCTTGCACCGCCGCGGTGTGGGGCCAGATTTCGATCACGCGGCCTTTGGGATCGCGGGCGCATCGCGCTCGCACCGGGCAATCGCGGCAGTGGCAACGGTAGTATTCGACCCGTTTGCCGAACCGGGTGGTGTGACCTTGGTGATCGAGCCGGCGGTCTTGGGGGCAGGTGACGGTGCGGGTTTGGGGATCGTAACGAAAATGTTGGCTGGCGTAGGGGTTGTCGGCCGCAGGCTTGCCTTCGCGGGGCGGCACCAGCACCGGCAGTTGCTTTTCCGCGGCTGCTTGCAAATCCGCGCCCGCGCCGTAGCCCGCATCCGCCAGCGTGGTGGTTTCTTGACTGGCCACGCCCAGATTCTCCTCCGCTTGCCCAATCATGGGAACCAGTTGCTTCTCGTCGCTCTCCTGCCGGCCGACCTCGCAGGCGACGATCACCCCCTCCTGGCCATCCACGACCGCCTGGGCGTTGTAGCCAAAACGGACGGTTCGTGGTTCTCCTGCAGGAGCGCCACCTCGGTCTGATCCAAGGCTGCGTCCAGGGCGGCCAGGAGTTTGTCCATATACTCCTGGCTCCAGCCGCTGTGACCACTGGCGGCGGCTTCGATCTTGGTGCCATCCAGCGCCTGCAACACCAAGCCGACGGCCCCGGCGCGCACGGCCAGTTGGGCGCTTTGCTTGAAGACTTGGCGCAACGCCTTCTGGTTCTCCTTCCAGAAGCGCCAGAGGCTGTTGTGGTCCGGGGCGATCAATCCCGTCAGCCAGACCAGCGAAAGATGCTCGCGGCAGGCCGCTTCCAGTTTGCGGGTGGCCCGAATGCGATGAAAGTAGCCGTAGAGCCAGATTTTCAAACGCAGGCTCGGCGCGTAGGGCGGACGGCCTTCACTGGCCGAAGGGATGGCAAAGCCCAAGGCGGGCAAATCCAGTTGATCGACAAACTCGCGCGGGAAGCGGGCCGGATGATCGGCTGGCACCCAGTCTTCCAAAGCGGGAGGAAAGAGGAATTGTTGTCCGTAATCCGGGGCGATGGGTTGAGCCATATCGGGTTAGACGTTGCGTCAAATAAATTGTTCAAAAATGTCGTTCGAGTTTTGAGACAGTCTCTGGCGTTCCGCGGGGCCGGAAAACCGCAAGGTCTTGGAGTGCGGGCGCGGCCGCGCCGCTTTCCCGCCCCGGCCCGCGCCCGGCGCTTTGCCAGCGATCCATGCGCCGGGGGGCGGGAACTTTCCGCGGCCGGCTCATGAAGATCTGAATTTTCCTCGACATTCTCGCTTGAGTTGGTAAAATTAGCACGCCCTCATTGAGGTGCTGTAATGAGGGCGTGCTAAATTTTGATTGTGTTGATAATTGGCTGGCGGTCGTCTTATGGGGATCTGGGCGGGGAGCTTTCCCGCGATCTCATACGGCCCTTCATGAGCCAGCCGTGGAAATTTTTCATTTTTGGCATTTTGTCGTGGCGGCGGGAGGGTTCCGGTTGTAAATTGTCTGCGTGCCAAAGCCAGTCATTGGTCGGAAATTGGATGCGCTCATGGAGACGCGCCCCAAACGGGGCGCCGCCTCGCCGTTCTCGTCCCCCGACCCCAACCCCTCCGGGACGGGCGTCGGCTCGCTCCTGAGCGGCCAGCCGGCTCCCCCGGCGCCGAGCGGCGCGCGGGTTCCCCGGTGGTATCTGTTCGGAGCGGACTTGCTGCTGGTGGCGGTGGCGCTGATTGTGTTGTGCAAACATCCCGCGCCGATGACGGGCATGGAGAAGGTTTTCGGGGTGTTGGCGGTGGTCCTGGGGGCCGGGCTGGCGGTCATCGCGACTTGCATGAGGGACGGCAAAGGTTCCTGATTGGGATTAGGATTAGGATTAAGATTACGATTAGGAGGGAAGAATCCATGATTACGCGCTGGCGCTGGTGTAGCGCCTGACGGAGAAGCGCCAAAAAAGTTCCGAGACGGCGAAACAGGCCGCGCTCATCAACACCAGCCAGAGCATGTCCAGGGGCGAATCCAGCGGCCGGGCCAGCAGCTTGACGGGGACGTTGGCCACCAGGAGCATGGGAATGCCAAAACGAAAGAAGGCCTTGAAGAACCCGCGAAAGGCGGCGTCGGGCAGGCGGGCGATGTTGAAAAGGTTGTAGTATCCCCAGACAATGCCCTGCGCGCGGACGGTCCAGAAGGCCACGCAGGCCAGCAGAAACATCAGGGAGTAATGGATGAGAATGCCCGCGCCGCAGAGCACAAAAAATCCGGCGACCTGGGCCGCCGACGGAACCAATTGCAGTTTCCAGGCGGCGTAAGCCATCACGCCCAGGGCCGAGGCGGCGTTGACAAAGCCGCCCAGGTCCACCTGCCGCAGGGAGATCAGGAAGCGGGTGTTGACCGGCAGCAGGAGCATGAAATCCAGGCGTCCGGTGCGGATCAGCTCGGAAAGCTGGGAGCAGTTGGTGAGGAAAAAGGCCTGGAAAATCTGCTGGATGAACTGGCTGGCCCCCACCAGCATCATCACCTGCCATTTGGTCCAGTCGCCGATGCGGTCGGTGTGCAAATAAAGGACGCTGATGAAACTCAACTGGAGGGCGAACCACAACAACTCCACGACGATCCAAAGGAGAAAATTGCTCTTGAAGCCCATCTCGCGGGCGACGGAGTTGCGCCAGAGCGCCTGGTAAACACCCAGGTGCCGCCGCGCCTCGTTGGAAAAATCGCCGCCCATGTCATCCCCCCACCGCGGTGTAAGTGCGAATTCCCCGCCGCCACACCCAGCGCGCCACGATATAAAACAAGACCACCCAGCCGGCCTGGACGGCCAGACCGCGCCAGAGCGCCGCGCCGCCGGTCTTGCCCAGATAAATACTCACGGGAAAATAGAGCAGGGAGGGGAAGGGGGTGCAATTGAGCGCCCGCTCCAGGGCCGGAGGCAAAATGTTCAGCGGAAACAAATGGCCGCCGGCGATGTATTCAATGGCGAAGAGAATGAAGATGACGGTGGAAACCTCCAGAAGCCAGAACGCCAGCAGCGCCAGGGTGTAGGACAGGAAGAATTGCAGCATGCCCGTGAGCAGGAGGGAGAGCAGAAAACACGCCGACATCCCCCATCCCGGCGGCGCGACAAAATAGTGGCGGAAACAAAAAATGAAAACGCCCACCGGCACCAGCGACACGGCGGTGAAAACCAGCTTGCCGGAGACAAAGAGGAAGATTCGGTAGGTCAGATAATCCATCGGCTTGAGCAGGAACTGGCTGATGTTGCCGTCCTTGATGTCCGCCGCGATCTGCCAGTCGTCCTCGTTGACCGCCGTGAGGGTGTCCACGATGGTGACCAGCAGGTAATACGAAATCATGCCGGCGAGCGTGTACCCGGCCACGTCGGACTTCTGGCCGCCGTAAACGGTCTGCCAGAGATAAATGGTGGCCAGCAACGGGAGCAGCGAGACGGCCGCGCGGAAGAAAAAATTGAAGCGATAGACCAGCGTGTTCTGGACGCCAATCTTCATCACATGCAAATACTTCTTCATCGCCAGCCCGGCGGCTCAAAGGGCGGGGCGGAGGGGTTCGGGATTCTGCGGCGGCGAAGACCGGGGAGGGCCGGCGGAGGGCGGTCTTCTGGCGGCAAGGCCCGCCAGGAAGGCGTCCAGTTCCACGCCCAGCCTTTCCAGAGGCAGGCCGACGACGTTGGTGAAAGAGCCGGAGATGGATTCCACCAGCAGGCCGCCGTATTCCTGGATGGCGTAGGCGCCCGCCTTGTCCTGGGGATTGACCCGCTTGTGATAGAAGCGGATTTGCGCGAGGGTCAGGGGGCGGAATTTCACGTCGGTCTGCTCGCAGAAAATCTTCTGGCGGTGGCCGCGCAAATAGATGAGGCAGACGCCGGTGGAGACCTGGTGGGTCTGGCCCTGTAGAAAGGCCAGCATCTGGCCCGCCTCGGCGAGGGTGCGCGGCTTGCCGAAAACCCTCCCGTCCAGCGACACCAGGGTGTCCACGCCGAGCACGACGGCGTCGGGGAATTTTTTGGAGACGGCGCGGGCCTTGCGATAGGCGTTGAGCTGGGCCAGTTCCCCGGCGCTGAGGTTTTGCGGGTGAATCTCCTTCGCGTCGCTGGAGACGACCTGAAAGCGCGGGCGCAGTTGGCGCAGCAATTCGGAGCGCCGCGGCGAGGCGGAAGCCAGAATGAGTGTCGGCGTTTCCATGTCAGATATAGTTGTGCCTGAAGCGATTCCGGGATCAACCTAGGGCCGTCGGCGTGGTTTTGCAACCCGCGAGTTTGCAGGGACTTGGCGGCTCGCGGCTGGCTTATGAATATCCGAATTTTCCTCGACATTCTCGCTTGAATTGGTAAAATTAGCGCGCCCTCATTGAAGTGCGGCAATGAGGGCGCGCTAAATTTTGATTGTGTTGATAATTGGCTGGCGGTCGTCGCACGGGCCTCGGGGCTGGGAGCTTTCCCGCGATCTCATACGGCCCTTCATGAGCCAGCCGTGTTGGCGGCTGGTGGGTTGGGGCGGGCGGAGATGGCAGGGCGCGCAGTCCCCTGCGCGCCGCGGAGTTGGTGGCTGGTGGGCTTGGGGGGTGACGGAATAGGACAAGGGTTGCGAACCAATCTTGGGGGATTTCGCCGTCGGGCGGGGTTGGCCGGGGATTTGTTGAATTTTAGCGGCGGCGGGCGGTTCGCGCGGGGGCGGCGGCGTGTCCGACGGAGCCGCCCGAGCCGCCATGCGCCACGGCGCCATGACCGGCGCTGGCGGCATGCGACGCGCCAGAAAGACCGGCCCCCAGTCCGTGTGACGGATATCCAATATACCAGAAGGAATCGTTGTAGAAGGGTTCACAAAACGGATAGCACGGCGTCACGACGCAAGGATAGGAGCGCGCCGGCTCCACAGGCGCGTAGGAGGGATAATACTGCGGCGCCGGGGATTGGGCGGGCGCGCGCGCCGGCGCCGGCGCCGAGGCCGCGATTGTTGTCTGCCGCCGCAACTGGTCGCAACGCTGGAGCATCGCGCGGATGACGTCCGATGGAACGCCTTGTTGCTCCAAGTAAATGATGTCGTCCGCGCTGAGGTAAAAGGAGAGGGGCGAATCGGCGATGTAGCTGACGATGATGTCGGCGGGGGTGCCGCTGCTGTGGAGTTTCATGACTTCATTGGCGCCGGAAGGGAGAGCCGGGGGCCTGGCGACGACCGCGCCGGGATCGGAGGCGGCATTGGCCTGGCTGCCGGCGGCGGCGAGAAGGACCGCCGCGGTCAGAACCACCCTGGCGATCGCCCCAAAAATAGTCGGGCGCGCTCTCATAAGCTGCTCTCCCAGATGGAAACATGCCCCATTTTGGGTGCTGGCGCAAGATATTCTTGGCGACAGATGAGGCAAATCTCACGGCAACTGCACGCCGACGCGGTAGAACCGTTGCGCATGCGCGGTGTTTGTGTCCTGTAACGAATCCGCGCCGCCGTTGCCGGAAATGTTGGTTTGCGACGAGACCGGGGCCCATGCGCCGGAACTCAGGTTGGTGCGGCTGTAGAGCGAGTAGAGGCGGTTGGGACTCGATTGGAAATACACCGTCAACGGCGGCAGGTTGCTCACGCAAGTGATGTGGAAATACGACGCGGCGTTGGTTGGGTTGGTGTCGGCGATGTAGTCCTGCAAGTTGTTGAACCCGGAGCCATCCGAATCCACCAGGTCCGCGGAGCCGTCCGTGGCCAGGCCGTAACGCACCAGCCAGCCCCATGGGATTCCGTTGGTGGTCGCCCCGTTGGTGCTCTCGTACGCCCCGAGGTCCACCACTCCGCCGATGATGCGCGGATGGCCGTCCAAGTCGGTGGCCCCGGTCATCCAGGATTGATTGGTCCCCGCGTTGACGCACGGCGAGTTGGTCAGCAGGCGGAAATTTCCCGCGGCCTGGTTCACAAACAACGGGTTGTTGGTGAAATTGCGCGAGCCGCTCGTGGGCAACGGCGTGGTGCAACAATGATCCAGAGTGCCCTGCCAGTAGTTGGAATCTCCGGCACTATCACGATTGGCCATGATGATGCAATTCGTGGCGCCGCTCGAATAGAGTCCGCCGCCATTTTGGGCGCTGTTGGTAACAATGGTGCAGTTGAGATTGGTGCTGCCAAAGTCGCCGCCGCCCTGAGAAGTGGCCGAATTGCTGGCGATGGCGCAGTTGAAGTTGGCGCCTTGAAAGGTGCCTCCGCCGTAAGCCGCGGAATTATTGGTGAAGAGGCAGTTGGCCAGAATGGCATAAGCGGCGCCGCCACCATATTGGGAGGCATTATTGCGGGAAAGGACGCAATTGGTGGCCGTGCCCCGGGCAAGGCCGCCCCCTTGCGCGGCCGCGTTGCTGCTGATCACCGAGTTGACCGCCGCCGCGCCAAAGACGCCGCCCCCCTGCGTGGCCGCGTTGCTGCAAACCACCGAATTGACGACTATCCCGTCGCATACGCCGCCCCCCTCGCCCTCCGCGCCCGTCGCCCAGTTGCCAACGATGGTGCAATTGAGATTGGTGCCCTGGCAAACGCCGCCCCCTTGCGAGATCGCCGAATTATTGGTGACCACGCAGGTGGTGAGAAAAGAGTAGGCGGCGCCGCCGCCGTTTTGGGAGTTGTTGCCGACAAACGTGCAGTTGGCGTTGGTGCTCCCACAATCGCCGCCGCCAAAATAGGTCCCAGAATTGCCGGCGAAAGTGCAGTTGAGATTGTCGCCCATATAGCCGCCGCCGCCATAATAGGCCGCCAAATTGCCGGCGAGGGTGCAGTTGACGTTGGTGCATTCATAGGCGCCGCCGCCATAGGACGCGGAATTATTGGTGACCACGCAGTTGGCCAGACAGGCACCGTAGCCGCCGCCGCCGCTTTGAGTGGCGTCATTGCCGGAAATGGTGCAATTGGTGGCATTGGCATTGGCGATGGCGCCCCCGTTCAGAGCCGAATTGCCGCTGATCACCGAGTTGACCACCGGCATGGCCTCACCGGTGTTGCAACAAACCCCACCCCCCGTCTGCGAAGCCGAATTGCCGCTGATCAGCGAATTGACCACACTCCCCCCATAAACGCCGCCGCCCCCTTGGGCGCTGTTGCCGACAAAGGTGCAGTTGACATTGGTGCATCCAAACCCGCCGCCGCCGGAGGAGGCGGAATTATTGCTGACCACGCAGTTGGCCAGAAAGGCGGCGGCGGCGCCACCGCCCAGAGTGGCGGCATTATTGCTGGAAATTGTGCAATTGGTGGCATTGGCCCAGGCGATGCCGCCGCCCTGCGGGGCCGAATTGCTGCTGATCACCGAGTTGATCACCGTCGCGTCATCTACGCCGCCCCCCATCTGGCTGGCCGAATTGCCGCTGATCACCGAATTCACCACCATCCCGTAGTTCATGCCGCCGCCATAGGACGAATAATTGCTGCTGATCACCGAATTGGTCACTATCGCGTTGTAAACGCCGCCGCCGGAAACCCCTGAATAATTGCCGGTGATGAGGCAGTTGGAGACCGTAAAGCTCAAAGGGGGCACTATCTGCGCGGGAAACACGCCATTCGCCGGATTATAGACGCCCCCCCCCGCGAAGGGTTCAGTGCCGTTGGCGTTTCCGCCGGTGACAGTAAAACCGTCCAGCACGGCTTGGCTGGCGCCCTGCACCACATTATAGACGTTGTCGCTGTTGTCTCCGGGCGCGCCGATGTCGCCGCTCAACACCGTCGGGTGCGCATTCCAGTTGCGCTGCGAGGGAAGGGTTTCTCCGCCGGCAAAACCCCCCAGGAGGCTGGCCCAGGCCGGGCATTGGAAGGAGTTGGTGGGGTTTGTGCCTGGATAATAAACCCCTTGGGCGACCCAAATCTCATCGCCCAGCCCAGCCTGACTGATCGCGGTCTGCAAGTTCGTGAAGGCGTTGGCCCAGGAAGAACCGTTATTCAGGCCACTGGCCGACGCGTTGACATACAGAATGAGCGAGCCGATGACATTCTGGTTGGGGAGGTCGGTCGTGACATTGGTGTAAGCCAGAACCGCCTGGACGAACACATACTGGGTCAGGCTTGGCGTGAGGGTTCCGGTCCAACCGGACGGCACTTGGTTGATGAAAAAGCCCGAACCATCGGTTGTCACCGTTCCGCCGCCATTGCTGAAGGCGACCGTGACCCCGCCGATGCTCGTGTTGGCGGAGCTTGAGATCGTGCCGGACACGACCCACGTGGCCGGGTTTGTGGCGCCCACAAAGTTGACCCCCCATTGGTTGCCAGTGGGAAGATCGTCCTGTGAAAAGCCGGTGGTTACGGTGCGGGGGGAGAAGCGATAGCCATAATTGGTGACGCTCATCGAGAAGGTGGTGCTGGAGGGCAATTGGGCCAGGGCATAGACGCCCAGGCCATCCGTCAGGGCGGAATAGGTTTTGCCCCCGCCCGTGGCTTGCACGAGCGCGTTGGAAATGGGCGAGTTGGCGGTGTTGAGCACGCGGCCGCTGACGATTTCCCCGCCGCCGGTCGGAAAGATGTTGTAATAATAAACTTGGACTGAGCCGAATTGCTGGCCTTGGGCATTGATGCTCGGCAGATCGAAATTATACCAGACATTGTCCTCTCCGCCCCAGCCCATGTTCAAGTGGTGATATAACGTGCCGAGATTGTAGCCGTAGCCGTCACCGACGACCGAGTGCCCAATCGGGAGGCCGGCGAGGGCGAAGAAGACTGGCAGCCGCGCGTCCAGGCTCGGCAGGACACTGTCGGTGAAATAACCGTCCATGATCCCGGCGCCAATCGCATTGGCGTAATCGAAAACGCTTTTCAGCGCCAGGTTTGTCCCCAATGTGGTTGAGGAGCCTGAGCCGCCGTAACTGGTTCCGGAAGCCGTCCCGATGTCGCCTGTCAACGCGCCAATCGCTTCGCACTGCTGCGGCGTTGTCGCGGCGCCGGGTGTCGCTGGCATCAGATTCCACTGATAGGGTCCGCCCAGACCGTCGCCCCCGCGCAACGCGCGGCTTGTCACCACGCCATCCACAGTGATGGGGTAGGACGCCGTGCCCACACTCTGCGTTGGATAGCTGAAGTAACGCATGATCTGCGCCCAGGCGGTCGGGTCGCATCCGCACACATAATTGCCCGCGTCCCCGGCGTCGAAGGGCGGTGTGTGGTAATTGTAACAGGCGACATAACTCGATCCGTTCCAGATGACGGACTGGTTCCATTGGCTCTGGGTGAAAGGCGCCACGCGCAGGTCATCCACGGCGCTGATCCCATTGTCATCCATCGGTTCCGGAACCATCGGTTTGGGGCCGGTCCGCGCCAGGGAGGCCCATTTTTTCTGTGCCACGCTCCCCGTGTGCCCCGCCCCTCGCGCGCCTTCGCCGGCCTGGCTCAACCGCGTTGGCAGGTCGTGCGCAAGCAACGCCACCAGCGGATTCTCCCCGCTGGAATCAAAACTGCCCGTGGCCGAAAACGCGAGGATCGGTTCCACCCCGTCGTCGGCGGAGGTGACGACGAAGCCCGCCGGTTCGAGTGGGAAAACATAGTAGAGGGTTTGGCCCGCCGTGCTCTGAAAAGCTTGGGCCGGTTTGGCGGAGGCCTTTAGGACGGCGGCCGCGCCCAGCGGCGTTGGCGTCGCCGCCAGCCAGCCGGCGACGACCTGGGCGGCCTGTGGCTCCGTTTGCGGGGTCGCCCATGCCTCCAGACAAAGGCAGAGAAACAGCAACGATCCAATGCAGGTTTTGAAACAACGGAGGTCAGATGTTCGCATAAGAGTCAATGGCTGTACAGAAGATGCCTCTTGTTGTTATGTGGGCGCATTGCCCGGCAGCATCCCCGAGGGGCCGGCGGGGGTCAAGTTAAATCGGGATGTTCCTCGCACGGTTCCACCTGATAGACAGGAGTGTCTATCCCAGATTTTGGCGGCGCTGGCAAAGGGCCAGAATGGCCGCGGCCAGGAGCAGCACGGGAGCGAGGATGACAAAGGCCATGTAAAGAAAAAGGTAGGCGGCTCCGAGAAAAATGGAGATTCCCAGACCGGCGGACGCGGGGCCAACAGTCCCGGCCAAGACGCTGGTATAGTCGCGCAACCCGGCCAGATGTGCGACCGCGAAGGCCGCGGCGATGAATATCGCGCGCAGGACAAAACCGCGCGGCGAAAAGAAATCGGCGCGCCAAACGGCCAGGAGTTGTTGCCAGAGATTCATGTTCATTGTGTTCGACCCGCTTTCACTTTTTGCCAGATTGGGCCGAGCGTGGCGGCGTAGAGCAGGGCGGCGTCGCCAACCTGGTTGCCCGCGCAATACTTCAGCGCGCCAGCGTTGCGGGATGGAAAAGCGGCGAAGTCCAGCGTGGCGTGGAGCGAGGCGAGAAAGGAGTCGTCGCCAAACGCGCTCGCGCCGATGAACGCCATGCCGCTGGAGCCGGCGCTGATTTCCAGGACGGGTATGATGGGCCCGGAATCAATGTCCGCGGGACCTTTCCAGGAGTCCGGCCATTCGCGCGCGTAGCTGAAACCCAGGGCGCAACCGCCCAATTCGCGCCGGGCGCGGTCGTACTGGTCGCGCGCGAATTCCTCGTCCAGCAGTTGCAGACAATGCGCCACCATCCAAAGGCTGGAGCCTTCGGGGCCGATCAAGGGCGTGCCGTCGGTCGTGTAACTGGAGATCAGCAATCCGGAGGCGGGATGGACAAGTTTCTTGCGGGCCATCGCAACCCAGTCGCGGATGAGAGCGGCGTGGTCGGTGCCGTCCAGAGAATCGGCCATCCGGATGGCGGTCAGCGCGACGACGTGGTCGAACGTCCAGCATTCGTCGGGATAGCTTTCCAGGGCCAGGCGCGGGCTTTGGCGCAGGGCGTCGGCAATCTGGTTCACGCGCGCGGTGAGGGCGGTTTTGTATTCGGGCTTTTCCTCAAGGACGCGGCGCGAGGCCAGCATGAGGGCGATTTCGCCGTCGAGAAAAAGGCTGCGCGCCGGCCGCGCCACGTAGGGCCGCGCTTTGGCGTAAGGCATGAGGAAGAAGTAGATGCCCTGCTCTTGTTCCAGTCGCTGGGTTTCGGCGATGATTCGGTCCATGGTTTGGAGGCAGGCGGGCTTGGAGGCGGGGTCGCGCAAGCCGACGTTGGCCAGCGCCCAGACCAGATAGCATCGCCCCATGAAATCCCACTCCGCGTTGCTGACGCGCATGCGGTCCAGCTCCTGCTGGCGCAACTGGGGATCGGCCCAAAGGCGCAACTGTCGGGCGGCCAGTTGGCGGGCCGTGGGGGAAAGGCCGTCCTTCGTGTAAAACGCGGAGGCCGGTCTGGCAAAGAAAAGATGGAGGCAGGGCAGCCAGACGGCGGCGGCGAGAACCAAGGAGGCCAGCGCGGTGAGGATTCGTTTTGGGCGGCTCATGGGATGGGAGTGGGGGGCGTGCATTCTGGATGCGGATGGTCACTTTGTATCACAAAGTATATGACCACGCGATCTGCAACGCGTTCAAAAAGAACCTTGTCAGCGCCGGAGGAACTTGGCGACGGCCTCGGTCCGGGTGCGGACTTGGAGCTTTTCGTAGATGCGGCGGATGTAGGTGTGAACGGTCTCGTAGCTGATGCCCAGTTTGTCCGCGATCTCCTTGTAGAAAAATCCCTGGCTCAGGAGGTTCAAAACTTCCTGCTCGCGCGTCGAGAGGGTGTCGCCGGCCCCGGCGGGCTGCGCGGCGGGCGCGGGTTTCTGGAAGGATTGGACGACTTTGCGGGCAATGTGCGTGGTCATCGGGGAGCCGCCCCGTCGCACTTCGCGGATGGCCTCGAGCAGCTCGCCGCGCGGGGCGCGCTTGAGAAGGTAACCCGCCGCCCCGGCGGCCAGGGCGTTGAAAATATTCTCGGTGTCCTCGTAGGCGGTGAGCATGACGGCCAGGATGGCGGGGGCGGCCTGTTTGAGGCGGCGGACAAATTCGACCCCGTTGATGCCGGGCAGGTTGATGTCCACCAGCACCACTTCCGGCGGTTCCGCGGGAAGGCTCTGCAGGGCGGCTTCGGCGGTGGGGAAATGGCTCAGGCACTGGAAGCCCTCCGAGCGGCTGATCAGACGGGCCAGGGTGGCGCGAAGCTGGTCGTTGTCCTCGACGATGGAGACGGTGATGGGCATGGTCAGGAAACGCCGGTGGAGGGCGGGGATTGGCGGATGGGGGCGGTGAGGCGGACGAGCGTGCCCCCGCCGGCGCCGGGAAGGATCTCAAAATTGCCGCCGATGTCTTCCATTCGTTTGCGCATGTTGCGAAGGCCGCTCCGGGATTGCGCGGCGGGGCCGGTGTGTCCGGCGGGGCCGCGGCCGTTGTCTTCGATTTCCAGGATAAAGGAGCCGGGCGCCAGGCGCAAGCGGATGCACGCCTCGGTGGCCTGGGCGTGCTTGACGATGTTGGTCACGGATTCCTTGGCGGCCAGGAAGATGTTGTGTCGGGCCTCCGGGGAGATGTCGGTGGCGGGAAGCTGCGAGGGGGCCTCCAGACGGTAGCGCAATCCGGCCACCGCGAGATATTCCTGCGCGTGTTTGCAGAGGTAGCTGATCAAGCCCTCCAGCGTGTCGTTGGACGGGTTGACCGTCCAGACGATCTCGTCCAGGGCGCGCGCGGTTTCGCGCGCGGTTTGGGAGATTTGGCCGGCGCAGGCGGCGACTTCGGCGGGGTTGTTCTTGTCGCTCTCCACCATTTCGCCCAGGAGAGAAAGTTGGGTCAGGCTGGCGCCGACCTGGTCGTGGATGTCGCGCGCGATTCGGGCGCGGTCCTTTTCCAGGGCTTGTTGCTGCCGGAAGTCGGCGAGCTGGCGCTGCAATTTCTGGGTCGAGATGAAATAGACGAAGGCGATGATGATCCCCAAAAGAATGGCGGCGGTCGAGGCGCGAAACGTCCACGTCTGCCAGAAGGCGGGCAGGACGGTCACGGCCAGGCTGGCGGCGGCGGTGTTCCAGGTCCCGTCGTCGTTGCGGGCGGAGACTTCAAACAGGTAGGAGCCGGGCGGGAGTTTGGGATAATGGGCGGTGCGGCGCGGGCCGGCCTCGTTGGTGCCGGTTTCCAGTCCTTGCATCTGGTATCGGAACCGGGGTTGTTGCGGGTCGTCCAGGTTCAGTCCGGTGTATTGGATGTCCAGCGAGTCCTTGCCGGCGGGGACGACGACGGCCCGGGGCGGCTGGCTGTCAGGGCCGTTGGTGGTCAGCGGCTGGCCCGCCACCAGCACCGATTCGATGATGACCGGCAGGGAATTGGTTTGGGATTGGATTTGCGACGGGGCGATGGAGACCAGACCTTTGATGGTGGGAAACCAAAAGGTCCCGTCGGCCGCCCGGCAGGCGGCGGGCTGGGAGCCGAGGGTGCATTCGCTGCTCGGCAGCCCGTCGCGCTCCCCGTAGGAATGGCAGGGGATGAAATCCAGTTTGCCGGCGGCAAAATCGTTGAGGGCGCTTTTCTTCACGCGCATCAGGCCGGCGTTGGAGCCGAGCCACAGGCAGCCCTGGTCGTCTTCGATGATGTAGGCGACGCCGTTGCCGTCCAGGCCGTCGTCGGTCGTGTAGTTGGTCCAATGGCCCGACTCAAAGCGGATCAGGCCGTTGCCGAACGTGCCGATCCACAGCACCCCGTCCCGGTCGGAGTAGAGGGCGGAGATGTTGTCGCTGGGGAAGTGGTTGGATTTTTGGTAGGAGGTGAAATGGCCCTCCTTGAGGCGGTTGAGTCCGCCGCCCTCGGTGCCGATCCAAAGAGCGCCGTCCGCGTCGTCGGCGATGGCGCGCACGATGTCGGCGGAAAGGCCGTCGCGGGTCGTGTAAACGCGCCAGGCCCGGCCGTCCCAGCAAGCCAGGCCCCGCTGCGTGCCGGCCCAGAGCCGGCCGGCGCGGTCCTGATGCAGGGCGGAAACCTGCGGGCTGATGGCATCCATGCCCGGCGCCGGCTCGAAGAGGCCGTTGTTCCAGCAGAACAGGCCCGCGCCGAAGGTGGCCCCGCTGAATGTGGCCGCCCAGATTCTCTGGCTGGCATCCACCAGCAGGGCGCGCGGGTTGAAAAGCGAAATCGGCGGCCGGGAGGGGGCTTGCGCGCAAGTGCCGTCCTGCGCCAAATAATCAATGCCGTCCTTGGGCGAACTGAACCAGAGGCGGCCCTGGTTGTCTTGACAGACCGATTGCACCGTGCCGCCGGCCCAGGAGCTGAGCTGGTTGAAAAGCTGGCGCTGGACGCGGTTCAATCCGCCGCTGTCCAGCCCCACCCACAGGCTGCCGGCGCTGTCTATATGGAGCGAAAGGACGTAATTGCCGGAGAGCCCCTCATTTTGAGAAATCCGGGTGGCGTTGCCGCTGGCGTCGAACCACCGAACTCCGTCGCCTTCGGTGCCCACGATCAGGTTGCCCTCCCGGTCCTCGCAGGCGGCGGTGATTTCCGGCCAGGGATATTTGGCCGGGCCGCGCTCCATTTTGCCGCCGGTCCATTTTTCGATCACGTCCTCGGCCCCGTCCCGTCCCAGGCACCAGAAGCCGCCCGTCCGGCTGGGCAGCAGCAGATCCACGCTGGCCAGGGCGGGGAACTGGTTGGTGGGCGGAGGCATGGATTGGCGGGCGGCGGCGGGTTCCATTTCCACCAGGCCCTGGCCCACGCCGGCCCAAAGGCGCCCGGATTTTTCGGCGATGATGGTGTGACCGGCGCCGATGGACCAGGGGGGATCCAATTTGCCGTCATGATAGCGGCGCAGTTGGCGGTCGTCGGAGCGCAGCCAGACCGCGCCGGTGGAATCCTCGCAGGCGGACAGCAGACGGCCTTCGCGGCTGCCCTTGCCGAACCCCAGGTCGGTGATGTGCCCGTCCTGATCGAGGAGGGCGCCGGCGGAATCGGTGCCGATCCAGAGGTTGGTCTTGCTGTCCTCGAACAAGAACACGATGCGCCCGCTGGTCAGGCCCGGCGTGTTGTGCTCGTCGAAAACCTTGAACTCGTTGCCGTCGAAACGGAAGAGGCCGTTGAGGGTCCCCAGCCAGAGGTAGCCGTCGCGGGTCTGGATCATCGCCACGACCTCGTTGGCGGTCAGGCCGTCGTGGGCGCCCCAGGTGTCCACATGAAAACGCGGCCCCCCCGCCGCCGCGACCGCGGTGGCGCAGAGGCCCAGCCATGCCGCCGCGAGTCGGCGGGCCTGCGGGCGAGGTTTCATGCGCATGAACCATTGTTTTGCCGGGCGGGCCGGCATGTAAAGATGATTAGATGCGCCAAGAAGCCCACTGAGGCGGCAGGATTTCACAGCCAAGCAAACGAATATCTTCTTTTGCGGGCTTGAGTCTTGTTCATTCCTTCGCAAGCAACCACAAATCCCGAACGAGAAAGCTCTGAAAGTCCCGGATCTGTTCGCGCAATCGTGCGTTGGTTTGCATTTCCGGGCGCGGATCAACGTAATAAACGCCCTCCAGTTTGTTGAGGGCAACGGTGTAGCCAAGGAAGTGGTTGGTTTTGAAAGTCGAATTGATCCCAAAAATACTCTCGCCACGTTTGGCGCGCTGAACATCGTGGAGAAAAATGGCCACAACTGGAATCTCACGGCCAAGAAGCTTGGTCAGGAGGAATTTGTCCAGGAAGATTTTGTCAAGGCGGTCTTTGCTTGTGGTCTTCACGGAGCCAACCACTTCCGAAGTGTGGATGTGCTTCGTTTCGGAGGCGATGATGGCCTTGTTGCGGGAGAAAACCAGGTCCAGTTCATAGGACATTTCACGACCGGGATATCCCGGAATCGGTAGATTGATGACGCGCGCTTCGCAGGTCACGCCAATCTCCTTGATCACAAGCGTCACAAGTGATTCAAACAACTGCCCAATACGTTTGCGGGATTGGTTCTCGATATCAAAGGAATCCCCGACACAGCCGACCGACTGTTGCAACGTATAAACCACACGATTGATTTCTTTGGATTCCAAATACCGCTGTCGGCCTTTGCTGTCGGCCACGGATTGTTTGTGCCGTTTCAAATCACCCAGAAACTGGAGGAAACGGTCAAACGCGGGG
The DNA here is from genome assembly GCA_050015895.1 of Verrucomicrobiota bacterium. Taxonomy (GTDB): domain Bacteria; phylum Verrucomicrobiota; class Verrucomicrobiia; order Limisphaerales; family Palsa-1400; genus JBEKOF01. The sequence continues at coordinate 21,735 of JBEKAN010000010.1, forward strand.
GACAGTTCATCACCCGACTCCAAAAACAACTGCGTATTGAGGGGGCGGGTGATCTTGTTCCTGTTGGCCGCGCCATATTGGTAAAAGACGTAATGCTCCTGAGAAGGGGAAACTATTCGCGTGGGTCGTTCCGTTTCCAAAAGGCCCAGGTAGGCCGAACAGAACGTTTTGTAATCGGCCAATTGCTTGAATCCAGATTTGTCCGCCAAACTCTCCTGCAGGTCTGCCAGCCTCGCCATTCTCATCGGATGGATTTTCTCCTTTCGGAGTTTTCCTGATCGTAACGAAGCCATTTTTCAACCGGCCAATCTTCGACCAATTCAATCCGATCCGCCGCCCACCGGCAGTATTCGGCGCTCAAATCACAGCCTTTCCATTGCCGTTTCAACTGCTCGGCCGCCACCGCCGTCGTGCCGGAGCCAAGGAAAGGGTCAACCACCACATCGCCCGAATTAGACGAGGCGAGCACGATTTTTCGCAGCAATTCCTCGGGCTTTTGCGTTGGATGTGGTGTCTTCTCGTGCATCCCATTGCAGGTCGTCGGGATTTCCAGCACATCCTTCGGTTTCGCTCCGCGAGGATGCGGATACCACAGGTGGTCTTTGTTCGCGCCATTCCCGTACTGGCTGGTTTCGGCCTGCGGGTGCGCCGGATATTTCAGCGTGTGTTCGCCGTAGGGTATCCGCACCTCGTCCACATTAAACGTAAACTCCGGGCTCTTGCGCAAATGCAGAATGCTCTCGTGCGAACGCCCCCAATCGTCGCCGAGATTTGCTTTGTTCTTGTAATGCCACACCACCCAGCGGCAGCCTTTGAAAAAGCGGGACGCTGGCAGCCGCAGGTCCGCCAGAATCTCCGAAAAGCCGCAGACATAGAGCGTCCCATCCGGCTTCAAAACCCTCGCCGCCTGTTCCATCCAGCGAATGGACCACGCCACATACGCCTGCTGTGATTCGAAAGTGTCCCACTCCGCCTTTTTGATGTTGTAAGGCGGATCGGCGAAGACCAGGTCAACCGAGGCGGCTTTCAGGCCACACAACCATTCAATTGAATCGCCCAGCCAGATCTCACCATGAGGATGCGAATAATACAGGCGCGGTTCGGAGTCGGACGCGGATGCAGCCATCGGCGGCCATTCCCCTCTCGTCAAAGTCTGGCCGAAGAACTTAGGAACTTCCGTGTTGCGGACAAAGTAGCTGGCGGAAGGCTCTTTCAACTCCAGCGCCCCCACCGAAGACCGGACACCCTTTGTCTGCCCTTTGGAGCGAGACTTCACGTTGGGGCCTGTTTTGTAATTGATGGACATACGCGGGTTAATTGGGTCTCATGCCGATCTTGGATATTTTAGCAAATTCTTGGCAAACTTAAGGACAATCCTGGGCAAAAGTCAAGAAATCGAACGGCTTTTGAACGGACCAAAAGACAGGCACCGCAGAAGTGCGGCTTTGACTTTGCGGCTTCGCCCTGCCATTTATCTCCCGCTCTATCTCTATGCACTTGAATTTGGCTCGCGCCTTTTCGGAGTCCGCCCGGCGGGATCTGAACAAAATCGCCCTCTATTGGGGCGACGCCGAATTCTCCTACGCGAACCTCGCCTCCTGGTCCCTCAACGTGGCGCGGCGTCTGACCCGCGAATTCGGCGTCAAACCGGGCGACCGCGTGGGGATTTGGCTCAAAAACTGCCCGGAATTTGTCCCCGCCCTCTTCGGCATCCTCCAGGCCGGCGCCGTCGCCACCCCCGTCAACAATTTCCTCAAACCCAACGAAGTCCGCTTCATCCTCGCCGACGCCGGCATCAACGTGCTCATCACCGACGACACTCTGCTGGAGGGTTTCCAAAAACTGCGGGCCGACCGTCCTCAGTTGAAAATGTTGCGCGCCGAGGAAATCGCCGCCCCCGCGCCGCATTCCCCGTTCTCCGCTCTCGATTGTCCTTCCTCCCCCTCCGACCTCGCGGTGATCATCTACACCTCCGGCACCACCGGCCGGCCCAAGGGCGCGATGCTCACCCACGCCAACCTCCTGGCCAACCTGGAAAGCTGCCGCCGCGTCCTCGAGGCGGTGGACGACGACCGGTTCGTGATTCTGCTGCCGATGTTCCACAGCTTCATGCTCACGGTGGGGATTCTGCTCCCCCTCTATGTGGGCGGCTCCATCCTGCTCGTCAAATCGGTGCATCCGGCCAAGAACGTTTTGCAGGACATCATCCGCCGCCAGGCCACCTTGCTGCCGGCGGTGCCGCAATTCTTCCGGACTCTGGCCGCCGTGGCCGCCAGGACCGATTTGCCCCTGCGCATCTGCATCAGCGGCGGCGCGCCCCTGCCGGCGGAGATTTTGCGGGAATTCAACGCCCGCTTTTCCATCCCCCTCCTGGAAGGCTACGGCTTGAGCGAAGCCAGCCCCGTCGTCACCTTCAACCCCATCCTCGGCCCCTGGAAGGCCGGCTCCATCGGCGTGCCCGTCTGCGGCGTGGAAGTGTCCGTCCAGAATGACGCGGGCGACATCCTCCCACCGGACCAAACGGGCGAGATTTGCGTGCGCGGCGATAACGTCATGCGCGGCTACTGGAACCAGCCGGAGGAGACGGCCAACGCCTTCCGCGCCGGCTGGCTTTTGACGGGCGACATCGGCCATCGCGACGACGACGGCTATTTTTACATCACAGACCGCAAGAAGGACATGCTGCTGGTCAACGGCATCAACGTCTATCCGCGCGAGATCGAGGAGGCCCTCTACCAGTTCCCCGGCGTGCGCGAGGCGGCGGTCATCGGCGTGCCCAGCCAGCGCAAGGGCGAGCAGCCGCTGGCCTTCGTCTCCCCCGCCGAAGAGGCGGCGCTGGAGGAGGCCGCGCTGCTCAAGTTTCTGCGCGAGCGGCTGGCGGATTTCAAATTGCCGCGCCGAATCATCATCCTGCCGGCCCTGCCGCGCAGCGCGACCGGGAAGATTCTAAAAACGAATTTGCGCCAGATGCTGCCCGAAAAATCCACCGGCCCGGAAGCCTCGAATAGCGCGGAATAAGCCCTTCCGGGGCGGTTTTCGACCCGTTTATGACCGATTCTAATGGATTCATGTCCTTGATGCTCAACGAGTTGCATAAATAACGCCGTTTCCCAGTTGACGCTCCCCGCCCGCAACCCGTAAACTATAGGGACTGCGACAAACGCCTGATGCGTCTGCGCAGACCAATTTTATGCCTGAAGGATATTGTGTCAAATGCAAGGCCAAGAAGGAAATTGCCGAGGCGGTGGAAGAAACGATGAAGAACGGGCGCAAGGCCATCAAGGGCAAATGCCCCACCTGCGGCGTGGTGATGTTTAAAATCCTGGGCGGCAAAGCCGCGGCGCCGGCTCCCCCCGCCCCCAAACCCACCACCCCCACCACCCAGCCCGGCTGATTCCCTATGGCGCAACAACTGGCCTACGTTCTCATCACCCCATACACCCTCCACAAGTCGCGCACCGGCGGCATCATCGCCCGCCTCATCACGCGGACCGGACTGGATTTGGTGGCCGCTCGCATGTTCGCCCCCAGCGCCGATCTGGTCCGCCAGTACTCCGAGGCCGTCGTCTCCGCCGCCGATCCGCAGGACCGCCGCATTCAGGAGTTGATCCGCGATTACATCCTCGCCAATCTCAGCCCCGATCCCAAATCCAACCGTCACCGCCGCGTCATGATGCTCCTGTTCTCCGGCGAGGAGGCCGTCCGCAAAATCCGCTCCGTCATCGGCAACATCAGCGCACACCGCCGCGGCGGCGAGACCATCCGCGACACCTACGGCGACCTGATTTTGGACGACCAGGACCAGGTGCGCTATTTCGAGCCGGCCGTTCTCGCCTCGCCCAACGCCGACGAGGCGGTCATGAAACTCAAACTCTGGGCCAAATACTCCGACACCGACGGTGGCGTGGTCCAGGACACCCTTTCCTACGCCCCCGGCGAAATCCCTCAGCGCACCCTCGTCCTCATCAAGCCCGACAACTTCCGCTTCGCCACCGGGCGGCCCGGCAACGTGATTGATTTTCTCTCGCGGACCGGTCTTTACATTGTGGGCATCCAGGTCCTGCACATGAGCGTCTCGCAGGCGGCGGAGTTTTATGAGCCGGTGCGCGAGGTCCTGCGCGCGCGACTCAAGGACACCGTCGCCGCGCGGGCCAAAACGGCCCTCGAGAAGGAGTTTGGCTTCAAAATCCCCCCCGCCGACGAGAAGCAACTGGGCGAAATCCTCGGCCCCATTTTCGGCGACAAACAGTTTGAGAACATCGTCAAATTCATGTCCGGCCGCGCGCCCGGCGAATGCGACCCGGCCCTCCTCAAGCAACCCGGCACCGAAAAGTGCATCGCCCTCATTTACGAGGGCGTGGAAGCCGTCCGCAAAATCCGCGACGTCCTCGGCCCCACCGACCCCTCCAAGGCGCCCCCCGGCTCCATCCGCCGCGAGTTCGGCTCCACCATCATGGTCAACGCCGCGCACGCCAGCGATTCGGAGGCCAACGCCGCTCGCGAACTGGCCATCGTCAACGTCGGCGTCAACAACCTCCGCGCCGTCGTCGAGGAGTTCTACGGCAAAATCTAGCCGTGCGGTAATGCGTCCGTGATGGCAGGTGGGGACGCTGCGCTGCGGCGTCCGGTCGGCGCAGCGCGCCGACCCTACCAATCCATTTCCAGCCATCACTGACGCATCGCATTACACCGCGCGCCAAAATCCTCTGGCGCGACCCCGCCCCTTGGGCCATGCTTGCGGCGGTGTCGCGCCTATGAATCGTGAGAGTGAGGAAAAACTGTCGCTGCTGTCCCTTCGACCGCCGCGGCGGCGCTATCTCTGGGCCTTGAGCCTGGTCCTGGCCTTGATCGTCGGGGTCAAGTACGACCAATGGATCCTCCTGCGCGGCGCGCCCCCCGGCGCCCAAGAACAATTCGCCCTCGTCGCCCAGGCCTGGAACCTCATCCAATTCTATTACGTGGACCGCGACGCCCCGCGCCCCACCGTCCTGGCCCACGGCGCCGTCCAAGGCATGACCGAGGCGCTGGGCGACACCGGCCACACCACATTTCTCAACCCCCAAATGAGCCGCCACGCCGACAAGTCCATGGGAACCAACTTCAGCGGCATCGGCGTCCAAATCCAGATCAACACCAACCGCCAGGCCGTCATCCTCGCCGCCCTGGATGCTTCCCCGGCAATGCGCGCCGGCCTGCGGGCGGGCGACATCATTTTGGAGGTGGACGGCCAGCCGGTCACGGGCATGCCCATGATCGAATTGGAGGAACGCATCACCGGGCCGGTCGGCCAGCCCGTCAAGCTCGGCGTCCTGGTCTCCCACAACGCCCGCCGCCAGGACTTCACCATCCTCCGCGCCTCGATCAAGATCGCCAACGTGAGCTGGCGCCCCTTGCCCGACGGCGGGCCGGCCTACTTGCGCGTGGCCATGTTCAACGAGGGCGCCGCCCAGGATTTCCACAGCGCCCTGCTGGAAATCCAGCGCAAGGGTTGCAAAGCCGTCATCCTGGATTTGCGCGACAACCCGGGCGGCGTTCTCGACGAGGCCGTCGGCGTCGCCAGCGAGTTCCTCTCCGGCGGCGACGTCCTTTTGGAGAAGAACGCCAATGGCAAAATCAGCCATCACCCCGTCAAGCCGGGAGGCATCGCCACCAACCTCCCTCTGGTCGTGCTCATCAACGGCTTCTCCGCCAGCGCCTCCGAGATCGTCGCCGGCGCGCTTCAGGACGCGCACCGGGCGACCCTGGTGGGCAGGACGACCTTTGGCACCGGCACCGTCCTCCAAAAGTTTCCATTGCTGGACGGTTCCGCGCTTCTTCTGGCCGTGGATGAATGGCTCACTCCCAGCGGGCGCTCCTTCTGGCACAAAGGCGTCAAACCCGACGAAGATGTCGTGCTGGCGGCCGACACCCCGCCCCTGATCCCCGCCGTCGAGAGCGACCTGACCTCCGCCACCCTCCAAAGCTCCGGCGACACCCAGCTCCTCCGCGCCATCGCCCTCCTCTCCGCCCCCCCGAAATGAGTATCCCCCATCCTACTCCTAATCCTACTCCTAATCCTAATCGTATTTCACCCGATTGCGGAGTTGCGTTTTCGCTGTCTGCCAGTCCATGAAGGACTCCTTTCCCTTCTCAACTCGCGCGGCCCTTTCGCGGAGAACGTCCCCGTGCCAATCGGGAGATTCAAACTTCTCCTCATCGCGCGTCAAGTCGCTCCACAGGCTTTCCATCGCCCGCAGTTTCTCGGTGGTGGTCATTTTCTCCAATGGCAATGTGATTTCCATTTTTTCTTTGACGCGGCGCGTTTTGCCTGTTTCATAACCCACTCAATCTCGCGTTTCCGGAGGATATTGTCAATAGCGGGTCGGCAATCGTCACGCTTTTTTGCGTCTGCGTCTTCGCGTGAAAAAGCGCTGTAGTCCGTCCCCTTTGAGTTCCTTGTATTGCTGTCTCTCAATTTCACTCATTTTACACACATCGACACAACTCTCTTCGCACGGTGGGGCAAGGCAGCCCGCAAGCATGCAGCCCGCACACATGCGGGCCAGCCCGTTGTTGTTCCATCTGGCCAGCCCGCTGTTGTTCTGACTCCTGCCGAGCCGCTGCAACGCATCCGCAATAAATTATGTCGCCAAGTATAGCGAGGATTTTCCCATATCTGTGTCAATCTGTGTTAATCGGTGGCCAATTCGTCTTCTTTGCTTGCGGCTCTCCCGCCCTGTGTTCTTTTGCGGCAATCCTTCAGTCCGCGCAAAATCGGGGCCATGAGGCGGCATATTGAATGAATTGAGAATAGGGAATTTGGAATTGAGAACTCGTCAGGAGGGGCGGATTGAAGAAGCAGAAAGCGGAAATGGTTCAATCAGAGGGACTTCCGTAATTGACGGGCGGCTTTTTGTCGATCAAACTATCCTCACGCCTGCTGTCGCTTGCTTGATATTGTCATGGACAACGATATCGTCATTTTTTGGGTCGTGTTCTTCATCGCGCTCAGTGGCGTGGTCGTGGGGCTGGCGCGCGTTCGCTCCGTCGGCGCCGGTTGGGTCGTGGTCAGCCTTGCCATTCTGCTCCTCGCCGGATTTGGGCAACTGGGGCGGCAAAAAGCCTGCATTTACCTCGCCGCCGCGCTCTGGTTGTTGTTGGTGTTGGTTCCCGGATTGCTGGGCAGATCCTATCACCGCCATTTATTGCGGCAGCAATACCCGGCGGCCCGGCGACTGGCCCGGATTGTCAGTTGGCTGCATCCGGCCGACGGGTGGGGAGAAATGCCGCAGATCGTTCACGCGCTGGATCTGGCGCAACGCGGCCAGGCGCCGGCCGCTTTGGAAATCCTCAATCGCTTCCAAACCGCCAAATCCCTGACTGGTCTCACGGCGATGGTCAATCTCTGCCGGATCACCCACCAGTGGGAGCGGCTTCTGGCCTGGCACGACCGGGATTCCCCGCAACTCGAACGCCATCCGCAGCTTCTGGTTGCCTTCCTTCGGGCGCGGGGGGAGACCGGCGATTTGCGGGGACTGGTCGAATTGTATGACCGTCACAAGGAGCAAATCGCCAAACTCATCCCGCCCGCCTCCCGCGACAATTGCCGTCTGATGCTCTTTGCCTTTTGCGGCAGGCGCGATCTGGCGGAGCGGCTCTTTGCCGGGAGCCTCGCCCCATTGCCGGCCGCGACCCGCGAATTCTGGCTCGCGACCGCGGACCTCGCAGCCGGCTCGTCCGAATCCGCCAAACGCCAATTGGAACTTCTGCTGCCCGCCGCCGATGCGGCGACTCGCCTGGCCGTGGAACGCCGCCTGGCGCGGCTCTTGACCCCGGCCTCGTCGCTGGACGCCGCCGCCGAAGCCGTGATCCAGAGCGCGGCGCTCGAGCACGGCCACGAGGAAAGTTTTGGGGCGCGGCCCTCCTTGTTTTCAAAACAGGCGCGGGCCGTGCAAATTCTGATCGCCCTCAACTTGCTCATGTTCGCGGCGGAGATGGCTTTCGGCGGCGCCAGCAACCCGGACACCCTGTATCGTCTGGGAGCCTTGAATCCTCTCGCGGTCCGAGCCGGGGAGTGGTGGCGGTTGGGGACCTCGCTCTTTCTCCATTTCGGGCCGCTTCATATTGCGATGAACATGCTCGCCTTGTGGCTGCTGGGGCCGTTTGTCGAGTTTGCCCTCGGCTTCCGCAGATTTCTTCTTGTCTATCTGCTGGCGGGCGTCGGCTCGATGGGCATGGTGATGCGGTTAGCCTCCGGCCCCGCTGAAAGGCAACTCACCGTCGGCGCGTCGGGGTGCATCATGGGCCTGGTTGGCGCCACGGGGGCGCTCATGCTGCGCGGCTGGCTGCGCGAAAAGGCCCTGTCCGCCCGCAAGCGGCTCGGCGCGATGTTCCTCATCGTCGCGATGCAGACGGTTTTTGACGCACTCGTCCCTCAAGTCAGCATGACCGCCCATCTCTCCGGCGCCCTGATCGGCTTCGCCGCCTCCCTGATTCTGCGCGACCGCCTCATCTCGAACGCCGGGACCCTGCGCCATTCATAACTTTTCCACTTGACAAAAAAGCTGGCGCCGGCAGAGTGGCCGTTATGCCGCGCCAACCGCGAGTGCAGTGCCCGGAGGCGATTTGCCACGCCATGAGCCGTGGAGACCGCCACGAGGATTTCTGTGTGCATGACGCGGGCCGCCAAGATTTCCCCAGCGCCGAACCTGGCGCTGGCGTCGCGATTGCGCAGAGAGACCACCCTGACCATCGCGGAGATCGCGGAACGGTTGCACATGGGAAGCCGCAAGACCCTGAGCAGCAAGCTCCACCACTGGAGGAAGGCGCATGAGAAAGAAAAATGAAAGCGCGGAAAACGGCCAAAACTATAGTTTGACCCCTTTTACCTTTTACCTGTCCCCAATCAGCCCCATTTTCTGTATGGACCAGGATTCTGCACAACCAAGGTGGAGGCGACTAATAACATTATGAAACACCAGATGATAGGGCGTGCTCTGATCGGATTGCTTTTGGCTAGCATTGTCGTGCTAAATCCCGGATCTAGCCTGAGCGAAACCAATGGGTTGATTCAAAGATCGGCCTCTATTGTGAATAGTGCCTCAACAAACGACCCTGTCTGGCTTGCGGACGATATAAGTGTTCAAGGTGCGCAAGACACTAATGGACTGTGTTGTGTGTTGACGATTAGTAATGTTCCCCGGCATGTGGGAGACATTCCACCCATTGGCTTGGTTACCGTTCATACAATATCCGGTAACGCCATAACCTGCTGGAAAGCCGACCCCAGCAGCTATCTGAAGATTGACCTTCTCGACTCACAAGGTAGATCGGTTGCGAGAACGAAGGAAGGCGAGCAATATACACAATTGCTTGCTTTAGTGCCATTGTCAGAACGCATCCACAAGGAGTTGCAGCTTTACAGTTCTGGAAAGTTGAGAACGGACGGCTTTACTATGATTTCGTCTACATTTGATGACCTTCCGTTTGCTGACTTCGGCATAGGTGATTTGTTTGTGATCGAGGTGCCTGGGGACTATACATTGAAGGTGCAAATGCGGTTGGTTGAACAAATGGGAATTGCGTACGCCACGAATCCGCCTCTTCAATATTTGTTGTTGCCGGAAGTCAGTGCTAAGATACATATTCGTTTGGTAAAGGACAGTGTGCCAGGGGGCAATCAATAAAGAACCGCGTTATCGGGATGTAGAAAAGGGGTCAAACTATAGTTTTGTAACAATACAGCTTGACTCCCTGGCTGGTTTTGGGGAGCATGCGCTCATGCCACGGCAAATCAGAATCGATCGGTGTCACCGATCACTTTAAAACCAGGGGTCTCAGAGGGGCCAGACTATAACATCGTAACGCACGGAGTGCGGGATATACCCGGTAAATGTGCGACCTCCTGTGGCGGCACGGGGAAGGGTGATGGATTGGGGTAATGGATTGGGGGATTGGCAGGCAGCCGATGGAAAAATCAGGCGGCCAACTTGGCTTGATGTTGAAAGCGAATCCTGTTGGCGGGTCAGATGCACACGCAGATCACTGGATATCTCGGAATAAGGGCCGGTGCCTTGCCTGTCAACGCTCTGCTGGCAAGCCCGCGTGATCAGGCTATGGGGACATACGCTGCCATTTCCCGAACCGTCGCGAAAATGTCCAATTCCGTTCCGCAAGTGCCTTACTGTCAGCCGGTTACGAAGGCGCAAGGCGATTTTCACGACTCCTCACTTCTTCTGACGGGCTTACGGCTCAAAACTCCTGGCCCCCCCTCCCGCACCCACAAAGCCCGTCTTAACCCCAATTGAGGTCAGGGAAAAATTAGGCGGATGGAGGGCGTGGCGGGGGCGCGGCCGACCGGCCAGTTGGTGGTGGGGTCGGCGTACCTCAGGAAGTTCTGACCGAAATTGGCACTGGTAACCTGTTGCACACTGCCATCGCCCAGCGAGATATTCGCCGCGCCGGCGGGGTTTCCGCCCGAATGCATCTTCAACGACCAGCACACGGTCTGCCGGGCGGAATTGACCGGGACGGCCACGTCGTTCCCTTTGCCGCTTTCGGGCGAATACCCGTAATCGGGGCCGGGTTCGGCGCCGGAACCCAAATTGCGGTCTCCGCCTTGGATGGACTGGGGATGCTCGTCGTTCGCGCTCACGCCGACAAAATAAGAGACGTGCGTGTTGTCCTTGAAATCCCTGGCGAAATTCGCGGCGGGCTGGCGTTCATCCGCCGGGCAAATCAGCAGTTTGGGCGCCTGCCCCAGCTCGTTGGCCAGGATCGCGTAATTGGTCCAGCACAGCGCCCCTTGATCGGGCTTGGCGAGCAAATCCGCCCAGCCCCCTTTGCTCACCGTCTGCGCCGCCGGGGTCAAATCGCCGTTGTCCCCCTCCCAGAGCCGATATCCGATGCTGATTTGTTTGAGGTTGTTGACGCAACTGATGCGCTGGGCCTTTGACTTCGCCTTGGCCAGCGCGGGCAAAAGCAGCGCCGCGAGCATCGCAAGAATCATCACTATTATCAGCAACTCAACGAGAGCGAACGCCTGGCGCCAGCATGTGGTGGTGTGTTTCATACAGCCTTGACGGGCAGGTTAACCGAGTCCCGCCGCGATGGCAAGCCGATGATTCACAGCCAAAAATCACCGGCCTTCCCCGGTAGAATGTTCTTCCCCCGCCCATCCCTTTGGAGTATCCTGCTTCCCATGAAAACACTCCTCTCTGCCGCCCCGCGCGGACTCCTTGCGACCGCCTTCCTTTCCCTGGCCCTGGCCGCGCCAGGCCCGCGCGCCGCCGCCGCGCCGCTTGTCGCCAAACCCCAATCCAGCGCCGCCGTCACCGTCACCGACAGCAACAACGGCCGCTCCTGGACGCTCGACAACGGGATCGTCAAGGCGACCATCAACAAGGGCAACGGCAACATGACGTCCCTCCTTTTTCACGGCGTGGAAACCATGGGCGCCGGAGGCTATTGGGAGGAAACCCCCCAGGGCGCGCCCAAATTAACCGATACGCTCACGATTGACCCGGCGAACAACGGCGGCGCGCGCGCCGAGGTCGCCGTCAAGGGCGAGACCGGCGGCACGGTCATGCTCACCCCCGGCGCGCCCGGCGGCGGAACGTATTGCGACATTGAGGTCCGCTACGCCCTGGGCCGCGGCGACAGCGGCATTTACGCCTACGCGA
>JBEKAN010000011.1:0-25986 GCA_050015895.1 Verrucomicrobiota bacterium
TCACCGCCCGCAACGGAGCAGCCCGCATCGCCGCAGGACAGCCCGTTGTTGTTCTGAAACGCGTTGCTTCCAATGCTCGGGACCGGCAGGCCATCGGGTGTGCTGGGGATCGTGACCGCGCCACCCGCCCCGGTGTTGGAGGTGATGGTGATCGCGCCGTTGTTCACCGAGTATTTGAACTGGGCCTCAACTGAATTAACGAGCGCGAGAAGCAACTCGTCACCCGGCTTCAAACAAAGCTTGCAAGTTGCACGATGAGGGTCTAATAACGACCGCCAGTGGACACCATTGAACTATTTGCGGGTGGAGGCGGACTCGCCCTCGGTTTGGACGAGGCCGGTTTCACTCCTGTCGCCGTGGTCGAGAAAGACGCGGATTCCTGCCAGACATTGCGCACGAATTGGATCGGGACGATGGGTAAGCATCTCAGTTTGTTCGACGCCGACATCCGCCACGTAGATTTCCGCCAGTGGCAGGACCGTGTGGAGTTGGTTTCCGGTGGTCCGCCCTGCCAGCCGTTTTCTATTGGAGGCAAGCACCGCGGTTACCGCGATGAGCGGGACATGTTTCCTCCGGCCGTCCAGGTCGTGCGAACGGTACGCCCGAAGGCGTTCATCTTCGAAAATGTGCGCGGCTTGCTACGGAAATCCTTCGCCAAGTATTTCGCCTATGTCCTGCTCCAATTGCAGTACCCTGAATTGACTCGACGGAATGGGGATGAATGGACGGAGCACCATGCGCAGTTGGAACAGCACCACACGGCTGGGGTCGAACGAGGCCTCCGGTACCGCGTCATTTTCCAGAAAGTGAACGCCGCCGATTTTGGGGTGCCGCAAAACCGCGAGAGGGTTGTGATTGTCGGATTCCGTTGGGATATCAAAACGCGATGGAGTTTTCCTCTTGCAACGCACTCGCAAGGATCCCTTGAAGCAGCCAAGTGGATTACAGGCGTTTATTGGGAGGAACATCAGATTCCCCGTTCTCGGCGCCCCAGAACGCCCGCGAAGATCGAGCATTCGTTGGGCCGCATCGAGAGTCTCCCATTGTCCTCCCGATGGCGCACAGTGCGTGACGCGCTATGTGGGCTACCGGACCCCCGCTTGCCTGAGGCCTTGCTCTTTCTAAATCATAGGTTTCAGGCCGGTGCTCGCCAATACCCAGGACACACTGGCAGTGACATCGACGCTCCTGCGAAGACGCTAAAGGCTGGCGACCATGGGGTTCCTGGCGGTGAAAACATGCTCGCCTTTATGGATGGTTCGGTTCGGTACTTCACTGTGCGAGAAAGCGCTCGTTTGCAGACTTTCCCAGATTGGTACATTTTCCCGAGTTCTTGGACTGAGAGCATGAGGCAGATCGGGAATGCGGTGCCAGTGAGACTTGCCAAAGAAATCGGCGTTTCTGTTGCCGGAACACTCTGGAAACATGAACGCCACCACGCCAGAAGCGACTAATGGAGAACCCGCCACCCTACAATCCGCTCAACAAGAAGAACCTTGCCGCGAGTATCGTTTCGAGACTTCTCCATCAGGAGCCTCAAGACCTGCCTCCACAGAAGTTCGTTGGAGCAGGAGTTTATCTCATCTATTACCTGGGCGATTTTGAGGCTTACAAGCCCATATCCGCCGCAAACCGGCCCGGTACATTTGCCCAACCGATTTACGTTGGCAAAGCCGTTCCAGCCGGGGCACGCAAGGGAGGCATAGGACTCGATTCTCCTCACGGCATCGCTCTTTTTAAGCGACTCGACGAACATACGGACTCCCTTAAAGCTGCCCACAACCTCATGCTGGAGGATTTCAAGTGCCGCTGGCTGGTTGTAGATGAAGTTTTCATTCCCTTGGGGGAAACTCTTCTCATCAGCCACTACAAGCCGCTCTGGAATCTTGTCGTCGATGGTTTTGGAAATCATCCGCCTGGCCGAGGTCGCACGAGAGGCAAAAAACCGATGTGGGACATCATCCATCCGGGTAGGATATGGGCGGAGAATCTCCCTTCTGGAGGGACGGTTGAGAGCGTGCTGAAACTGATAAAGTGCCATTTCGAGAGTATTCGCGTGCCTCCAGGCGAAATTGAGCTTGAAGTAAATTAAACCATTCAGCTTCAATCCGCAACAACCCAGGCTGAATCGGGCAGGGCAAACGCATCCACACACGGCGACATAATTAGAATCACATGGGCACTGTGCGGGCCATCGGAAAGCGCCAGTGGCCTGGCGCACTCCAAGACGCTTCGCGGCTTCAATGCGCGCGCCGTCATGCCGCCAAGCACACATTACCGAATGTATCTGATGCGGCAAATGCCGCTCACTTGGGCAGTTTTTGGAGCTGGGCGTCCAGCTCGTCGGGGGAGAAACCTTCGGCGAGGACGCGATGGGTGGCGTCGGCCAGGATCAGCCACGGCAAACCGGGAACGGCGGAAACCCATTTTGATTTCTCATTTTTCTCGGTCAACCGCCCGACGGGGAAGGAAACCGGGCTGGCGCTTTTCCAGTCATTGAAGATCTCATCGCTGGTCACCGCGGCTTGGACGAGCAGCACGGTGACGCCCTTCTGGCGCAGCGCGGCGGCCTGCCCAGCCAACTGGCTGACGGCGTGCCGCGACGCGCGCTGGCCGGCGTCGAACAGGCACAACAACACGGCCTGCCCGGCGGGCGCGGCGTCGGCGGCCAGATTCGCGCCCGCCAGATCGGGCAGTGGACGGCCTGTCAGCGGAGCGCGGGCCGGGGCCTGGGGGAACATTCCCGGCTGCGAACCCAGGGTCATCACGACATTGGTGTCATCCGCTTCGGCGAGGGTTTGCGCGAAACCGCCCTGCGAATTGGCGAAGAGTTGGACGGGTCCCTCGCAAACCTGGAAGTGAAAGCGGTCCTTGCTGTCGGTCATCATGTTGCCGTCGGGCTGGTCCTCGCCGTTCAACTGCACCATCACCCCGGAAACCGGCTTGTCATTTTCATTGAGCACCTGGCCGGCCAAAACATGGTCGGCCGGCTTGAGGACAAACGGCGGCAGTTCCATGCGGTTGGTTTCCGGGTCGCCTTCAATCTGCTGCTGGCCCCGGCCGTGACTTTTGGCGATGGCCCAAACCAGGTATTGCGCGTCCGCCGGCAGGCCCTTGACCTCGTAGCGGCCCTGGGCGTCGGTCGAGACCGCCTGCTCGCTCAACGGGTCGAAGGAGTTGCCCGCTTTCAGCGCCACGGACAACTGCGCGCCAGCCACGGGCGAGTCGTCCGTGTTCCTGACCAGCCCGGCCAGGGTCAGGGCCGGTTTCATTTTCACGTCCAGATTCGTGGCATCCTCGTCCAACTCCGCGGCGCCCGCCAGATTTCGGGCGGAGTCGCGCGCGACCAACCGCGCGCCGCCGCCGGACTGCATCTGCCACGGCTCGATCGTCCAAGTGAGGCTGAACACGCCGTTGGACCCGGCCTTTGTCCAGCGCACACCATCGGACGGGAACACCGCCACCTGCGCGCCGGGGGCGGGTTTGCCGTTGGCGTCGGTCACTGTGCCTTTGAGTTTGTGCGTGGTGCTGTCCGGCTGGCCGGCCATGTTTTGACCCAGGCGCAGGACCACGTTCGTGTCGCCGCCTTCGGCGGAAACGTTGCCGAACGAATTTTGGTTGTTGGCCGAGAGGCTGTTGGCCGAGATTTGAATCAGGCCCTCGCAGACATGGTCGAAGTGGAATCGCCCCTCGCGGTCCGCGCGCGCGTTGGCATTGGGCTGGCCTTCCCCGAAAAGATTCACCATGGCGCCCGCGACCGGGTTGTCGTCCGCGTCGAGCACCTGGCCGGCGAGCTTGAGGTTGGCGGGCTTGAGATCAAAGGGATCCAGTTCCATGCGTCCGGCCTCGCCGGGGGCGCCCACATCGTAAACCGCCTTTTGTCCGTATCCCGGCGCCGAGACGACGACGCCGTATTTGCGTCCGGGGGGAATGGCGAAGATCTCAAACTGGCCCGGCGGATTGGTTTTGCGGGTGAAATCGGTCAGGTTCGCGCCGCTGTTGCCGGTCCAAAAAACCAGCGCGGCGGTCGCGTTGGTGAGAGGTTTGCCGTCGGATTCCGCCCGGCCCACCAGAGTGAGTCCCGGCGCCAGTATCAGGTCCAGCGGGCCGGAGTCCTCTTCGATGTCCTGCGCCGCCGCCAGATCGCGCGCCGCGTCGCGGACCAGAATGCAGGGGACCGACTGGTTGGGTCCGATCGCGCGCTGGTTCCATTCCATCTCGAATTTTCCATCAGCATCGGTCTTGACCTCGCCCGGCTCGGCGCCAAACGTCCACACCATCCTCACCGGCAGCCCCGCCGCGGGCTGGCCGTCCGGCTGATGGACCGTGCCAGTGATTTTCTGAACCGCCGCGCGCCCCGGCGTCTGGGCGCCCGAACCGACGCCAAAGAACGCCGAAACGGCAGCCAGCAGCAGGAACTGCCGTGTCGTTTTCATTTGATGTAATGTATCAATTATTTTTTCGCCTCAAGCGTCAACGGGCTTGTCAGCACCTGGAACGGGCTGACAATTTTGACACTGCCGCTCAATGGACGCTGCGAATTTTGTGGCTCCCGCCATGAGAGCGAGCAAACGCCACCTCATCCAAACTCGAAGGAGTTGGAATAACACACCGTGCCGTCGGCCCTGGCCAGTGTCAATTTCGGCCCGGCCGGGCGCTGCCCGCCGCGCAGCATCTGGATCGTCTCTTTTTGCCGGCCCTCGAAGCGGAGGCTGAAAACATCCTGGCGGTCAGCGCTCTGGGTCGCCCCGAGCACGGCCCGCACCGGCTCGCCGATTTCCAGGGTGTTGGTCCGGTCGGCGGCCACATCGAATGTCGCCGTTTTGGGAAATGCGGAGCCAGTCAGCGTCCACGCCGCGCCTTTCTCGTCCTTGCGGTTGATGGTCCATTCGACGATCCGGTAACCGCCCTCCGGCAGGGTGAATTCGCCGTTGACCGGTTTGCGCACGAAATGGCCGTTCTGGCCATAGACGGAGACTTCGGAGATGTTGGTCGGCACGAGGACCCGGCCCAGCGTGGCGTTCTCCACCTTTTGCACTTTGACGAAGGCGCCGTCGCGGGCGACTTCGACGCGGAAAAACTTCCCGTCCACTTCCAGCATCCGGCCCAAGAACCGCTCGGCGGTCTTGTCGCCCTCGATCCGCACGCGGTCGCTCTGATAGGGGTCCTCCGCCACGTCGTTGAACGAGCCGTTGGCGTTGCCGTCAATGAGTTGGACGCGTTTTTTGACGCCGTCAAAATTCACGAGGCCCTCGTACCAGCCGCCGGGCGAAACCAGCAATTCCGCGGGAACGGGGCCGTTGACCACGGCGCCGTTTTGGAATTGATACAACAGGAAGTCCAAGTTGTAGGTGATCGGCCCGTCCTCGCCCTTGAAGACAAGGGTGGCCGGGGGAAACGTGGACTCGGAGGAATCCACCCGCGCTTGCAGGGGCTTCTTGTCGTCCAGGCGCCCATTGCCGTTGCTGTCAATGTAAAGCCGGTCATACGGCCCCGACGCGCGGGTCCGACCCAGGCAGATCCACCGCCCGCCGGCGGGGTCCATCGGCGTGGCCCAGCGCGCGAACCAGGGCGGCGCGTTGAGCTTGGGCAGGGCGACGCCCGGCGGGGGATTGGTGGTCAGTTGAATCTGTTGGTAGGCGCGGTTCTCGCCGCCGGTGCGGTACTGCAGCCATTGCTCCGTCTGCCCGGACGCGGCGCCGGCGAGAACAATTCCGGCGAGAATCAGTGGAATGGGAATTTTCATATTGACTGTGGATTTGGGTTCATGGAATTGAAGTTTTCAGAGCGGCCTCCGGCAAAGGCGCGATCACGGGGGGCGCCTCCGGTTTGACGTGCAGCAAGCACTTGAGGCGCTGGCGGAAAAACGGGCTGGCCGACGAGAGAATGAGGAAGGGCAGCAGCACCGCGAAATTGACCGCCGCCGCCGCGAGAACGGGGCCAAGGAACTCGCCCCAATCCATCTCCCCGCCTTCCATGCACCAATAGATTGGCGCGACGATCACCAGCCAACTCACCACCAGCAAGAGCGGCAGCCACACATAAAGCCCGAACGGACGGTAGCGGCCGCGGCAAATCAGTCCGCAAAGACTCACGGCCACCGAAGTGACCAGAACCCCCACTGCCAGCGCGATTGCGATCACAAATGTCTCATTGACCACCAACCTCCCGCTCGACTGACTCACGATTTGTTGCGACAAAAAGGCCAGCCCGCTGAAACCCGCAAAGACCGGCAGAACACACAGAAAAGTGAGGAAGCGATGTTGCCGCCGGAGCCAAGTGGACAGGAGCCAGACGGCGGCCAGCCCAGCCGCCAGCGGGGGGACGAGATCCATGAGAAAATCTGTGTCAGACGGCATGATTGACGTCGCCTGGCTGAGCACGAGCAGGCATCCCAGCGGCAGCCAGATCGCCCACGCCGCCGCGCGACGATTGGGCTTCAAGGCGAGCAACCCCAGAATCGCCAGCCACGGCAGCAACAGGGGCGCGATGCCGGGCAGCACCCAATTGTAAATGACAGGCGGCCCTTCCTTTGCGCCCAACCCGCCGAGGTCCGAGGAAGCCACGATGCTCAACTGGCCGCAGGCGCTGAGAGGCACTCGCCATGAGTGCGAACAAGTGCCGCTTCAGCCAAACTCAAAATCGCCGGACTCGATTTTCTTTTCCCCCTTGTAAATCGCGAAGGACGGCGGCTTGGTGGGATCTTGCGCCGCCAGCTGGTAGGTTTGGCCGCCCGCGCCGATTAGGAGATAATCCAGAACCAAATCCCGCCCGTCGCGGCTGGCGTTGACGGAGTTTGTCAGCGGCCCGCCCGCGTTGAGCACCGCCGGGGTCCTTTCGTCCACGCTAATCCGCGCGTCAAACTGCGCCCCCGCGGTTTTGCGGAAGGCCGCCGTGCCATTGTGTTCGAGCCGGACCTCGGCCTGGTTGTAAGTGCCGGTCGGGATTTTCACCACCCCCGCCGGCTGATCGAGCACCACCTGATACAGCCCGCCCATCAGCACAAGGCGGCTGATGAACTGGCCGGTGATCTTCACTTCGCCCAGCGCGACCGGATGCTCGACGAATTGGAGCGCCGGCCGGGCCTCGCTGTCCTGCGGGCGGACGACGCAGTCCACCTGGAAGGCGCGGCCATCCATAAAAATATTTCGCGAAAACGGAACCGCGGCCAGGGATCCATCCTGCATGGCGCTGAACGGCTGGGCGCGCTGTTCCCACGGACGCAGCAGCAACTGGCTGTTCTCGAACGAGCCGGATTTGTCCAACGCGGTTTGGACGATGCCCACCTGCCAGTCCCTCCCTTGCAACGTCAGCTTGCCCTGCCAGAAGGAGCGGGCGGCGACGAGGCAAATGGGCTGCGCGTCGTTATACAAGGTGATGTTCGCCAGCATCTTGCATCTGGCGGAGGCGATGGTGAAAGTCACGGGGACATTCGTGAAGTTCTGGACATAACTCTGTCCCGGCCCCCGCGCCGAAGAAAACACCCCGGCGGGATCGTCCGTCAAATCCTGGTTGCGATTCAGATCCAGGTAAAGTTTCCCCGCGTCGGACTGCCAGAGAAACGGAATGGATTGACTGGAATCGCCGCCGAAAGAAATCACGCCGCGCACGATCTTGCCCGCGACCGCCGCCGGCTCCTTTTTGAACGGGGTGGTTTGCGTCCTCACCGAAGCGCTCCAGTTGAAGACGTCATATCCCGTCTCCTGATACTCCAGCGGGACCACGATGGCGTTTGAGGAAAGGGCCGGGGTTGAGGACGGGGAATCGGAGGGAGCGCCAGCGGCGGCGCCAGGAACGTCTCCCGGACAAAGCACGACAATCAGCGCCAACGTCAGCCAAGCCACCCAGACGTCTCCTTTCCGGCGCCCTGTCAGGCAAACAGTGATTTGCTTTGCCATTGGATGAATTCTTACCAAAACCAGAAACTTATGCAACATAAATCCGGCGACACATAAATCCGGCGATTTCCAAACTGGCTGCCTTAGGTTTGACTTCTTCCATGCAAAGGGGTAGATGAAAGCATGGCTGAATCAGCCGAAATGACGTAAAGAACCTTGAGCCACCATGTCCATTCATGTCGCACTTTATCATAAGACACGTTACGAATATGACCGGCCCACCGGACACGGGCCGCATGTGATCCGCCTGCGGCCCGCGCCTCATTGCCGGGCGGCGATCCTGAGCTACTCCCAAAAAATCAGCGGCGGCAAGCACTTTATCAACTGGCAGCAGGACCCGTTTTCCAACTGGAACGCCCGCCTGGTGTTCCCGGACAAAATGACGGAGCTTTGCGTGGAGGTGGAACTGGTGGTGGAAATGGCGGTCCATAATCCGTTCGATTTCTTTCTCGAACCCGGCGCGGAGGACTTCCCCTTCGCCTACGAGTCCGCGCTCAAGAGGGATTTGGCGGCGTTCCTCGAGCCCTGCGCGCTGGAACCCGCCTTCGGCGCCTGGCTGGCGGCCTTCCGCAAGGACCTCCCGCCCAAACCGCCGCGCACGATTGACTTCCTGGTCGCCCTCAACCAGCGGGTCCAGCGCGACGTCAAGTACTTGATCCGCCTGGAGGCGGGGGTTCAGACGCCGGAGGAAACGCTGGTCAAACGCAGCGGTTCGTGCCGCGATTCCGCCTGGCTGCTGGCGCAATTGCTGCGGCATTTCGGTCTGGCGGCGCGGTTTGTCTCCGGTTACCTGGTCCAACTCGCCCCCGACGAAAAGGCGCTCGAGGGTCCGAGCGGCCCGGCCAGGGATTTCACCGACTTGCACGCCTGGTGCGAAGTGTATCTGCCCGGCGCGGGGTGGATCGGACTGGACCCGACTTCCGGCCTGCTGGCCGGCGAGGGCCACATTCCCCTCTCCTGCACGCCGGAACCCTCCAGCGCCGCGCCGGTCTCCGGCGCGGTGGATGATTGCAAAGCCACACTGCGCCACGAAATGCGCGTGGCCCGCGTTTACGAGTCGCCGCGCGTGACTCATCCCTACTCCGACGAGCAATGGGAGCGCATCCAGGCCGTGGGCCGCGACGTGGACAAAAGCCTGGCCGACGCCGACGCGCGCCTGACGATGGGCGGGGAGCCGACGTTCGTCTCCATGGACGATCCCGACGGCCTGGAATGGAATTTCACCGCCCTCTCGCACCAGAAGCGGGTCCTGTCCGGCGCCCTGCTGCGGCGGCTGCGCGCAAAATTCGCGCCCGGCGGATTGTTGCACCACGGGCAGGGAAAGTGGTATCCGGGCGAGCCGCTGCCGCGCTGGGCGCTGGCTTGTTACTGGCGCAAGGACGGCGTTCCGATCTGGAAGGACGATTCGCTGATCGCCGACGAATCCAAAGACTACGGCCACGGCGCGGACGAGGCGCGGGAACTGGCTCTGCGCATCGCCGCCCATCTGGGGGTGGACCCCCAATGGCTGTTGCGCGGCTACGAGGACGTTTTTTATCACACTTGGAAGGAGCGCCGCCTGCCCTCCAATGTGACGCCGGAAGAATCCCATCTGAAGAACAAAGAGGAACGCGAGCGGCTGGCCCGGATTTTCCAGCAGGGGCTGGGCGAGGTGACCGGTTACACGCTGCCGCTGAAGCGGGGCTGTTTTGGCGGTGAGCAGATCTGGCTCAGCGGCTCGTGGTTTTTGCGCGACGGGGAGATTTTGTGGCTCATTCCGGGCGATTCGCCCATGGGCCTCCGCCTGCCTGTGGACTCCATTCCCTGGGTGGCCGAAAGCGAATACCCGTGGATTTACCAGGCCGATCCCGGCCAAAAATTCCCGCCGCTCCCCAGGGAATTCCCCTCCGGCGCGCGCGCCGCCCAGCATCAAGTGCCGGGGCCGGCCGCGCCCTGGCCGAAAGGCGCGGGTCCCGGCCGGCGCGCGCAAAAACTGGATGACAACCAGGCCGCCGCCGCGCCACCCCGCCCCGCGGCCATTCCCCCGGCCCCGCAGCAAAGCGCCCCGTGGGTCATCCGCACCGCGCTGTGCGTGGAACCGCGCGAGGGTCGTCTGCATGTATTTCTGCCCCCGGTGGCGACCACGGAAGACTATCTGGACCTGGTGTCCGGCGTGGAGGCGGCGGTGGCGGAATTGGGTCTGCCCGTTCTCATCGAGGGGGAAACGCCGCCCAAAGACCCGCGCCTGAACAAACTGGCCGTGACGCCCGACCCCGGCGTGATCGAGGTCAACCTCCACCCCAGCGCGACGTGGGACGAGTTGGTGGAGAAGACGACGATCCTCTACGAGGAGGCGCGGCAGACGCGGCTGCGGGCGGAAAAGTTTATGATTGACGGCCGTCACGTCGGCACCGGCGGCGGCAACCATATTGTCGTCGGCGGCGCCTCGCCGGGCGATTCGCCGGTTCTGCGGCGGCCGGATTTGCTGCGCTCCCTGCTCTGCTACTGGCAGAACCATCCGTCCCTGAGCTGGCTCTTCAGCGGATTGTTCATCGGCCCGACCAGCCAGGCGCCGCGGGTGGACGAGGCGCGGCACGACTCGCTTTACGAGCTGGAACTGGCCTTCCAGCAAATTCCCAAGCCGGACCAGCCCGCCGCGCCCTGGCTGGTGGACCGGCTTTTCCGCAATCTGCTCATTGACGCGGCGGGGAACACGCACCGCTCCGAGTTTAGTGTTGACAAGCTGTTCCCGCCCGACACCAGCGCGGGCAGGCTCGGCCTGGTGGAGATGCGCGCCTTTGAGATGCCGCCCCACGCCCGCATGAGCGCCGCGCAGCAACTGCTCCTGCGCGGCCTCATCGCCAAATTCTGGAACTAGCCTTACACCCACAAGCTCCTTCGCTGGGGCACCGACCTCCACGACCGCTGGATGCTCCCGCATTATTGCCAGACTGATTTCCGCGATGTCATCGCCGATCTGCGAGAGGCGGGCCAGCCCTTTGAAATGGAGTGGTTCGCGCCGCACTTTGAGTTCCGCTTCCCGCGCATCGGTGATTTCACCAAGCGCGACATCACCATCGAACTGCGCGGCGCGCTGGAGCCGTGGCACGTGCTGGGAGAGGAGGCCGGCGCGGGGGGAACGGTGCGTTATGTGGACAGCTCCGTCGAGCGCCTCCAGGTCAAGGCCACCGGGATGACCGGCGACCGGTTCGCCGTCACCTGCAACGGCCGCCGCGCGCCGCTGCGCCCCACCGGGACCAACGGCGAATTTGTGGCGGGCGTGCGCTACCGCGCGTGGTGTCCGCCCGAATGCCTCCACCCGACCATTGGTGTCAACACGCCGCTGGTGTTCGATCTTTACGACACGTGGAACGAACGCTCGCTGGGCGGATGCTCCTACCACGCGGCCCATCCCGGCGGCTTGAACTACGTCACCTTCCCGATCAACGCCTACGAGGCGGAGAGCCGCCGCTTGTCGCGCTTTTTCGCGCACGGGAGCCGCCAGGGCCGGTTCGTTCCGCCCGCGGAATCCGTCAGCCGCGAATTTCCTTTCACGCTGGACTTGCGCAAGGAACCCGAGGCAAAATAGGATTATGAGCCGGGCACGCGCAAGCCTGTCACACTCCTGAGGCAGATGGCCGCCGTCGAAGAAACTTTGAAGCCGAACACCCCAACGGTGCTCCAGTCCTACGCCCCCGAAAACGGCGTGTTCGACGAATCCACCAACCCTGCGGGCGGCCTGCGGGAATGCTGGCGAAAATTCGCGCAGGCGCTTCCGGGATTGACCGACGCGGAGTTGAAACGCCGGCACGAGACCGCCCGGCGCATGATCCAGGAGCAGCGCATCACCTACAACGTCTATGGCGACCCGCTGGGCATGGAACGGCCCTGGCAACTGGATCCCCTCCCGCTGCTGCTGCCGGTGGAGGAATGGCAAACACTCGAAACCGGCCTGATCCAACGCGCCACCCTGCTCAACCGCATCCTGGCCGATTGCTACGGGCGCCAGGAGTTGATTCATTCCGGCCAGATTCCCCCCTCCATCATCTTCGCCCAGCCGGATTTTCTCCGTCCCTGCCACGGGGTCACGCCCCCCTGGGACATGCTTCTGCACTTTTATGCGGCGGACCTGGCGCGCTCCACCGACGGGCGGTGGTGGGTGCTTTCCGACCGCACACAGATGCCCACCGGCGCCGGCTACGCCCTGGCCAACCGGCTCATCACCTCGCGCATCCTCCCGGAGGCCTTTCGGGACTGCAACGTCAAGCGGCTGGCGGGATATTTCCGGGATACGCAGACGACGCTGGCGCGGCTGGGGGCGCGGCGGCTGGACAACCCGCGAATCGTATTGTTGACACCAGGCCCCTTCAACGAGACCTATTTCGAGCAGGCCTGGCTCGCCCGCTACCTCGGCTACTCCCTGGTGGAGGGGCAGGACCTGACCGTGCGCGACGACCGCGTGTTCCTCAAAACCCTCTCCGGCCTGGAGCCTGTGGACGTCATCCTGCGCCGCGTCGAGGACGACTGGTGCGACCCGCTGGAATTGCGCAACGATTCGATGCTCGGCGTGCCGGGGTTGCTGGGCGCTTTGCGCGCCGGCAACGTGGCCGCGGCCAACGCGCTGGGCAGCGGCCTGCTCCAAAGCCCCGCCTTCATGGCCTTTCTGCCCGGACTTTGCCGCCACATTCTGGGCGAGGAACTTAAATTGCCCTCCGTCCCCACCTGGTGGTGCGGGCAGCCGGAGGCGGAAAGCCATGTGCTGGCGCATTTGGATCAATTGGTGGTTCAGCCCGCGTTCCGCTTCCACAGCGGCGCCGCGCCCGACGTGTCCAGCCCCCGCGAGGAGTCCAACGGGGAGCTGCGCCGCCAGATTGAATTTCAGCCGGAGTTGTATGTCGCGCAGGAGCGGATGGCCCTGTCCACCGCGCCCGCCTGGAACGGCGCCGCGCTGGCGCCCCGGCCGGTGTCATTGCGCTCTTATCTGGTGGCGACGGCGGATGGCTATTCGGTGATGCCGGGCGGCCTGACCCATGTCGGGGCGCAAATGGGCGGGAGAAAGGTTTCCTTGCGCAAGGAAAGCTCCAACAAGGACACCTGGGTCATGGCCAGGGCGCCCGTGGAACAAATCTCCCTGCTCAATCTGGGAGCGCAGACGGTGGAATTGCGGCGCGTGGGAAACAATCTCCCCTCGCGCCTGGCGGACAATTTCTTCTGGCTGGGCCGGTATTGCGAGCGGGCCGACGCGACCGCGCGGCTGCTGCGCAGTCTGCTGCTGCGCCTCAATTCCGAGGGCGGCGCCGGCCCCGCGCAGTTGATCGAACCGCTCCTCAACGCCCTGGCCAGGCAGGGGCAGATCGCCAGTCCCGCCGCCCGCCCCGGCCCGCGCCTGAACCCGGAAGCCATCGAAGCCGAATTGCTGGACGGAATTTTTGACCCAAAACGGCGCGGCTCCCTGAGCGCCATCGTGCAGGAAATGCAAAAACTGGCCATGCTCGTGCGCGACCGCACCTCCAACGACCTTTGGCGCGTGCTCTCGCAACTGGGCGATGTGCTGGCCCACCCGCAGGCCGGCTCCCGCGCGATGGTCGCCGACACTTCCGGCGCGCTCAACGAGACCCTCCTCCATCTGGCGGCCTTTCACGGTTTGGCACGGGAGAACATGACCCGCGCCCAGGGATGGCGTTTTCTGGACATCGGCTTGCGCATCGAACGGGCCATCTATCTTTGTTCCTTCCTGGACTGCGCCCTGCGCTCGCCCGAATCCAACAACCCCAGCCTGCTGGAAGCCGTGCTGGAAGTGGCGGACAGTTCCCTCACCTACCGCAGCCGCTATTCCCTCCTGCCGGACATCGCCGCCGTGTACGATTTGGTGCTTTTGGACGACACCAATCCGCGCTCGCTGCTCTTCCAGTTCAACCAGCTTGTCAAGCATTTCGAGCGGCTGCCGCGCGAGCGGGAAAGCGCCCTGCCCAGCGCCGGGCATCGGGTTTTGCTGGACTGCATGGCGCGGCTGCGCCTCATGGACCCCCGCTCGCTGGCCAACCGCAAGTCCAACTGGCATCACAGCGAGGCGGGCGCGGTCATCGCCCGCATCGTGCGCAATCTCCCCAAGCTCTCCGACGCGATCGCCGTGAGCTACTTCGCCCATTCCACCATTTCCCGCACGGGGGGCAAATGACGCCGACATGAATTACCGCATCCTCCATCGCACGGTTTATGACTACTCGGCGCCGGTGAGTGTGTCGCACCACGCCGCCCGCCTGAAACCGCGCCTGACGGAAGTGCAAAAACGTGCGGATTTCGCCCTGGACATTGCGCCGGAGCCGGCGGTGCGGACGATGCGCAACGATTACTTCGGCAACCCGGTCTGCTTTTTCAGCGTGCAGCAAATTCATCAGCGCCTGGAAATCACCGCCACCAGCCTGGTCTGGATCGAGCGGGTCACCCAGGCCGCCCTGGGCCTTTCGCCCGATTGGAAACGGGTCGCCGCCATCTTCCGCGAGCCGGCGACGGCGGAAACGGCGGAGCCATACCAATTCCGCTTTGATTCGCCCCTTTTGCGCGCCTCGCCGGAACTGGCCGATTACGCCCGCAAGAGCTTTGCCGACGACACCCCCCTGCTGCTCGGCGCGCAGGACTTGAATCGTCGCATCCACGCCGATTTCAAATACGATCCGGTGGCGACCACCGCGGCCACGCCGCTGGAGGAGGTCTGGCGCAACCGGCGCGGCGTGTGCCAGGATTTCGCGCACATCGGGATCGCCTGCATGCGGTCGGTGGGGTTGTTGGCCCGGTATGTCAGCGGTTACTTGCGCACCCACCCGGCCCCCGGCAAAGCCAGGCTCACCGGGGCCGACGCCTCCCATGCGTGGTTCTCGGTGTTTTGCCCCAGCGTCGGCTGGGTGGACTTCGACCCCACCAACGATCTTCTCCCGGCGGAGGAGCACATCACCGTCGCCCACGGGCGCGACTTCAGCGACGTCAGCCCGGTCAGCGGCATCCTGGTCGGCGGCGGTTCGCACGCGGTCAAGGTGTCGGTGGATGTGCGGGAGATCGGGGGGGGGGGCCAATGAGATGGGCGGTGAGCCATCGCACCACCTTCCGCTATGCCGGCACGGTCTCGCACAATTTCAACGAGGTCCGCCTCAAGCCGGCGGACAACCCGGGGCAGCGGCTGGAATCATTTTATTTGACAGTGAGTCCGCCGGCGCCGCTGGAGCACCACTTGGATTTTTACGGCAACTGGGTGGACCGCTTCGAGGTCTTCGAGCCGCACTCGCTTCTGGAGACCCGGACGCAGGCGGTGGTGGAGACCCGCCCGCCGCCGCCGCTGCCGGAGGACGCCTGGCCCGCGCCGCTGGCCCGGATTGGCGAGGCGACGCAGAACGAGCGATGTTATGATTTTTTGCAGCCGAGCCGCTTCACGGACACCGATCCGGCGACCTGGCGGCTGGCCATGGACGCGACGGCGGGCCGGACCGACGTGTGGCAGGCGGCCCTGGCGATCCTGCGGTTTGTCAACAGGCGGCTGGAGTATGAGCCTTGCTCCACCCACGTCCACACGCTGATGCGCGACGTTCTGGCGCAAGGCCGCGGAGTGTGCCAGGACTTCGCGCATGTGATGATCGGATTGTGCCGCTCCGTGCAAATCCCGGCGCGTTATGTGAGCGGCTATTTGGCCACCGAAAGCGCCAGCGCCACGCACGCCTGGACGGAGGTGTTCATTCCGACGATTGGCTGGCGCGCTCTGGACCCGACCCACAACCGTCAGTCGGACGAATCCTACGTGAAGATTGCCGTGGGCCGCGATTACGACGATGTCCCCCCCGTGCGCGGCACCTATCGCGGCACCCTCTCCCGCCGGATGGAGGTCGAGGTCCGCATCACCCCGGCCGGCCAGGTGTGATCTTGATCAGATTGCCGGTGGTAATGCGTCAACGATGGCTCCTGGGCAACGCGGAGACCGCCGGGCGGACGTTTCCTCTGTTACTCTGTATTTGAACCATGCTGCCGGATGAACAACCCGGATCCGATCAAATTGAGGTCCTTTGCGTCATGTCCGGCCAGGAACGACTGCGGGCGGCGGAGCGTCTTTACTGGTCGGCGCGCAAAATGAAGGCCGCAGGTCTGCGCGCCCAGCATCCCGACTGGCTGCTTCTGAACCGCAAACCGCCGGCGCCGCCTTACCGCGGATTGACATCGGGGCCGCCCATGACGCGCTGGAGCTGGGCGGCGTGGGCTTCGAGCGTGGTGTCGGTCCACACGACATAATCGGACAGGGCGATTTTTCGCCCGGCGGGCCACTGGGCGGCCAGGCGCTGCTGGATCTGCGTGGAATCCCAGCCGCGCTCGCGCAAACGCCGGGCCTGCGTGGCGGCGGAGCAGGCGACGCAGATCGTGGCGTCAAACAAGGGCGCGGACTGGGTCTCAAAAAGCAGGGGAATGACCACCACGCCGCAAGCCAGCCCCGCGTCGCGCCAGCTTTGCGCCTCGCGGTTCCAATCGGCCCGGATGCGCGGATGCAGGATGGCCTCCAACTCGCCCCGCGCGGCGGGATCGGAGAAGACCCGCCGGGCGAGTTGTTCGCGGTCCAGGCGGCCGTCGGGAAGGAAAACCGCGGGGCCGAACTTCTCCAGGATCTCCGCCAGCGCGGGCTGCCCCGGCTCCACGAACTGGCGGGCGAGGGTGTCGGTGTCAATCACAGCGACGCCCTGGCGCTGAAGCAATTCGCCGGCGGTGGATTTGCCCATGCCGACGCCGCCGGTGAGGCCAAAGAGTTTCATGGCTGCATTCTTGCGCGGCCGCCCGAAATGAGCACGAAATCCGGACGCGCGGGCGACCGCAAAATCACACTGCGATCACTGCGGGAAATGTTCGGCGCGGTAGAACTGGGCCGAGCCGTGGCTGATGTTGTTGGTGATGGTGAACTCGCCGACCCCGACCGCCATGTTGGTGGAGAGGTTGGTCCAGTTCACCAAGTTGGTGGAGACCTGGATCACGTAATTCTCGCCCGTCTGGCCCGCGAAGGTCGCCAGCGTCAGCCTCACGCGGTTGGTGAGAGTCGTCGCCGTCAACTCAAAATTGGCCAGGTTCACCACGCTGACGGAGTTGGAGGCGGTGGCGCCGGAGAGGTTGGCGGCGTTGGTGGCGGTGGCCGAACTGAGCAGCGTTCCCGACAGGATCGGTTGAAGCACGTTTGTGGCGTAAGCGGCGGCGCCGGTGTTGGCGATCGTCCCCAGATTATAGGTGACAAATCCCGGAACACTGGTGTTGACAGCCCCCTGGGAGGCGGCGGCCGAAACCAGACTCGCTCCCGCGGGCAGCGTCTCGGTCAAAACCACATTGGACGCCGCCGAAAGGCCCAGGTTGGTCACCACGATGTTGTAGGTCAGGAAATTGCTGACGATCACCGGGTTGGGCGCGCTGGTCATGCCCACGGCAAGAGTGCCGGGGGGGTTGACCGGGTTGACCAGCGTCAGGTCCAGCGTCCAGCCATTGGCCACGTAGCCGTCATTCCCGGCCGTGTCGTCGTAGATGTAGAGGGACCACAGGCCGTTGGGATTGGACCCGTTGAAAATCGCCAAATTCGTGTTGTTGGGGGTGCCCAATATGCCTGGAAGGACGTCGAAGGCGCCGTCCTGGGTCGGGAGGTTGGTGCTGGAAACCATTTGGGTGGAGGGCAGCGTCGTCCTCGCCGCCTCGTCGAAGCCCAGCACCAGGTCGGAGACGCTGAATGGTCCGCCGCAATGCGCCATCAGCAGGGTTTGCTGCCCGGACGGGCTTTCCAGCACCACGTTCACATCATGCGGGAAGGTGTGGGTGAACCCTTGCAGCGTGGCGGTGACTTTGCTGACGAGCTGGCTGGCGGGGACGGAGACCAAAATGCTGGACGGGTAGGGGGTGGCCGCGCCGATTTCCGGAATGCTGATGTACGCCGAATTGGCGAATGCCGCGTTGGTGGGGATGACAAACGAATTTGAGATCATCCCCAGCAGGGTATCCCCGGGAAACGCGCTGTCCTGCAGCGCCAGAACCGCCGTGATGGTCGAACCGGGGCTGCCGCTGCCCATGAACTGGTAATTCTCCGTCCCGGACGCCCCGGGGCTGATCGCCCCGTAAGTCAGCTTCTCCGTGCTGACCGTCACTCCGTTGCTGGTTGGAAACACTCCGTTGGTGGTCAGCAGCGTGGCCGTGAGGTTGGTGGAGGAGGCCGCGCCGATGTTCTCCAGTGTGAACGCGACCACGACGATTTCATTGGAATTAATCGCCCCATTGGGGGCCGACGAGCTTTCCGAAAGCAGCCTCACCCCGTTGGCGACCATGACGGGTTCCGGAGGGATGACGGTGATGACCAACGGGACCGAGTTCGACGCGGAATCCAAGTTGGTGGACACGGTGGTGACGGTCCAAGTGTTGGTGAGCGGGCCGGCGGCCTGAATTGTGTTGGTGAACAGGACGATGGCATTGGTGTCCGCCTCCATGTTGCCGAAATCATTGGTGAACACATTGGTGGAGGAACCGGCCATGCTCTGGTTCAGGACGCCGACAACGTTGAGCGCCTCGTTGGGGCCGTTGTTGGTGACAACAAGGGCATAGGCAATCTGTGTGCCGATGAGGACCGGGGTTCCCGCCACCACCGCTTTGGCGCCGCTGGCCGCGGAGATGCCCGGCACCAAGGCCGCCGCGGGCAGTTGGGCCGTCACAGAGCCGGTGGCGATGGTGTTGACCGGATTCAGAATGGTCACACTGGAGCCAATGCTGGCCGTGCTGGACAGCGTCCCGGCGCTTGTCGCGGTGGCCACAAGGTTGAAAGTCATGTTCGATCCGCCCTGCACGCTCCCCAGATTGTAAAACTGGGTCTGGTTGGATTGCGTCACGGGCGACGGCGTGTTGGACGACACAAAGGTCAGCCCGCTGGAAAGCACATTGGTCAGAAACACATTGGCGCTGTTGGTGCCGTAGTTGGTGACCCCGATGATGAAGGTGACGTTGCTGCCCACATAGACAGGATTGGGCGAGGCCGTGACGCCCACGCCCAGATCGCCAATCTGGTTGACCGGAATGATCGTTGTGATCGCCAGTCCCCAGCCGTTGGAGATCGCCCCGTAATCACCGTCGGACACATCGTAGGCCCACAATTGCCACCATCCATTGACCGGCAGCCCGGAGAACACGGACAAATCGGCCGTAAAGCCCCCGGCCGGCGCCGGCCCGTTGGTGAATATCGGCGTGTTGTACTCCGCGGGTTGATAGCTCCCGGTGACAAGCGACTGGTCCGACGGGACTGGATTTGCGGACGTCTCGTCGAAGGTGAGCGTCACGGGGATGTTTGCCGCCGTTCCCACCGCGGCGGCGGACATCAATATGGAGCTTTGTCCGCCCGGACCCACCACCAGCAATTCGATGTCGTGCGGATAGCTGTGGTAGAGATTGGACACCGTGACAGCGACGTTTGCGACATAGGAAGTGATGCCATAGACGAAGTTGCTCGACGGGTAGGGGTTCGCCGGGCCGCTGGCCGGATAGTTTGTGTACTCCTGCGCCGGGATGCTGATGAACTCGTTCTGCCAGTAATTGGAGACCACCGGCATGATGAATGTGTAGCTGGCCGTCCCCAGGTAGTTGGTCGGGCCGTCATACAGGGAAAGTGTGGCCACCACCGTCCCCCCGTTGGTGGAGTTGGCGGTGAAGTAGAATTGTCGGTTTGTCACCCCGCCGCCCGCCGCCAGCGCCCCATAATTGGCCGGCCCGCTGGGCGAGGCCACCCCGCCGGTGGCCAGCAATGTGGCCACCAGATTGGTGGTGGGTATGTTGCCGATGTTCTGCAGGTATAATTTCAAGCCGACAGTCTCCCCGGGGTTCACCGCCCCGTTGGGCGGACTCAGGCTCTCAGAGTCCAGCACCGCCCCCGCTGGAGTAATGATGGCGATGGGCCGCAGGACAATGGTGGAAACCACCGCTGTGCTGTTGTTGGTGCTCGGATTGATCGGCTGCCCAAAGACCGTCAATGTGGAAACCATGACGTTGGAGACCACCCCGGGCAGCAGGTTGGTCGCGGTGACGATGTTGGTCAGGCTCAGGCTGGTGCCGCTGGGCATGTCGCCGATATTCCATGTGATCACCCCGCTGTTGTAGGAGGCGTTGCTGCTCGTGGTGGACAGAAAGGTCGCGCCAGCCGGCACCGTCTGACTCATCACCACCGTGTTGGCGGGGCTGGGTCCGGCGTTGGTCACGGTCACCAGATACGAGACCTTGCCGCCGGATAGGGCGGGGCTGGGCGTTGCGACCGCGGAAACCCCAAGACCGGCCGCCGGAACCACCCCGACTGTGACGGTGGCTGTGTTGTTCTCCGGGTCGGGGTCTGTCTCCGTCGGGCTTAGCCCGGCGGTGCTGGTCAGCGAGCAAGTGCCGACCACGGTGGGACTGAGGATCAAAGTAACGGTCGCCCCCGAACCCCGGGCCAGCGAGCCAAGTGACGCCACGCTGGGCGAGGGCGAACTGGAATACACCACTTGGGCGTTGGCCGGCAAAAAATTGGTCAGCGTCACCCCATCCGCGGTCGAAGGCCCGGTGTTGGTCACCGCTATGGTGAAAGTCACCTCGCCCCCCACCGGCACGGAAGTCGGCGTCGCCGTCATGGTCGTCACAAGGTCGGCGGTCGGCTTGCTCACCAGGACGGACACGGACGCGTTGTTGTTGTCAGGATTGGGGTCCGTTCCCGGAAAACCCACTGTCGCGGTGCTGGTGAAAAACCCCGCCTGGGTCGGATAGGCGTCCACCGTGATCGTCGCCGAGCCTAACGCGGGCATTGTGCCCAGGGTGAAAGTCAGGGCCGAACCAGACTGGTTCAGCGACCCCTGGCTTGTGGTGGATTCCAAATACTGAATCCCCGCCGGCAGGTTCTGGATCACAGCCACATCGCTGGCGCCGCTCGGCCCGGCGTTGGACACGCTCATGGTGTAGGTGATCACCCCCCCCGTGATGGTGGTGATGGGATTGGCCGTCATCGTGATGGAAAGGTCGGAGCCGGGACATTCCCCGCCGCCATCCTCGCACACTTCCGGCGAAATATAGAGCGACCAGCATTCCAGCGCCGCCGTGTTGCCGGTCACTTGGTCAATCACGTTGAGCCGCCAGACGCCGTTGACGTTGGTGCCTGACATCAGGTTGAAAGTGGACAACGGTTCCAGCGGGGAATATGACCCGACAAACGGGGCGCTGCCGGTCGAAACAGGCTGGAGAGCGTCGTCGTCAAATGTGGTGCGGCTGGCCGCCGGGGAGCACGCCTGTCCGTAATTGGCCCCCACCGACGCGGTGGTGTCCGCCAGTGTCACGTTCGTGCCGTTGGGGCTGATGAGCTGCACAATCATGTCCGCGTCCGTCAGATCGGTCAGGTAGAGCGATACAGTGACTTTCCCAACCGATGTGATTCCCGTCACGTTGATGGAGGAGTTGGTGCCCGTCACGCTGCCGGGAGGCACCGACACGGCAGTCGAATTGGTGAATGCCACCGGCGTCCCGACGGAGCCGCTGGGCAGTTGAATGAGGTTGGTTTGAACGGTTTGATCGCATTTGAGGATCAGTTGCAGGGTGACGGGCGTGCCGCAGATGAAGCTCGGTTGTGTGCTCACCGTATAGAGCGTCTCGTCGGCGGCCGACTGTCCGGGCGGGATGTCGGGATAGGAAGCCGTCGGAAGGCCCAGAAGCACCCCCGGCGTCAGGCTCACCAACGTCCCTTGCACCCGGGTGGCCGCCACATTGCCCTCGTTGGTGACTAGAATGCTCAAATTGTTGCACTCGTCCGGATCAATCCTTCCGTTGCCGTTCCCACCGGAGATGGTATTGCTGACCACCGCCAGAATGGGCACTTCCAAAGAACCAGGAACCAAAGCATTGATCAGCGGGCTGCCGGTCGGGCTGCCCCATCCGGAGCACAGATCATAGCCCGGCACGGCGAAGAACGCGTTTGTGCTGCCGGCATTGGTGTTGTTTCCGTTTGTGATGTCATTGAAGGTGGTGGCATAAAGCGGGCCTTTGCCGATCCTATAGAGGGCGGGGTTGATGAACCCCATGGAAGGCGACCCGACCAACGAAGCTTTCTCGTTGACAAGCGCGGTAAAGGCCGCCCACAAGGGAGCCGCGCAACTGGTCCCACCCACGTCATTGGGCGTGCCGTTGTCCGCGATCACATAAATATTGTCCCCGGCCATCGCCACATCTGGAATGTTCCGAAATGCCAGCGATCCCCCGTTGGTCGTCATGTTGATCCCGCGCTGCCAGAATGGGATTGCATAATAGCTGCTGATCCCTCCGCTGCTTCCCGCCCCCGTCCCCGTCTGCCAAACAGTCTCGGACACATAGTTCCCCACCGGTCCGGTCGTGGTGAGTGTCGTCGCCCCCACTTCCGTGATATAGGGACTGCTGGAAGGGGTGTCGGTATTGGTTGGGTTGTCCACTTCCCCCAACGCAAAGGCGTCGCTGTCCCCGGAGGCATTGTAATAGGTCTGGCCCTGCGCGGACATTTCCTGGAAGATCTGGTCGGTCGTCGTCGAAGGACCGCCGGTCCATCCCCAGGAACTGCTGATTTGCCGCGCCGAATTGTCCGTCGCCATCTGGTTCAGAATGGTATTCTGTGTTCCGGCGGCGGAAAAAGGGCTGGCCATATAGACGATGACGTCCGATAATCCCTGCGCCATCGAGACGGCCATTTCGATGTCCAGCGACACTTCCACTTCGCCGCCGGTGCCGCTGGGCTGGCCGTTGAAGCCGCCTATCAACACGTTGGTCAGGGGGACGCTTGGCAAGCCAGCCTGGGTTTCGTAGTCTTGTATGTCACTGGCCAGGTAGCCGTCGAACTCCAGCAGCGCCACGGCCTGTCCATTCCCCTGCAGCGTCACCCCGGGAGCGTAGGCCGCCCGGAAATCGTTTCCCATATAAGTCCCCGCCGGCCCCGAGCCGGCCCTTGGCGACGCGTTTTTCGTCAGGTCCTTGGATATCCTCGTCAACTTGGGGTGGGGCAGGCTGTAATTGTTCAGTCCCCCGATGTCCGACACTCGAAGGTCCGCGGGCACGGATGGCTCCACGTCCGGCGCGAAGAAAGTCCGGTTCTCCGTCGGGTGCCGGTATGTGAGCAGGTTGACGTGAAAAACCCTTCGGATGTCCGCGACAGACACATTGACCTCCAGCAGCATTCGATTGGAATGCGTGCCTGTGATGGTCAGACCGTTGTCCGCCGCGAATTTCTTCAGAGAGTCGTAATCCGCCTGCGAAGGCCCGAATCTCTCCGTGAATTGATCCGGGGTGAGGTATTTCCGGTAGTTGGCGCTCTTGGGATCGTAGATCTGCTCAAGGAAGTTGGAAAGCTCGGTTGGGTGGGCCAATGGCACACCGATGGCCAGGTCCAGCCGGTTGGTGTCGGGCAGAGCCCCGGTGGATTGCAGGTGAAGCCGCTGGATCGCGGGCGGCACATGGCCCTCCAATTGCCGCAGAACGGCCGCCCGCGCGGGCGCGGCGAGGAAGAGTAGAAGCGCCACAGCGGGAAACACCCGTGATGTCGCCGGACACCAAAAGAGATCAAAACGATCAATGTGGTTTTTCATGCGTGCTGGAAATCAAGGGACCTTGGTTCTGAGTCTGAAGAAATCGTAGCCTCCGTTGGTCGGCAGAGTGATGCTGTAGAGGCCCTCGCTGTTGGTCAAAACGACGTTGGTCAGCGTGGTCCACACTATGGGACGTTGCAGGTTGGTCGCCCCCTGAAGCTCAAAATTGGTCGCCCCGCCCGCCCACGTCAGGGTGAAGGCATGCGCGGCGTTGGAGATGGACATCACTGGCGCCGGATCCACGACTATCTTGTAGGAGTTGTAATTGTTGAATTTATACGGATCGTATATCGCCGACGCGACTCCGGCGGTGTCCAGCACCGTCGCCCCGTTTGTCGCGGTGGCCTGCGCGACAATCATCAGCGTCGCATTGGATGTGGCCCCCAGACCGCCCAGGTTCCAAACGCTCGCCCCGCCCGAATTGGAAACCACTCCGTTGGTGGACGATGTCGTGTCGCTGATAAAAAGCAACCCGGACGGAAGGACGTTGGAGACGACCGCCGAGACGGCGGCGGAAGGGCCGGTGTTGGTGATCACCACATAAAGAGTGACCAAGTTGCCCGCCGTCAGTTCGTTCTCGGACGCCGTGATAATGACCCCCAGATCCGCGCTCTGGGAGCCCACCACCGTCACCACATTGGTCACGTTGTTCGTCGTGGCGTCCATCTGGTTGGCGGCGGCGGCAAAGTCGTTGGTGAGGCTGCCGCTGGCTCCCGGCTCCATGTAGAGGTTGAAGGCCAGACCGTTGCTGACCGCCAGGGTGTTGGTCGAGGTGAAGGTCATCACAGGCCCGAAGTTGGTTACCCAGCCCGCGAAGTTGTTGCTCAGATACGTCAGGCCGGATGGGAAACTGTTGGTGATGACCACGCCGCCGGCGACCGCCGGCCCATAGTTCGTCAGCGTGACGGTGTAGATCAACTGGTTGCTCACGGTGGCCACCGACGGCGCGACCGTGACGCCCAGTTCCAAGTCCACGCCCGGAAGAACCGGGTTTCCCGTGCTGATGTTCAACGCCCAGCCGTTGCTGATCGCCCCGCTGTCCGGCGAGGAGGTGTCGGCCACGTAGAGGGACCAGACTCCGTTGGCTGTCGTGCCGTCCAGGACCCCGAGGTTGGTGGAATAATAATTCGGAGCAACCGGCGCTGGCACGGGCGAGGGCATGGCCGGCAGGTAGGGCCATTGGTTTCCAATCAATGTGGTGGTGTTCACCCCAAAGTTGTTCACCGTCACATACGCCGTTGGCTTGTTGGTCGCCGTCGTGTTGTCGGGCAAATTGGTCGCCAGCATGAAGGTGGACGCGTAATCATCAAAATTCTGCGTCAGGTTTGTCACTGCCACTCCCCCTCCCGTATCCGCCATCAACAGGATGTTCTGGCTGGGTGACGTCAGCTCCGCAGGGCTGACCAGCACGATCTCGATGTCGCCGGGGTCGCTGTGGTTGAGATTGCTGATGGTGGCCGTGAGTCTGTCAATCGTCCCATTTATCCCGATCACATTGATCGTTGAGGGATACGGATAGCCGGGAGCCGGCGGGGAGCCAAAGCTCAGTTGGTTGGTGACGAGGATGACCCCGGAGTTGGCAAACGTGGTCACGGTGCTGCCCAGCGCGAAGGAAAACACCACATTGGTCAGCGCGTTGGTTCCGTCGTACATCTGGAAGTAAACGTCAATCACCTGGTTGTTCACCCCGTTGGCCGTGAAGGTGAACGGACGGGACACGGAATGACCGCCCTGCAGCAGGACTCCATAGTAGTTGGTCGGTCCGTTGGTGGACGTGATCAGCGGGGTCACGTTGGCGTTGGTCTGCATCACCGCGATCAGGTTGGTGGTGCTGCCGCCCGAGATGCACTCCATGCCAAACTCCACCGTCACGGTTTCACCGGGGTCAACGATGCCGTTGGTTGGCTTGTCGCTCTCATAGAGGAGCAGGGTGCCCGCCGGCCCGATAAAAGCCCCATCCTGGTTCGCGATGGTGAGCACGGCGTTGCTGGGCTGGTTGAGAATCGCCCCTTCCGCGTTGAACAGGCTCAAGTTGACCGTGAAATTCGGCGTGATCAAATGGTCGTCTATGATCGTGATCGGAAAATACAAGTTGGTCACCCCCGGCGCGAAGGTCAGCGTCCCGCCGGTGTCCTCGTAGTTCTTCCCGGGCACGGCCGTCCCCGCCGCCGTCGCATAGCTCACGCTCACCGTGTTGTTGGTCACGCCCGTGCGCGCCACGCTGATCTGCGCCGGGCTTTGCTTGTCCCCGACCCCGTAAGCGGAACCGCTGAAGCTGATGCCCGTCAGCACATTGGTGATCGTGATCGCCGCGTTCGTCGGGGAGAGCAGGTAGCAATTGGCCGAGGGATTCGACAAGGTGAAATTGAACACTTTGCCGCCCTCCACGATGTTGGGGTTGAGTATCGGGATCGTCACGTTGTTGGTCGCCTGCCCGGACTCGAAGAGCAGCACTCCGCTGGTCGCCGTGTAGTCCACCCCCGCCACCGCGTTGCTGTCGCTGGTGGCAT
>JBEKAN010000012.1:0-25076 GCA_050015895.1 Verrucomicrobiota bacterium
GGCTCCGCAAACGTCATCGCCGGATGGCCCGGGGGAAGCGCGGGGGATTGGGGTGGGGCGCCGGCGACGCTGGTGAAGGCGGCGGCCGCAAGCATCACCGCCGGGATGGAGGCGGTCAGGAAAAGCGCTGTTTTCATTCTTGGACAGAGCATACTTGAGCGGACGGCGCCTGCTCTCCATTTCTTGGCATTGGTATGACATTTATTGCGAAGGGTCGCCAGTTTCGTCAATGGAGTATTAGGGAATTGGGAATGGGCAAGGATAGTAGAGGGAGATGCTTGGATTCCTCGGAATAGGAGCGGATGATCCCAGTCCTCAAGGCAACCGGGTGCCGCAGTGGGCTGAAAGGCGTCGGTTTTCTTTACTTTCTGCGACGCATCATCATCGCTGGAAATCGGCTATTCACAAATCCCGATGCCACAATGACTTGCGTTCATTCTGCCAGGCATCAAGGGGTGAAAAAAGATGTCCAAGTCCAAAAAGCGTCGAATTGCTTTACGGACTCGCCCTTTTTTTCGATCAAAGCGCCAAATACGACTCTCATCCTAATGCGCTACATATCAACATGTTACATTGTGTTTGTGCAGTTTTTTTTGACGCGTCTAAAGTTGGCATATTATTAGCTTATTGCAGGTGATTGGTGAGAAAAGTGTGCCATAAGACGCAGTGGCCAAAGCAAACAAAACAATAGTAAGAGTGGAAAACGATATGAAAAAGAATGTATTCAGCAAACAATCCAAGAGCGTGTGCGCGGGACTGTTGGTCGCCCTGGCGCTGGTCGCGGCAAAACAAGCGGGCGCGCAGAATCTGGCCCCGCCCGTTGATCCCTCGCTGCAGATCCTCGATCTCGCGGGCACTCCCATCTATTCTTCACACACCTATACCACAGCGCCTTTTTTGGCGACCACCACCTCAACTGAAGTGACCTTCGTATTCCGTCATGACCCTGGCTTCTTCACGTTCGACGATCCGTCAGTGGAGAACATCACCACATCCTCACCAGGTCCTGCGTTTGTGAACGCCAATTTCGACGATGGCGCCACCGTCCCGCCTGAGGGCGCGACGGGCTGGACTTATTTTGAGCAGGCTGGCGTCACCTTTTTGGGCTATGAATTGGCGTCGCCTGGTGGCTGGTTTGACGGTGCGACACAAGGCTATGACGGGATTGATCAATCTATCCCGACCATCCCTGGGGATACTTACGATATCACCTTTGACCTCTCGCAGATCGGCAATAATGTAGCCGACTACCAA
The DNA here is from genome assembly GCA_050015895.1 of Verrucomicrobiota bacterium. Classification (GTDB taxonomy): domain Bacteria; phylum Verrucomicrobiota; class Verrucomicrobiia; order Limisphaerales; family Palsa-1400; genus JBEKOF01. The sequence continues at coordinate 1,255 of JBEKAN010000012.1, forward strand.
GAAATCAGCGACAATGGTGAGCCAGGCACTGGAGGCAACGGGATCGACATGCTCGCCTATGCCGGTGTGGGGCTTCCGCCAACCACAGTGCCTGACGGTTCCTCGACATTCGTGCTGCTGCTCGGTTGCCTGAGCCTGCTTGCCTATCGCAAGCAAGCGGTCAGCTAATCGTTTTTCAAATAGCCAAACGACGAGGCCCGGCGTAAAGCCGGGCCTTGTTGTTTTCTGGTTTCTTTTCATTCTGACGGGTCGCTGACGCCAACCTGACGGCTTTCTGACGGCTTTCTGACGGGTCCAACCTCAACCACAGCCCATTTTTACGGGGGTCCTGACGGGTTGACGGCTCAAAACCCCTGGAAGCCCCCCCTCCTGCCGTCGGCCACATGCGACAACGCCGGAATTCACTCCGCCCGCAGCACCTCGGCCGGAGCGACGGGCTTGGCGGCCATCAGGGCGTAAATGGCATATTTGCCCAGGACCTCCTGCTGGGCGTCCTCCAGGATGGCTTTGCGCAGGGCGGGGTCCTGGGCGGCCAGAGCCTGGAAACGGCGCTCGGTGGCCCAGAATTTTTCCAGCGGAACCTTGGGAGTCGGGGAATCCAGCTTTAATGCCGGCTCGCCGACGGCCAGACGGCGGGGATCGTAGCGATAGAGCGGCCAGAAGCCGGTGTCCACCGCCAGTTTTTGCTGCTCCAGCGCAAGCCCAAGCTCGTATCCATGCTCGATGCAGGGACTATAGGCGATGATGAGAGAGGAGCCGGGGAACGACTCGGCCTCCTCGAAGGCCTTGACGGTTTGCGAGTCCTTGGCGCCCAGGGCGACTTGGGCGACGTAGGCGGTGCCGTACGTCATGGCCATCAGGCCGAGGTCCTTTCTGGCGCTGCGTTTGCCGGAGACGGCGAAGCGGGCCGACGCTCCCTTTGGCGTGGCCTTGGACTGCTGACCGCCGGTGTTGGAGTAAACCTCCGTGTCAAGCACCAGGATGTTGACCTTCTCATTCATGGCCAGGACATGGTCCAGGCCGCCAAAGCCGATGTCGTAGGCCCAGCCGTCGCCGCCGACGATCCAGACGGATTTTTTGACCAGCGCGTCGGCCAGGGCGTAAAGGGTGGACGCCTCCGGGGCGGAGAGGCGTTGGAGCCGCAGGCGCAATTCGCGGACGCGCTCGCGCTGGGCGGCGATCTGCGCCTCGTCGTCTTGTTTGGCGGCCAGCAGCGCGTCCACCAATTCCGCGCCCAGTTGCGGGGCGAGTTTCCGTGCCAGTTCGCGGGCGAATTCCGTTTGCTTGTCCAACCCGATGCGCTGGCCGAAGCCGTATTCGGCGTTGTCCTCGAAGAGGGAATTGGACCAGGCGGGGCCGCGCCGGGCGCTGTTGACGGCGAAAGGAGTGGTGGGCAGGTTGCCGCCGTAGATGGAGGAGCAGCCGGTGGCGTTGGCCACGATGAGGCGGTCGCCGGACATCTGGGTGAGCAGTTTGACGTAGGGCGTCTCGCCGCAGCCGGAGCAGGCCCCGGAAAACTCGAAGAGCGGCTCGCGGAATTGCGAGCCTTTCACGTCCATCGGCAGGCGGGAGCGGTCGGGGGAAGGCAGATTGAGGAAGAACTCAAAGTTGACCTTCTCCTGCTCGCGCAACGCGGGCATGGGCCGCATGTTGATCGCTTTTTGTTTGGGGTCGGTTTTTGATTTCACCGGGCAGACCGCCACGCACAGGGTGCATCCGGTGCAATCTTCCGGCGCGACTTGGAGGGAGAACAGCGAGTCCTTCCATTCCTGCGAGCGGAAGGGGGTGGATTTGAAATGGGCGGGAGCGCCGGCCAGATTGCCGGCGGGATAAAACTTGGCGCGAATGGCGGCGTGAGGGCAGACCAGGACGCACTTGTTGCATTGGATGCAAATCGCCGGGTCCCATTCGGGAATCTCCAGCGCGATGGCGCGTTTTTCCCAGCGCGTGGTGCCCGAGGGCCAGGTGCCATCCACCGGGAAGGCGCTGACGGGGAGCAAATCGCCCTTGTTGGCCAGCATCACGCCGGTGACCCGCTGGACAAAATCGGGGGCGTCCTCCGGCACAATGGGCGGCTGATGGCGGGCGGAGGAGACGGCGGCGGGAATTTTGACCTCGTGCAACGCGGCGAGCGTCTGGTCCACAGCGGCGAAATTTTGGTCCACGACGGCCTGGCCCTTTCTGGCGTAGGTTTTTTGGATGGCCTTTTTGATTTGCGCAATGGCCTCCTGGCGCGGGAGGACGTCGGAAATGGCGAAGAAGCAGGTTTGCATGACGGTGTTGATGCGCCCGCCCATGCCGGCGGCCTTGGCCACGCGATAGGCGTCAATGACGTGGCACTTGAGTTTCTTGGCGATGATCTCGCGCTGGACTTCGATGGAGAAATGGTTCCAGACCTCTTCCGGGCCGAAGGGGGAGTTGAGCAGGAGGGTGGCGCCCTCGGCGGCGTAATCCAACACGTTGTAACGATCCAGAAAGGGCCATTGATGGCAGGCGACAAAGTCGGCCTGTTTGAGCAGGAAGGGGGAATGGATGGGGTTGGGACCGAAGCGGAGATGGGAAATGGTGATGGCACCGGATTTCTTGGAGTCGTACACGAAATAGCCTTGCGCGTAAAGGCCGGTTTCCTCGCCGATGATCTTAATGGAGTTCTTGTTCGCGCCAACGGTGCCGTCCGCGCCGAGACCGAAAAAGACGGCGCGCACCATTTCCTTTGGCTCAATGTCAAACTCCGCGTCAACGGCCAGCGAGGTGTGCGTGACATCATCCATGATCCCGACGGTGAAATGATTTTTCGGGGCGGCAAGCCGGAGCTCGTCGAAAACGGCTTTGACCATGGCCGGGTTGAATTCCTTGGAAGAGAGGCCGTAACGGCCGCCGATGACAGCCGGTTCGGCGTCGAAAGAGGCCAGCCCCTTGTCGCAGGCCTCGCGCAAGGCCGCCACCGTGTCCACATAAAGCGGATCGCCGACGGCGCCCGGCTCCTTGGTGCGGTCGAGCACGGCCAGGCGGCGGGTGGTGGAAGGCAGAGCGGCAACGAATCCCTCAACGGAAAAGGGCCGATATAGGCGGACTTTCAAGACCCCGGTTTTTTCGCCGCGCTGATTGAGCCACTCGGCGGTTTGTTGGGCCGTTTCGCCCCCCGAACCCATGATGACCAGCACGCGGTCGGCCTGGGGGTGGCCGACGTAATCGAACAAGCGATACTGACGCCCGGTGATCGCGGCGAAGCGGTTCATGGCATCCTGGACGAGGCCGGGCGCGCGGTCGTAAAAGGGATTGCACGCCTCGCGGGCCTGGAAGAAGACATCGGGATTCTGGGCCGTGCCGCGAATGCAGGGGCGGTCCGGGGAAAGGCCGTGATTGCGGAACCCCTGGAGGGAGAGATCGTATTCGTCCATCATCCGCCGCAGTTGTTCGTCGGTCAGCTCGCGGATTTTGCCGACTTCATGGGAGGTGCGGAAGCCGTCGAAAAAATGCAGGAAGGGCACGCGCGATTCGAGCGTGGCGGCGTGGGCCAGGCAGGCAAAGTCCTGGGCCTCCTGAACGGAAGCGGAGGAAAGCAGGGCGAAGCCGGTTTGGCGGCAGGCCATCACGTCGGAATGGTCGCCAAAAATGGAGAGGGCGTGGGTGGCCAGGGTGCGGGCCGTCACGTGCATGCAGAAGGGGAGCAGCTCGCCGGCGATTTTGTACATGTTGGGGATCATCAAGAGCAGACCCTGCGAGGCGGTGAAGGTCGTGCTCAAGGAGCCGACTTGCAGCATCCCGTGCAGCGCGCCGGCCGCCCCGGCCTCGGACTGCATTTCGACCACGCGCGGCACCGTGCCGTATAAATTGAGGCGGCCGGCGGCGGCCCATTGGTCGCACCATTCGGCCATGGGGGAGGAGGGGGTGATGGGGAAGATGGCGACCGTTTCGGTGAGACGGTAGGCGACGGAGGCGGCGGCCTCGTTCCCGTCCAGCGTGGCAAACGGGGCGCCGGATGGACTTTGGACGGGGGCCGACTTTTGGGTCTTGGGGGGTATGTTCATAATCAGAAAGCGGAAGTGTTCAGGGTCATGGAAAGTTTTCCCAGCAACCAGCCGGGCGCGCAACCGAAAGCGATGACGGCAGCGGCCAGGAGAGCGATGGAAAATAGCGCGGCAGGGCAGGGACGGAAGGGTTTGGAGCCGGCGGGCGATTCGGCGACGTAAATTTGTTTGAGCACCTGCAGATAGTAATAGAGGGATACGGCGCTGGCGGCCACCGCCACGATGACCAGCCAGAGCATTCCCAGACGGGGCGCGCCGGCCATCGCCGCCGTGAAGACGTAGAACTTGCCGAAGAACCCGGAGAGCGGGGGAATGCCCGCCAGCGAGAGCATGAAGACGAACATGCACGCGGAGAGCAGAGGCGCGCGCCGGCCCAGCCCGGCCCAGTCGGAGAGGCGTTCCCGGCCGCCGCTGTTTTCGACCACCGCCACGACGGCAAACGCGCCGAGGACGGTGAGCGAGTAAGTGATGACGTAAAAGAAAAGGGAGGGAAGCATCCGCGCCTCGCCGCCAAAAAACGCGAGCAAAGCATAGCCGCCGTGGGCGACGGCGGAATAGGCGAGCAAGCGTTTCACGCTGGACTGCGCCAGGGCGGCCAGATTGCCGATGAGCATGGAGAGCACGGCCAGGACGGCCAGCAGCGGCATCCATCCGGCCTGGAACTGCTCCCAGGCGGCGCCGCCGTGCAACGGACCAAACCCGCGGACGATGATTCTTGCCAGGACAAAAAAGCTGGCGACCTTGGATCCTGATGCGATGAAACAGGCGATGGGCGCCGGCGCGCCTTGATAGACGTCGGGCGCCCAGAAGTGCATTGGCGCCGCCGCCACTTTGAAGGCGAAGCCGGCCAGCGTCATGACCAAGGCGGCATAACAAACCGGCTCGACGGGCGGGGTTCTCAGGATTTGGGCGACCGATGCAAGTTGAAGATCGCCCGTCAATCCATAGAGCAAACTGAGGCCAAAAAGTGTGAACGCCGCCGCCATGCCGCCGAAAAGAAAATACTTCAGGCCCGCCTCCGCCGACGCCAGACGGGATTTGTCAAAGGCGGTCAGGACATAAAGCGGCAGGCTGAGCAGTTCCAGCGCGATGAAGATCATGAGAAGATTTTCCGAGCTGATCAGCAGCATCAACCCGGCGGTGGCAATGAGGAGCAGGGCAAAGTACTCGCCGATGTGCCGCGAGAAGCGCGCGCGGACAGAAATGACAGCCACCACCAGCGTCAAAGCCAGAAGGACGAGCTTCAGAAACTGGGTCAGAGGAGTCAGAGCGACCATCGCGGTGGACGGGTACTCCTGACTGCGGGCGATCCAGAGCATGGCCGCCACGCAGCCCAGAGCGGCCACGGAGCCAATGACCGCCGCGCGGGCGGCCAAGGCTCTGCGCCGCATGACCGCCAAGTCCAGGACCAGCACCACCAACGCGAACACGATCACGATCTCCTCGGGCGCCAGCGGCAGCATCCACTCCATAGGCGAGGTCATGGCCGGCCTCCGTTCACAAGGTGTTGGAAGAGAGGCGAACGCAGCGTTGGAGTGATCAAATTCAGAAGCAAACCCGGCCACAGACCGATGAGAATCGTGGCTCCCAGCAGCACCAGCGCCCCCGCCCGTTCGGGAAAGGAAATGGGTTCGATCTGGACGGCCAAGGCTCTCATGTCATTTTCGGCAAAAAACGCCTTGATCCAGACGCGCACCACATAGGCGATTCCAACCAAAATGCCGACCCCCGCGAAGATAGTCAAGAGCGGGAAGCTTCCCCAGGCGCCGACCAAGACCTGCAATTCGGCGACAAACCCGCTGAAACCGGGCAGCCCCATGGACGCGGCCCCCGCAATGACAAAAGTGACCGCCGCAAAGGGCGCCAAGACGCCAAGATTCATCGGTTGCAGCAGGCTCAACTCGCGGGTGTGGGTGCGGTCGTAGATCATCCGGCCGACCACCGCAAAAAGAAGACCGGCTATGATGCCGTGGGAGAACATTTGCAGCACCGCGCCACTGAGGCCGATTTGGGTCAGGGTCATCAGGCCCAGCAGCACAAAGCCCATGTGGCTGACGCTCGAATAGCCGATGACGAACTTGATGTCCCGCTGCACCAGCGCGACGGTCGCTCCATAGACAATGCCGATGACCGCCAGCAGGGCGATCGTATTTTGCCAGGCCAGCAGCCCGTCCGGGAACAGCGTCATGGCCACGCGCAACGCGCCGTAAGCGCCGAGTTTCATCACCACCCCGGCCAGCAACATGGACGCGGCGGTGGGCGCGGCGACGTGGCCGGTCGGCGCCCAAGTGTGGAAGGGCCAAAGGCCGGCCAGGATGGCAAAGCCGACAAAGACCAGCAGGAAGGCCCAGACTTGGAAAGTGTGCGGGAACGGGAATTGCGCCAGTTGCGGCAAATCAAAGGTGCGGGCCCCGGAGACGACATAGGCGGCGATCAAACCAATCATCACCATCGCGCTGCCCACCAAGGAATAGAGCGCCAGTTTCATCGCGCCGTATTCCCGGCGGGTCGAACCCCAAACGGCGATGAGGAAGTATTTCGGGACGATGGCGATTTCGTAAAAGACGAAGAGAAGAAAGAGGTCAAAACTCAAAAAGACGCCATAGACGCCGCCGATGAGCGCCAAATAAAGGGCGAAGAACTCCTTGGCGCGGCGCTCAATGTTCCAGGAGAACAACACGCCGGCCACCGCCACGATTCCGGTCAGCAACACCAGCGTGACGCTGACGCCGTCCGCCGCCAGGTGGAAGTTGACACCCAGGTCCTTGATCCACAAAAAGTTCACGATGTCCACCAGTTGGCCGGGCCGGGACTGGCGCTCGTATTGCGCCGCGCCGCCCAAGGCCGCCGCGAAACCCGCTAAAGCCGCCAGCAGCGCGATGACGCGCGCCGCGCGCCGGCTCTCCGGCGGCAAAAGCGCCAGCGCCGCCGCGCCCAGGAAAGAAATGTAAATGGTCCAGGCCAACATGGGTCAAAAGAGTTTCAACATCGCCAGCGCCGCCGGATTGGCGACGCGGATGAGAATTTGCGGACAAATCCCGAGCACGAGCATCAGCGCGACGACGGGGGCGATGGTGAGCCGTTCCCCGGTCGTGAGGTCCGTCCAGCCCGCCCAGCGATTTTGCAGGGGGCCGCAAAACACGCGTTGCATAATGGCGAGCAGAAAAATCGCCGTGATGAGCAAACCGAGAGTCGAGACGGCCGCCGCCCACCCCGCCAGGGGCAGGGAACCTTTGAAAATGAGAAACTCGCTGACAAAGCCGTTGAGGCCGGGCAAACCGAGGGAGGCGAACAAAGTGACGCCCATCAATCCGCAAAAGACCGGCGCGGCCTTGCGCAAGCCGCCAAAATCGTCCAGGCCGCGAAGGCCGCCGCCGCGCTGCTCGATCAGGCCGACAAAATAGAAAAGAGCCGAGGCGGTCAACCCGTGGTTGAACATCTGGAGCATGACGCCGTTGAGGGCGGCGGCCTTTTCCGCGCTCCAGGCGGCGGAATCGCCGGTGATCCGGACGACGGCGAAAATGCCCAGGAGGCAGTAACCGACGTGATTGATGGAGGAATAAGCCACCATGCGTTTCAAATCGCGCTGGGCCAGGGCGGCGGCGGCGGAAAAGACGATGGTCACGACGGCCAGGCAGAGGAGAGGGGTTTGCATCGCGCGCATTTGGACGGGAAAGAGCGGCAGCAAAAGGCGCAAGAAACCATAGACGCCCATTTTCGACATCGCGCCGGTCAGCAGCATGGACGCGCCGGTGGGGGCTTCGGCGTAGGCGGAGGGCAGCCAGGTGTGGAAGGGCATCAGCGGGGCTTTGACCGCGAATCCCAGGAACACGCCCAGAAAGATCACGAAGCCCAGGGTTTCTTTGGACTTGAAAAGGGAGCCGCCCAACTTGGCGAACAGCGCGTCGTCCAGCCCGCCGTTTTTGGCGGTTTGGGCCAGTTGGCCGAAATCGAACGATCCGGTCGCGGCATAAATCGCGAGGAAGGCCAGGAGCATCGCCACGCTGCCGGCCAGCGTGTAAATGAAGAATTGGTTGGCGGCGCGGGTGCGCAGGGGACCGCCCCAGATTTTGATGAGAAAAAACGCCGGGATCAGGCCCAGCTCCCAATAGAGGAACCAATGGAAGAAGTTGAGCGCCGTGAATGTGCCGAACAAGCCGGCCTCCAAAAACAACATCAGGGCGAAGAAGAGTTTGGGATTCTGCGCGATCCTCCACGAGGCGAGCATGGCAAAGGGGACGATCAGCGCCGAGAGCAGGACCATCAAAAGCCCCAGTCCATCCACGCCCAAATGGTAGTCAACCCCCAGCGCGGGCACCCAGGGCAGGCGCTCGACGAATTGCCAGCCGGACTGATGGGTGTCAAACGCCGCCCACAACAGCGCCGCGACCGCCAGCGCCAGCAGGCTGAACGAAAAAGCGACACCCCGCGCGAGTTTTGGGCGGTTGGACGCGAGCAACGCGGCAACGCCGCCCAGGAGCGGAATCAAAGTCAGAATGGTGAGGAGAGGGAAAGTATTCATGCGCACACCCAGATCAAAGCCAGCAGGACAATACTGACGGCCAGGCCGACAACGCGCAAATAGCGCTGGACGCGGCCATTTTGAATCCACGACAGGAATCCGCCGGAGTCGCGCAATCCCTCGCAACCGAGATCGAAACCGGCGTTGATCCCGGACTCGTCCAGGGCGCGGTTGAACCGGGAGAAGAAGATCGTCAGCCCGGACACCGCATTGACCGCGCCCCCCCAGATCACGCGATCCAGCCAGTCGGCGCAGAGCGAAAAGGCGGCGTTGAGCCGGACCACCGTCGCGGCATAAATCTCGTCCACGAAAAATTTGTTGTGGAGCAAGCCAAAGAGCGCGGGGAGGGATTTCTCCAGCGGGTCCTTTTCCCGGGGGCTTTGCGCGGCGACCCTGCAATAAATCCGCCAGCCCAGGGCGAGGGCGGCGCCGACGACAATTGTGGAAAGGAGCATCAGATTGAGTTGCGGGCGGTCCAGAAGAGCCGCGAGGGTGAACGGGGTGGTTTTCCCATCCAAATAAGAGTGGAACCAGGGCCAGGCCGGCGTGCCCAGGAACCCCGCCAGCACGACAAACACCGCCAGTATGGCGAGGGGGATGGTCATCACCGGCGGGCTTTCATGCGCCGGAGCGTGGGAGCCATCCGCATCCGCCGGTTTTCCAAAAAACACCCAGCAGACCTGGCGCGTCATATAGAACGCCGTCAGAAACGCGCCCGCCACGCCGAGATAGAAGGGCGCGGTCGAAAGAGGCCAGTCCCGCGCGGCGCGCAGGATTTCGTCCTTGCTCCAGAAACCCGAGAAGAGGAGCGGCACGCCGCAGAGGGCCATCATGCCGGCGGCGTAAGTGGCAAAGGTCCAGGGCATGAGTTTCCTCAGGCCGCCCATTTTGCGGATGTCCTGCTCGCCGTGGCAGCCGTGGATGACGGAGCCGGCGCCGAGGAAGAGGAGGGACTTGAAAAAGGCGTGGGTGATGAGATGGAACATCCCCACCGAGACGCCGCCGACGCCCAGGCCCATCATCATGTAACCGAGCTGCGAAATGGTGGAATAGGCGATTATCCGCTTGATGTCGTTCTGCGCGACGGCAATGGCGGCGGCAAAGAGGGCGGTAATCGCACCTATCCAGGTGACCACTTGGAGGGCAACCTGGGAACCGGCGCTCATGAGCGGATACATCCGGGCGACCAGAAACACGCCCGCGGCCACCATGGTGGCGGCATGGATCAAGGCGCTGACGGGCGTGGGGCCTTCCATCGCGTCCGGGAGCCAGACATGCAAGGGCACCTGGCCGGATTTGCCGACGGCCCCGGCGAAAATCAGGAGCGAGACGGCGGTGGAGACGGCCATGCCGCCGACGGTCGTGGCGGCGGCCAGTTGCGAGAGCGAGTTTTGCTCCAGGCAGCCGTGGCCGTCGTCGTAAAAAAGCAGAGTGCCGCTTTTGTGATAAATCCAGAGCATCCCCAGCAACAGTCCGATGTCGCCAATGCGCGTGGTGATGAACGCTTTTTTTGCGGCGGCGGCGGCGGCCGGCTTCTGGTACCAGAAACCAATCAGCAGGTAGGAGGACAGGCCGACCAACTCCCAGGAGATGAAGAGCAGGAGGAGGCTGTTGGCGATGACAATGCCGAGCATGGCCGCGCCAAAGAGCGACATGAAACAGAAAAAGCGGGTGAAGTTCTCGTCCTCCGCCATGTAGCCCAGGCTGTAGATGAAAATGAGCAGGGAGAGAAATGTCACCATCATCAGCATGATGGCGGTCAACGGGTCGAGCATCCAGCCCAGCCGGACCGCGGTTGCGGCGGAGGGGCCGAGATCGAACCAGGCAAAGCTCCAAGTCTGGCGTCCGGCCGGAGGTCCCAGGGTGGCGAGAAACGCGGCGCAGGAAAGCAGCCAGGCGAGCGCCATCCCGCCGATGGCCAGGCAGGCGGCGGGCCGGCGGCGCTCCCGCTTGAGCAGCGCGCCCAAGCCCGCCGCCAGCAGCGGAATCGCCGGAATCAACCATAGAAACTGAATCAGGGGAGGCATCGGTCAGCCTTTCAGGGAATCCATGGCGTCGAGGCGGGTGGTCTTTCGTTGGCGGTAAATGGCGATGACCAGCGCCAGGCCCACCGCCGCCTCGGCGGCCGCGATGGCGATGGAAAAGAGGACGAACATCACGCCGGTCAGGGCCTGCGGGTTGTCGCCGTAGCGCCAGAACGCGATGAAATTGAGGTTGGCCGCGTTGAGCATCAACTCGATGCCAATGAGCACCAGGATGGCGCTGCGGCGGGCGACCGCGCCCGCGAAACCGACGCAGAACAGCAACGCGGAAAGAACGAGATAATGGGACAGGGGCGTGTTCATCACAGGCTCATGGCCTCGCGGGGCTCGGCGCGCTTCGGCCCCGGCGGGCTGGATTGAGTTTTGGCTTCGGGTTCCTCGCGCAGGGCGATCACCACCGCGCCCAGCAGCGCGGCGGTCAGAAGCACGCCCACCATTTCCAGCGGCAGGACGTAATGGGTCATCAATTCTTCGCCGATTCGTTTCACTGGCGCGGCCGCGGCGGGCGGGGCGCGGCGATCCAGACTGGGGCTGGCGAGAATGGGCATCGCGATACCCGCCAGCAACAGAGCGGCGATCACGACCCCCGCCATCCAGGCGCGGGAGGAATGCCCGCCGCCCGGGCGGACTTCGTCGCCGCGGGTGAGCAGGACGGCAAAGACGATGAGAATGGCAATCGCGCCGACATAGACCAGCAGTTGGGCGAACCCGACAAATTCGGCGTCAAGTTGCAGATAGACCACGGCCAGCCCGGCAAAAGCGGCGGCGGCGCACAAAGCGCAGTGCACCAAGTGCCGCAGGCTCATGGCGGCGACCGCCAAGGCGACCGTCAGGGCGGCAAGCGGATAAAATGCGATCTCATTCGGCATAACTATATTGGCGCAGCGTGGATTTGCCGCCGTTCCAGCCCCGGCCCAGCCAGACATAGGAAACGGCCAGCAGACCGGCGCCCAACAGCCAGCGAACTTCCAGGGCGGAGGCGAACTGCCACGCGCCGCTCTGCCACCATGCCACGGCGACCACCAGATTGACCAGCGCAAGCGGGACCAGGAATTTCCAGGCGAAAGTCAACAGTTGGTCCAGCCGCAAGCGCGGCAGGGTGGCCCGCGCCCAGATGAAGAGAAAGATCAGCGCGCTGAATTTCAGGCCGAACCAGCCCCAGGAGGGGAACCATTCCAGCCATTTGGCCGGCGCCTGCCATCCCCCCAGAAACAGGGTCACGGCCAGACCGGTGACGGCGAAAAGCCCCAGATATTCCCCCAGGAAAAACAGGGCGTATTTGAACCCGGAATACTCGGTCAAATAGCCGGCAATCAGCTCCGATTCCCCCTCCGGCAGGTCAAAAGGGCAGCGGTTGGATTCGGCGGCGGCGGCGGTCAGAAAGAGCGCGAAGCCAGCCAGGCCCCAGGGAGTGAACACGTTCCAGCGCGGGACAAAGCCCAGGGCGAAACCGGATTGGGCCTGGACAATGTCCGGCAGGGAGAGCGAACTGGCCGCGATGAGAACCGGGACGCTGGCCAGCACCAATGGGACTTCGTAGCTGATCATTTGCGCAATCGCCCGCATGGCCCCCACCAGGGAGTATTTGTTCTGGCTCGACCAACCCGCCATGAACACCGCCAGTTCGGACGCCGAGCCGATGGCAAAAAAGAACAGAATCCCGGAGTCCAGTTCAATGGCGGTCATGTTGCGTCCAAAGGGCAGGACGGAGAAGGCCAGCCAGATTGGCACTGTCAGCGCCACCGGCGCGAGAAAATGCACCACCTTGTCGGCGGAAAATGGGACAATGTCCTCTTTGATGAGCATCTTGACCCCGTCGGCCAGAGGCTGGAACAACCCGAAAGGCCCGACGCGATTGGGTCCAAAACGATTTTGCATGCGGCCCAGCGTCTTGCGCTCCAGGATGGTGGTGAGGGCGAAACAGGTCCCGAAAACCGCCATGAGTCCGGCGATGATGAGCAACATGGAAACCAACGGCTGGACGGACGCCGGAACCAATGCCGCCAGCTTGTGCAGCACCGAGATAAAAACATGGTCCAAGGCGTTCATGGGGCGGCGGGAGCGGGGGCGGGGATGGCGGCCTTTTTGGCCTGGGCCTTGCGTTGTTCTTCGGCGCGAGCCACGTCCACGGCGGCGGCCTCGCCGGGATGAATCTCGCGGAAGTACTCGTTGGATTTGGCCAGGTCCGTCTTGTGGAAGACCATCGCCCGGCGGTCGCGGGCCAGCTCGAAGACCCGGTCCATTTTGATGGAGTCGAACGGGCAGACTTCCGCGCAGATTCCGCAGCCCATGCAGACGGCGATGTCAATGTCGAACACCTTGGGATGGAATTGCATTTTGCCCAGGTAATCCGGCTTTTTGACGGTGTCCTTGACGATCAGGATGCAATGGGCGGGGCATTCCTGCTCGCAGATGGTGCAGGCCGTGCAGCGCAACCCGGCGAGCGGGTCCGCGCCGTCGTACACCAAAAAAGGAATGGTGCGCGCGTTTTCCTGGGGCGGGAGTTTCTCCTCCGGATACTGCACGGTGGTCAGGCGGGCGGGATCGTGATAGCTGCCGCAAAAATTGCGACCGGTCTCGATCAATCCCCGAATGATGCCGCGGCCCAGCATTAGCGATCCACCTCCCCGAGCACGATATCCACGCTGCCCAGGATTATGACGACATCCGCGATGGTGTGGCCGAGGCACATGTCCTCGAGGACGGTCAGGTTGACAAAACTTGGAGGGCGAATGCGGTAGCGCCAGGGGGCGGGACCGCCGTCGCTGATGAGGTAAAAGCCCAGTTCGCCTTTCGGGGCCTCGATCCGCCCGTAGGCCTCGCCGGGTTTGGGGCGCAGATTGCGCAGTTTGGCTTTCGGGTCCAGAATCGCCCCGGCCGGAATGTCCCGCACGGCCTGCCGCAGAATCGCGAGGGATTCCCGCATCTCCAGAATGCGGACCATGTAGCGATCAAACACATCCCCCCGCGCGCCCAGCGGCACGCGGAATTTGAAGCGGTTGTAAATCCCGTATTGATCCACCTTGCGAATGTCGTAATTGACGCCGCTGGCCCGCAGCCCCGGGCCGGTCACGCCGGCGTTGACCGCCAGCTCGCGCGGGAGGACGCCCACGCCCTGGCTGCGCGCGCGGAGAATTTCGTTCTCGCTCAGCAGCGCCTCAAACTCGTCGAGGAAGGAGTCAAAACCGGCCACGACTTTGCCGGCCTCCTCCAGCCAGCCGTCCGGGAGGTCGCAGCGGCAGCCGCCGAAGCGCATGTAATTGCACATCATGCGCGAGCCGCTCAAGGCCTCGAAAAGATCGAGGATTTTTTCCCGCTCGCGAAAGGCGTACATCAGCGGCGTCCCCAGCGCGCCCATGTCCTGCAACAGAAATCCCGCCAGGCAGGCGTGGTTGAAAAGGCGGGTCAGTTCGCCGACCAGGACGCGGATGTATTCCGCGCGCTCCGGCACACCCAATCCGACCAGCTTCTCCACGCTCAGGACATAGGCCCAATTGTTGGTCATCGAGCAGATGTAATCCAGACGGTCGGTGTAGGGGATGGAGGCGAGATAGCTGTTTTTCTCGGCAATTTTTTCGTGGTTGCGATGCAGGTAGCCGAAAACGGGGGTCAGTTTGACCACCGTTTCGCCGTCCAGAACCACATTCATCCGAAACACGCCGTGGGTGGAGGGATGATGCGGCCCCATGGCCACTTCCATGAGGTCGTGGTCGGCGAAGCCACCGCGGCTGGGCGCTTGAAATTCCGGGGCGGCGATCATGGCGTTGCCTCCTGCGCGTCGGCGGCGACGTAATCCTTGCGCATCGGATGGTCGGCAAAGTTGTCCCACATGAGGATGCGGCGCAGGTCGGGATGCCCCTCAAACTGGATGCCAAAGAGATCGAAGATCTCCCGCTCCTGGAACTCGCAACTGCGCCAGACGGGCGTGAGCGAGGGCAGAACCACGCGGTCGGCACGATTGCCGGTGCGCAGCCGGATGACCAGGGGCCCGTGGCCCAGGGCCATGGAATAGAGATGATAGACCGCTTCGAGACAGCCGGGGATCTTCCGTTCCGCCAACTCCTCGGTTTCCTTTTCCACTCCCTCAATGACCCTCCGGACTTTGACCCTTTCTTTGACGGTTCTTTCCGGCCAGTCCACGCCGGTGACATTGGAAGCGTAATCGAAGCGCAGTTCCGGATCGTCCCGCAGAAATTTTGCGATCTCCACCGCCCGGCCAGGCTCCAGGAGCAACGAGGGCTGGTTGGACGGACTGCCGTTGGGAACGACCTCCAAACGCGCGCCCGGAAACGCGGCGGCGACGCGGGCGATGATTTGTTCAAGAGTGGGCATCGGAAGTCTCCTGGGCGGCGGGCAGGCGCGGCCCCACAAGGTCGTGGTCTCCAAATTGCGGCACCGGATATTCGCCGGGGGCGTCGGCGTTTAAGTGGCGCGGACGCTCCGGACCCGTCAAATGCTGGGCGGCGATTTTTTTCTGCAAGGCGATCAGCCCGTCGAGCAGGGCCTCGGGCCGGGGCGGACAACCGGGGATGTAAACGTCCACCGGCAGATAAAGGTCAATGCCGCGCAAGACATTGTAGCCGTCGCGGAAGGGACCGCCGCAAATGGCGCACGCGCCCATGGCAATGACATATTTTGGCTCGGGCATCTGGTTGTAAAGACGCACGACTTGGGGGGCCATTTTCTTGGTGACCGTGCCGGAGACGATCAGCAGGTCGGCCTGCCGGGGAGAGGGCCGGAAGACCTCCGCGCCAAAGCGGGCCATGTCAAAGCGCGCCATGGAGGCGGCGATCATCTCGATGGCGCAGCAGGCCAGGCCGAACTGAAGCGGCCAGAGGGAATTCTTGCGGCCCCAGTTGTAAAGCTCCTCCACCGAGGTCAGAAGCACCCCCTGGCGGCTCAACTGGTCTCGAAGTTCCTGGTTCATCAGCGGCGCTCCAACATTCATTTCCAAGCCAGAATCCCCTTGGCCCAGGCCCAGGCCAGCCCCTCCACCAGCAAGAGGAGGAAGATCAACATGGCCAGGCAGGCCGCGAAGGGGAGGCCCTTGCAGGCGACGGCGAAGGGCAGCAAGAAAATGGTTTCCACGTCGAAGATCAGAAAAATGATCCCGTAGAGATAGTATTCGGACTTGAATTGCACCCAGCCGGTGGGTTGGGCATCCAAGCCACATTCGTAAATGGCGTTTTTCACCGCGCCGGACTTGCGCGGGGAGAACGCCCGCGCCCAGAGCCAGGCGATGGCCAGCGGCGCCAGGGCGAAGAGCACCGCGGCGGCGGCATAGAGGGCCAGAAACATAAAGGCATTGGCATTCATCAAATTCGATTCGATCCGCGCCGCCGGGCCGCCTCAAGCCAGGAGCGGCTCGACGAGGATCATTTGGGCCAGTTGGGCGCTCAGAGCCATCCGGGCGTCGCAGACCTGGCAGATCAGGTTGGACTGACTGACCAGCAGTTTGATCACCTGCTGTTCGCCAAATCCAATTTCCCGCAGGCGCCGCGTCATCTCCGGCGGCGCGCACAGCTTCTTGACACGAACCACCATTCCGGCGCGCACCCGGCTCAACGGGCAGGCCGGAGGCTCGGGACAACTGGCCTGGCCGTCCGCCCGGCTGCGGTCATCCCATTGAGTTCTATGAGCAAAGGCTATCATTGAATTATCACTTTGCCAGCCAACTTACAGGGATGTGTTCCGGCAGACTCCACCGTTTTTGCCATTCTCAAGCCATTTTTTGGTCAGTCCGGGTTTTTCCAGGGTGCCAAAACCCGGCATTTTCGCTCTGCGGCGCATATAACCAATAAATGTCTAAAAAATCGCAAGCGATGTGTAGTCGAACTTGCCCCTGATGAGAGAAACTACTGCAACATGAAAAGCACAATTAGCTATGAGAACGGCGAATCTCACGGGGTCAATTGGCGGAATCTCCGGCGCGCCGGGCGCGGCGGAAGGAGGGTCGCATGATGTTCGTGGCCGGAATCAGCTTTAAGACCGCGCCGGTCGCCCTGCGCGAGCAGTTGGCCGTGGCGCCTTCGCGTCTGATTGAGACCGCCACCCGGCTCAAAGAGCAGGGCGGGCTGTCCGAATTGGCGCTTTTATGCACGTGCAACCGGGTGGAGTTGTATGGAGTGGCGGACCATGCGGAAGGGTTGGCGGATCTGCTCGCCTCGCTGGCGCGCTCCCAGGTGGATGTCTCGCCTTATGTCTATGTCCACACCGAGGAGGCCGCCGCGCGGCATCTTTTCGCCGTCGCCAGCGGGCTGGATTCGATGGTGCTGGGGGAGACGGAAATCACCGGGCAAATGAAGACCGCCTACGAGGCGGCGCGCGCCGCCAAGCTGACCGGCCGGGTGATCAATTGCGCCTTTCAACGGGCTTTTCAGGTCGTCAAAGCCATCCGCACCAAGACCCAAATCGGGCGCGGCGCCACTTCCGTCGGCAGCGTGGCCGTGCAACTGGCGGAAAAGATCTTTGGCGGGGATTTTCACGACAAGACGGTGATGATCATCGGCGCGGGCAAAATGGGGGAGGCCTGCATCCGGCACATCGCCAAGAACGGCGTCGGTTCCATCATTGTGGCCAACCGCTCCCTGGAGCACGCGGAGGCGCTGGCCCGCGAATTCGGAGGGCGCGCGGTCAATTACATGGACGAGGGCCTGGCGGCGATGGTCGGGGCGGACATTGTGGTCAGCTCGACCGGCTGCCCGGAGACGATCCTGGACCGGGAGGACGTGGAGGTGGTGATGAGGCAGAGGGCCAATCGTCCCCTGTTCCTCATTGACATCGCCGTGCCGCGGGACATTGACCCCGCCGCGCAGAGCGTGGAGAACGTATTTCTGTACGACATAGACGACCTGGAGCAGTTGGTGGCCGAGAACGTGAGGCTGCGCGAGCAGGAAATGGGGCCTTGCCGCGAGATCATCGAGAAGCACACGGCGGAATTGATGGCCAAGCTCCACGAGGCGCCGCGGCGGCCGGAGGCGACTGGCGCGCAACCCCAAACAAGCTGGGCGTTCCCCGGCGGCAATTACAGCTATGCGCAATAATCAGGCCCCTTGGGGCCGCAACCAGATTTTGGCAGTTGAAACCAAAGGCGAGCGGGATTGGATCGGCTGTCAGGAGGCGACGCCCCCGGCGTTGCTTGTCTAAATTGACAATGACAGCACCAAAACCGCAACAAACTCAGTAACGCAATTATGAAAACACACAAGTCAATCAAATCCAGGCCGGCACGGCTCCTCGGAGTCGGGCTACTGGCCCTGGGCGCCGCCCTGTCGGCCCACGCGGCGGCGATCCCGCTGACCGGGCAACTGATCGCGCAACCCGTCACCCCCAACAACGTGGCCACGTACGGGCTGCCGGCGAACACGGCGTATAACGGCGGATTAAATTCGATCGGCGTGGGCGTGCCGCTGAATCTGGAGGTGGATGTGAACATTTCCATTCCCGCCTCCGGCATCACCAACGTGAGTTTCGCGCTCACGAGCAAGCCCATTGGATCGGCCGCCGCGCTTGCTCCCACGCTGCTCCCCACCAATATGGGTGTGTTTCTGCCCTCCGACCAACTGATTTACCAGGTGGCCGGTCGCGCCACATTGCAACCGGACGTGACGGGGCAATACCTTGTGACGGCAACGGTCAACACCAAGACCAACGGCTCGACCAACTTCACATTCAACTTCTCCGCCGGCACTTACCTGGGCGTGGACGTGTGCGAATTCTGCCACAGCGGCAGTGTGGCGGCGCAGGAGGAATATCAGTACTGGACCAACACCCTCCATTCGATGATTTTCACCGAGGGGATCAACGGCGAACTGGGCAGTTACAGTGTCTCCTGCCTCAAGTGCCACACGGTGGGTTACAACACCAACGCCGCGAGTCTGGCGGACAACGGATTCTACTCGGTCTCCATCAACACGAATTTGACGGGTCTGGCCGGGCCTTGGCAATTCCCGACGGTGTTGACCAACAGTAATTTCACGAACATGCCGGCGGCCCTGCAGAACCTGGGCAACATTCAGTGCGAGAACTGCCACGGTCCCGGCAGCGAACATGCATACGCTTTCGGCAACACCAACGTCTCCAACTGGCCGCGGCTGGCTGTCACTTTCCAGGCGGGCGCTTGCGAGCAATGCCATGACGATCCGCCGCACCACTACTACGGCACAGAATGGTACGCCTCCAAGCACGCGGTCACGACGACGATTCCCTCCGGCGCTGGCCGCGGCTATTGTGTGCAGTGCCACACCGCCGATGGCTTCATCACCCGAATTAATTACACCGGGACCAACGCCACGACCTTTGCCCCGACCAACACGATTGACACCACCTACTATGCGATCTCCTGCCAGACCTGCCATGAGCCGCACGGAAACACCACACCGACGGACGAGAATCCGCACCTGATCCGAACGATCAACCCGGTCACCTTCGGGGACGGCACGGTGATCACCAACGCGGGCGAGGGGCAGTTGTGCATTGAATGCCACCACTCCCGCGATGGCGGGGCGAGCAATAACGTCGCCATGTATGCTTTGGGCAGCAACACATGGGTGGGAGGCTCCAGCTTCGGCCCGCACGACGGACCGCAGGGAGACATGATTGAGGGCATCAACGCCATCACCTACGGGCAGACGATTCCCAGTTCCGCCCACCGCGAAACGGTGTCCAACCTTTGCGTCGGCTGCCACATGCAGAGTGTGGTTCCAGGCGATCCCGCCTTCCTCCAAGCCGGCGGCCACACCTTCGAAATGACTTACAATGTCGTCTCCGGCGGCGTGACGAATGTCATGGACAAGACCACCGTCTGCGCCCAATGCCACGGCCCGCTGACCACCTTCAACTTCCCGGTGGAGGATTACGCCAATACCGGCACGATCCAAGGGGTCCAGACCGAAGTGCAGATTCTGCTCAACCAACTCTCGACTCTGCTGCCCAATTCCAGCGGCGTGCTGGATGGTTCGGTGAAAACCAGCCTCTCTGTGAAGACCAACTGGACCAGGGCGCAGTTGAACGCGGCCTACAACTTCCAGTTTGTCACCAGTGACGGCAGCATGGGAGTCCATAACGCCCCGTATGCCACCGGCCTGCTCAAGGCCTCCATTGCCGACCTGGGCGGCCCGCCGCAGGAGACCGGCCTGCCCAACTCCTGGGAGTTGCAGTACTTCGGCTCGCTGACCAACGCGTCTGGCGCGCCGAATGCCGACCCCACGGGTGACGGCATTCCCAACTGGCTGAAGTACGCGCTGGGCCTCAATCCGCTTGTCGCGGGCATGTCGGTGCCCGGCGGCGTCGTTTATGACAATGCGTCGGGAGTTCTGGGCGGCAGCACCAACACCATCCAGATCTACACGGCGGCCGAAATCAGCTTCGACACGTTGCCTGGCGAGACCTATCAAATCCAGGAAGCCAGCAATCTGGGCGCCGGATGGGTGAATATTGGCGAGCCAATTGTCTCCACCAGCACCAACTCCTTCAGCTACCTGACGCCGACAAGGACCGCGTCGGGAACCCCGGTCTTGCAACAGTACTTCCGTGTGGTGCATACTCCCTGACCGGGCCGAGAGACGGATTGACTGAAAACATGGCGGCCGGCCCCGTGGCCGGCCGCCAAAGCAAACAGAGCGAGAAAGGATTCTTATGAGCCAACCGACGGCGGGCAAGGCGGGCGCGACGGGGAAAAAGCGCGCGGGCGCGGGCTTTCGCGCCCTGGTCCCGGGGCTGGCCTTTTTCGCGGCGGGCGTCGCTCTGAGCGCGCTGTGGTTTTTGCGCGCGCCGTCGCACACTTCGGCGGACCCTGCGAATTCCGGGCCGCCCCCACTTTCAGACGCCACCAAGGCGGTTCTACAGCGGCTGGGCGCGCCGGTGGAAATCCGGTTCTATTCCTTGCTGGACCCTGCCAGCGTCGGGGACAGCGGGCGGGAGTTCTCCGGGCGCGTGGACCAACTGCTTTCCCAATACGAGCAGGAGGGCGCTGGCAAAATCAAGGTCGCGCGCGTCAATTTGAATTCCTCCGCCGCGGCCAATGCCGCGGTGGCCGACGGCATCAAGCCGTTCAACATGGACAAGGGCGACGCCTGTTACCTGGGCATCGCGGTGGTCCGCGGGGGCCAAAAAGCCACCCTGGCGTCGCTGGCCCCGGAGTGGGAGGCGGCGCTGGAATCGGACCTCAGCCGCGCCATCGCGGGCGTGGACGCCACCGGCCCCCACGCGCAACCCGCGCGCAAGCCGGATGTCGCCACGCTCGAGGCGGTCAAGCACACCATCCCGAACCTGGACACCGTGACCGTGGAGGAAGGCTCGCGGCAGTTGAAGACCGCGGCGCTGGCGAAATATAAGAAGACGGCGCAGGAAACGCAGACCCGGGTTGAACAAGCCCAGGAACGATTACTCCAGGCCCAAAACAGCGGGTCCGCGTCGGATCAACAGGCCGCGTTGAAGGACCTTCAGCAAGCCAAAAAGGAACAAACGGACAAGCTCAAGGAAATCGCCCTGGCCTCCAAGGCGCAACAGGAGGCCCTGCAACAACTCAAGGGACCGGCCCATTGACACGGTGACGCGAGGGCTTATGCGCTTATCACCCCCCCGAAATTGGCGAGCGCCAAAGCGGATGAAAGCGCTGCTGTTTCAAGGTCTGGCCGGCCTGATTGCGGCGGCCTCCCTCCCCGCCGGCGCGCAGAAGGTGCAACATCTGACCCTCACCCAGCCGGGCGGAATGCCCGGTCGCCCGGTGATCACGGGAGCCGCGGCGGTGAGCAACGGCATGAGCATCACCTGGGAGGGGCCGTCCGGCTACTACCGGCTCGTCGAGTCCGAGAGCTTGACCAAGCCGGTGTGGAAGGTCGTGGGCAAAGACACCAATTTGGTGCTGCATTCCACTGTCAACATCAATCTCGATCTTCCCCACTTCTTCTTCCGCGTCTCCGGGCCGTCGCCGCGGTACGCGGGATCGGCGGTTTGCGCGGATTGCCATTCGCCGGTGCTCCGCACGGTGGTCCACACGCTCCATGAGGGGGCGTTCACCAACGCCGAGTTTGTCGCCAAAGGCGGCCAGACCAACGCCTCCTGCCTGCCCTGCCACACGGTAGGCCAGGGCTTGCCCACCGGATTCGTCAGCCGCGCCAAGACGCGGAAGCTGGAGGGTGTGCAATGCGAGAATTGCCACGGGCCGGCCGCCTCCCACGCCGCCAATCCCGACGATCCAATCTGGATTCCCCGCGTGGAAGTCGCGGCCACCGTCTGCGGCGGCTGCCACAGCGGCCCGTGGCATCCCACCTATCAGGAATGGGAAGCCAGCCCGCACAACGCGGTCATCTCCAATCTCAACGCCACCAGTCAGATTAACAACTGCGGACGCTGCCACTCGGGAACGGCGCGGCTGAGCTTGATCGAGGGCCAGAAGCCCCTGGTGGGAGACGCCAACATGGGAATCGTGTGCATCACCTGCCACGACCCGCATCAAACCAACCGCTATCCGGCCCAACTGCGCTATCCCACCGCCTCGACCAGCGACTACTTCATGCCCACCAACGGGGTTTTCGCCAAGTTCTACAACGCCAAGATCAATGTGTGCGGCCAATGCCACAATGACACGGGAGCGTCGTGGACCAATACCGCCGGCCCGCCGCATTCCTCGTCGCAATACAACATGCTGCTGGGGACGGTGGGCGAACTGGAGACACCCGGGCCGCATTCCCAACCCGGCTCCCATGCGCTCCTGCTGACCAACCAGTGCGTGGATTGCCACATGCAAAGGACGCCGTTCGTGAGCGAAGCGGTGCCGTCCGCCACCGGCCACACCTTCAAGGTGGGCACCAACTACACAGTCTGTCTGCGCTGCCATATTTCCCCCGAACCGACGGCGCTGTTCGTGCAATTCGCGCAGGGAGCCGTGTCCGAGCAAGTGCGGCAGGTGAAGGCTGATTTGGATTATTGGGCGGAGACATGGGCGGCGACAAACGCGCCCGTCCTATGGACCAATTATGGAGACCGGGCCTGGGAATACACCACGCCCGGCCAGTTGTCGCCCGGCGGCCCCGGGCCGACCGCGGAGCAGCAGGCCCTGATTCCCACCAACATTCAAAAAGCCCGGTTCAACGTGTATGTGGTGCTCAGCGACGGGAGTTTGGGCGTGCATAACCCCGAGTATTGCGTGACTCTTCTGCAGCAGGCGGAGAACTGGATCTACGAGGAGTTGTACCCGTAGCACCATGAGTCTATGTTAAAACGCGAACTGAGCATCCTGGCAAGGCGGGCCGTCCGGCACGGGTGGGCGCTGTCGCTGGCGGCCGCCGCGCTGGTCCTGGCGCTGGCGGCGATCTCGTGCGGCACGGTGACCCGATCGGTGGTGGCGCTGCCCCAGGTTCCCGGCGCCAAGTACATCGGGTCGAAGGAATGCGAACAGTGTCACGACGAGCTGTACAAGGATTTTGCCACCGCGGACCACGCGCGATTGATCGCGGCCGGGACCAACGCCCTCAACGCCGGATGCGAATCGTGTCACGGGCCTTGCAGCGTCCACGCCGATTCCGGCGGCGAAACTCTGCCTCCCTACACCTTCAGACCGGGACGCCCGCAGACGGGCAGTTACGGGGCGCGTCTGGCGGTGGCGCCCGCGCGCTCGACGGAGACCCTCTGCTATCAATGCCACCCCGACGTGCGCGGGCAGTACTCCCTGCCCAGCCACCATCCGGTGCCGGAAGGGAAGATTTCCTGCACCGACTGCCATTCGCCGCACAAAGGCTCCATCCACGTGGGCGGGGGAACGTCCATCCTCTCCGAGAACGAAAGCTGCCAGCGCTGCCACGCGGAGCAGCGCGGGCCGTATGTCTTCGAGCACGAGGCCGTGCGGGAAGGCTGCACGATCTGCCACACCCCCCACGGCTCGGTCAACTCGAAATTGTTGACTGTCCGCGACGCGAACCTCTGCTTGAAGTGCCACTTTCAACAGCAAACCGGCGGGGCGCTGCTGATCGGCGGGGTGGACCACACCACGCGGGTCCAGGAGGGCGCCTGCTGGACGGCGGGATGCCACGAGGCGGTCCACGGCTCGCGCGTCAGCCCCTCGCTGCGATTCTGACCCCACCCACCCGCACCCATGAGATTTCCGCGCGCATTCCGAAAGGCGACAGTCCGGCGGGGTTGTGCCTGGCTGCTGGGTCTTGCCGCCGCCGGCGCCCTGGGCGCGGCGGACACCAACGCCCCGCCGGCGATGACGCCGGAGCAGATGTT
>JBEKAN010000013.1:0-23616 GCA_050015895.1 Verrucomicrobiota bacterium
AGCAGGAAAGGGACAGTTTGCAAAAGCAACTCGCCGCCTTGTCCCAGCCCGCGCCAAACTCCGGCACGGGCGGGGGCGCCGCGTTGTCCTCGGAGAACGCCAGCTTGCGCGCCCGCCTTGCGGAATTGGAGGCCGCCGCCGTTCCCTACACTCCCGAGGAATTGGCCGTGATCGCCGCGTCCGCGTCCGCCCCAACGCCAGTCCAGGCTCCTGTGGCGGGCGTGACGCTGACCCACAAGGCGCATTCCATCCAGGACTTGCCCCCGGGCGCCGGCCCCCTGATTGCCGACGCGCAGCGGGCGTTTGGGGATGGAGATTTCGCACAGTCGGAGAAAAAGCTTCTGGAAGTCCTGGCCCAGGATCCGGACAACATCTATGTGCTCTTTAATTTGGGCATGACCCAGTTTGCCCAGGGCGGCAGCCACCTGGACGATTGTGAAAAGAATGTGCGGCACGCCCTGGAGCTGGATCCCAACGACGCCGGCTCCCTCTATTTGCTCGGCAGATTGCGCTTCCTCCAGAAGAGGCTCGACGAGGCGCTGGAGGCTTTGAGCCGCTCGGACTCCATCAACCCCACCAACTCCATGACGAAGAATTTTCTCGGTTGCATCCTGACCGAGAAAGGGTTGCGCACCAACGCCGAAACGGCCTTCCGCAAAGCCCTGGAAATTGACCCCCTGAACCGCGACGCGCACTTCAATCTGGCCTTTGTGTACGCGACGGAGAAGCCGCCCGCGCCGGCCCTGGCAAACTGGCATTACAAACGCGCCATCGCGCTGGGCCATGCGAAGGATGACAGCCTGGAAAAACTGATCGCCGGCGGACCATGAAGCCTCCGGCCGTTCCCGCCATAAAATTGGACCGCGGCATCCACGTCATGCACCTGTTTTACCGCGTGGACCGCGGGCGGTGGGTTGGTCTGCCCGCCGGCCAATCCGAGCAGGCCCGCCTGCGTCTGGAGGGACTTTGCGCGGCCAATGCCGCCCCCTGCCACCCGCGTCTGGCCACTTACGCCAACATCGGCGGCAAGGCCGATTTCGCCTTCCTCCTCCTCGCCGCCGAATTGGGTCAGATCGGCCGGATGCACCGCGATCTGGAGGCTTGTTTCCCCCCGGCCGCGTTGACGCCCGTTTTTTCCTATCTGAGCCTGACCGAATTGACGGAATACACGAGCACGCCCGACGACCACCGCAAAACCCTGGTCGAACAGGAAAAACTGGAGCCGGGCGGCGCGGAGTTTGAAAGACGCATGGCCGAACTGGCCGGGCGAACCAGTCAATACGAGCATTACCGTCTTTATCCCGAACTGCCCGACTGGGAGGTGATGGGTTTCTATCCCATGAGCAAGCGCCGCCGCAGAGAGGACAACTGGTATCTCCTGGATTTCGCCACGCGCAAAAATCTCATGAGCGGCCACGCGCGGGTCGGCCGCAAATTCGCCGGCCGCGTCTCCCAGTTGATCACCGGCTCCACAGGGGTGGACGACTGGGAGTGGGGCGTCACGCTCCTGGCCCATCAAGTGGACGCGCTGAAGGAGATAGTCTATGAGATGCGTTTCGACCCGGTGAGCGCGCGCTACGGGGAGTTCGGCCCCTTCTTCGTGAACCTCCGCCTGACCCCCGCCCAGCTCTGGGAGCATCTGCGCCTCTGAGCGCCGGCGCGGGCGGGGTTATTTTTTGATTTCCAGCCCGGAGAAGAGATTTTCCAGGCTGTTGATCGGGTCCTTCGGGGGCGCGGGGTTGAGGATGGCACGCATGTAATCCAGGGCGTCCGCGATGTTCTTCACCGAGCGGGGCAGCGTGGCGCCGCTGGCGTTGGCGTGGCCCCCGCCCTGGAATTTTTCCGCCACTTTCAGCGCCTCCGCGTTGCGGCTGCGGAAACTGGCCACCACCGTGTTGTTGGCTTTGCGAAAGAGCGTCAGCAGCACCGGATAGGGGGTCGCGCCCTGTTCGAGCAATTGATGCAAGATGGCGTTGTTGTTGCCCACCACCGTGTCCACAAACCCCACGGTGGCGCTGATGCGCGCCACGTTTCGTTTGCTCCACTCCAGGCCGATAGGGTCCTCGATCCGGCGCTTGACCGCCATCACCTCCAGCAACGGATGATCCAGCAGCGCCTCCAAGCGGCCGCCCGTCAGCGCGTGCAAATTCCAAAACCCGTACGTCTTGACCAGGTTGGCGTAGTCATTGGCCGGAATAAAATCCGGGTCCTCCTCCAGAAACAAATCCGCCACGTCATTGAAATGGAGCAGCCGGTCCAGTTCCGGCGATCCCAGCCCCCGTTCCTTGCACAGATCATAACAAA
Organism: Verrucomicrobiota bacterium; assembly: GCA_050015895.1. Classification (GTDB taxonomy): domain Bacteria; phylum Verrucomicrobiota; class Verrucomicrobiia; order Limisphaerales; family Palsa-1400; genus JBEKOF01. Next base: position 2,305 of record JBEKAN010000013.1, read on the forward strand.
GCATTGCCGCCGACTTGGTCAGGTCGTGGATCAGGAGCGCGTTCTTCGGGCGAGTCTCCGTGGCATGATGATCCACGATCACCCAGTCTGGTTTGTCCAGCCGCGCCTCAAAACTCAAATCGCACACCCAGGCCGACTTCTCCCGCGGCTCGCGCAGCTTCCAGCCATTGTAATTATAGGCCTGCAGCGGCGCGTCGGTCTGGAAGAGATGGCGCGCCAGCCGCTGCAGGAGCAGCCCCGCGACGAAGCCGTCGAGGTCGCTTTCGTGCGTGAGAATAACGTCAGGCTTGGGCAGTGGGTTCACACCGCAATCTAGCCCACCCATGCCAGCCTGACCAGAAAAAACATGGGAACAGGAATTCTGGCCGCGGGGAAATGAGGATGGGTCGTTTTCTTGTTTTTTCCGCGGGAGCGGAAGGGGTGCGGGACGCCCCCACCAAGGGAAGCGAGCCAACCGGGCCAGACTAACCGGATTTTGCCGTCCGAGGCCGGAAAATTTAATATTTAGTGGTTGGATATACTTGGATGTGCTTGGACATGGTTGGATATACTTGGATTGGCGGGTTTGGGCCAGGCCTGCGCCTTCGCCAAGGCCGCGGCGCGACAAGTCCGCCTTCCTTGGAACTTCCGCTGACGCTTTGGCGCGACAAGTTGGCGCGACCAGCCGGCGGGCCCGGCGGTCCGGAGTCTGACTGGCCATTTTTCCTCTCATGCGAAGCAGTGAATCACAAATGCTAATAAATGTCAAGCCTATAATTATTGATTTTTCGGTTCAGCGCCGCACTTCGCCTCTTGCAGGTGATGGCGATTCGAATCCGCCCTTGAAGCAGGCACCAACCTGATGCGCAAAAAAACTCCGGAAAAGGGGTTGACAAAGGGGGCGAACTGTCCTAGTGTCATAGGACGGTAGAAATTTTATGGTGTTTCAGATTGATTTTAAGTCGGGGAAGCCGGCCTACCTGCAACTGGTGGAGCAGGTGCGCCACGCGGCCGCCGCCGGGGCGATCCAGCCGGGCGAGGCGCTGCCGTCCATCCGCCCGCTGGCCGTGGAGCTGCGGCTCAACCGGAACACGGTGGCCAAGGCGTACGCGGAGTTGGAAAGCCAGGGGGTGATCGAAACCATCGGGGGCAAAGGCTGTTTCCTGACGGACAACCAGTCGCCCTTCACCAAACAGGTCCGTCACAAACTGGTGATCCAGGACATTGACCAGGCGGTCGTCTCCGCCCATCAGTTGCAGGTGGACGCGGCGACCTTCCTGACGCTGGTCCGCGAGCGGCTGGATTTTTTTGCGGAGCGGAAAAAGGAGGAGAAATGAAAACGAAAAATGTCGTGTTTCCACAGCCAGCAACATTCGAAGGCACGGCTCGACAGAGTCTCGCCCTACCGAGCTTCAAAATTGAACAGATGCAACAAATATGAACACTCCCATCATCGAAATCAAAGGACTCTGCCGCCGATTCGGGAAGACGGAAGCGGTCAATGGTCTGAGCCTGAGCGTGTCGGCGGGGCGGTGCTACGGTTTTTTCGGCCGCAACGGGGCGGGGAAGACGACGACGATCAAGTGCCTGCTGAATCTGCTCCGGCCCACCGCCGGCACGGTGCGGGTCTTCGGCCTGGACCCACAGAGGAACGAGGTGCCGGTCAAGTCGCGGCTCTGTTATGTGCCCGACGCGGTGGCGTTTTATCCGTGGATGACGGTGCGGGACACGCTGAATTATTTGGCGTCGTTCCGCCCGAAATGGAACCGCGAGGTGGAAGGGGGCCTGCTGAAACGCTTCGAGCTGGACCCGGGCCAGAAGACGGCGAACCTCTCCAAGGGCCAGAAGACGCAACTGGCGCTCATCAGCGCCGTCGCGCCGGAGCCGGAATTGCTGGTGCTGGACGAGCCGACATCGGGACTGGACCCCATCGTGCGCCGCGAATTCATCGAAACGGTGATCGGGGCGTACCAGTCCGGCGATCCGGAGAACCGGACGGTGTTCGTCTCGACGCATCTGATCGCGGAGTTCGAGGGTTTGATTGACGAGTTCACGATCATCGAGCAGGGCCGGGGCGTGATGGCGATGGACGCGGACGCGGCGCGGGAGCGGTTCAAGAAAATCCGCGCACGGTTCGCGCAGGCGCCGCCGGAGCTGAAGCTGCCGGGCGCGCTGGATGTGCGGCGCGACGGGCGCGAACTGGAATTGTTGTGCAACGGGTGCAGCGAGGCGTTGCTGGAGATTCTGCGCGCGGCGGGGCCCGAGGATTTGCGCTGCGAATCGCTGTCGCTGGAGGAGATATTTGTCGTTTCCAAAACGCTGACCCAAAAAGCGCCATGAATCCGTTGATCCGAAAAGAAGTGAGGATGCTGCTTCCGGCGTGGGTGGTGGCGCTGGTGGCGGCGACGACGCCGGTTTGGTTTGGCAAAGATTACTCAAGCTTGGCGGCGCCCTTGATTATCGTGAGTGTCTTTTTCGTGGCGCTGGCGGCGTTCGGACAGGAAATGAGTCTCGGAACCTTCAGCCTGTTGCTGGTTCAACCCGCGGAGCGCCGGCGTCTTTGGAATGTCAAGGCCCTGCTCTCGGCGCTGGCGCTTCTTTCGGCATGGGCTGTGGTGGCTGCGTCGTGGTGGGTTTGCTACCAATCGGGCGCGTGGGCTGTCCGATCAAACGCGGAATTGGGGAAAATCATCGGTTGGTGCGGGGTGCTGGCGCTGGTGGCTTATGCGGGCGGAATTTGGACCCCGCTGCTCTTCCGGGACATGACCACCGCGTTCTTTGCGTCTGTGATTGTCCCGGCGCTGATTGCCGTCGTGGTCATGCTGCGTTTGGGCAATTGGATTGCGGGCTGCTTGTGCGTGTACTCGGTCGCGGGCGTGTGGTTTGGGCGGTGGCTTTTCCTCCGCGCGCAGGACATTCCGTGGAAGGGAGGGGAGGTGTCGGTGTCCGCCAAATGGAGCGCGCCGGCGCGGATGTTCTCAACCGGCTTTGCGCGGAAGGGCGGCGCGTGGTCGGCGTTCGCGCGGAAGGAACTGCGGCAGCAGGAAGCCGCGCTGTTCCTGGTGCCGTGGCTGGCGCTGGCGCACTTGGTGGCGATTGGGGCGCGCCATTTTTATCCGGTGAGCAGCGATGCGAGATTCTGCCTGGACGCCTTCTGGATTCTCTGGCTGATGGTTCCGCTGGTTGCCGGCTGCGTGGCGGTGGCGCAGGAGCGGCGTCTCAACACCCACGAAAGCCAGCTTTGCATTCCGTTTTCCACGCGGAACCAATTTGTCATCAAGTTTGCGGTGGCGATGGTTGTGGGAATCGGGCTGGGCGGGGTGTTCCCATTCCTTCTGGAAAACAGCGCCTGGGCCATCGGTTTGGGGATTGATTGCTCTCCATTGGCGCTACTTGTGGTTGTTCTTGGAGGATCCACGGTGACCGCCTTGATTTCATTCTACGGTTCGACGTTGAGCGTCGGCCTGCTCCCGGCGTTCACGACGGGGTTGTGCATGGCGTTCGGGGTTGGCGGGGCGCTGGAGATCATGTCGTATCGCGTCTCCTCCATGATGTTCAGTCATCGGACGATATTTATTTGGATGGCGTGGCCGGCGATGACGGCGACGTTCTTTTGGCTGGCGTACAAGAACTACAAATCGCTACGGACCGGTTGGCCGCTTTGGCTGGGGAATTTGGGCGCCGCCGGGGCGGTCTTCGCGTCGGTGGCGCTGCTGTCCAGCGGAATTTACAATCGGGATTGGGAGTTGTTTATGAGGCTGGAGCCGCGGCACGGTCCGGCGAGAATCGCCGGCGCGGGCCGGGCCGCGATTGGGAATTCTGAGAATGTGGATGGACTTGCTCAGAATGTGGATGGACTTGAAGTCCTGCTGCCGGATGGGCGACTGTGGATTGGACAGAGAGCCAGGAACGCGTCGTTGGCGATTTGGGGCGAGTTCGCCCCCGGCTCGAATTGGGTTTGTCTGGCCGCTTGTGTGGACGGCGCGGCTGCCATCAAATCCGACGGCACGCTTTGGAATGTGACGGACGCCAAACACATCAGTCAGATCGGGTCCGACTCGGATTGGAAGAAAGTCGTGGCGGATTGGGGGAGATTTTTCGGGTTGAAGCGCGATGGCACGGTATGGCAATGGGGACATGTGACACAGGAATGGCCGGTCTCTAATCCGATTCCCTACGTTTCCGAACCGGCCCGCATTGGCGCAGAATCTGATTGGCTGGACATTTTCGCAGCGCAATCGGGCGACATCCTCAAAGCTGTCAAGAATGACGGAACGATTTGTGGGTTGGCACTGGATTATCACAATCCTGCGATCCCGTCTCCTCGCCTCCAAAGTGAGTTCATTCCGTGGAACTTCGGTCTGGCGGGGACCAACTGGACGTCATTGTATGGCGGTCCTGCTCAACCATTTGCGCTTGGCATCCGGACGGACGGCACACTCTGGGCCTACGGCGACCTTCCCTCCGAAATTTTTGGAATCGCGACGAAGCCCGGGCATCACGACCTCGCTGTTCGCGTCGGAGACAAATCCGATTGGTCGGAGTTTTCCGAAAGCGGCGTTCACCTTGTGGCGCTTGAATCCAACGGGACAGTTTCTGTGATGAGGCTTGGACATTTTCAAACAAGCCACCCGAGCCAACACAAGGACTGGATCGCGGTGGCGGCAGAATTCCAAGACACCTGGGCGCTGGCGGCCGACGGCACGGTATGTTGCTGGGAGGAGAACTTGGAAGAGATGATTCCCTACAAGGATGGGAGGATTTCCATGGGGCCTCTGCTGCGCGTCACGCGGCGGCCCATCGTGGCGATCAATATTCTGGATTCAAAATGAGTGGAAATAAACTTCGGAATACGGCAGTGAAGTGTCGCGTGAAGGTAGGGCGGGCAGTCCTCTGCCCGCCGCGGCGCGCACGGAGTGCGCGCCCTACCATAAGAGATCGACGCAGAACGAGAGATACCAACACGTCGATCTGAAGATCGGGATAAAGATCACGATGGGCCTGGGCGTTGGCGGCGGGTATCTCGCAAGCTCCGCTTACGGATGGAATCATTGATTGTTGTTGTTCGCGGTTGGCGGGTTCGCGCCTCTGGCCTGTCTGCCGCCCCGCGCGCCGGCTTGCTGGCCGCCTTGCCGCCCGCCTCTGCCCCCTCTGCCGGCCCGCCTGCCGCCTCTTGCCGGGGCGGGGGCTGGCTGGCTGGGAGGTGTGGGATCGGCGGCCACGGGCGCTGGTGGGGGGTCAACGGGGAGGGAGTTGTTGTCGGCGGTTCCCGGCACCGGGCCGGCAGGGGGAACGGCGCCGGCGGAAGCGAGAGTTGGCTGGCTGTGGTAGTACTGGGAGGCGACCAGGACCGCGCCGCCCAGCAGGGCGACGGAGAGCAGGCAGATTCCGACGACATTCCAATGTTTGGATTCCCGCAGTTCCCGGAGGAGGTTGGGCAAGTGGGACTGGGGCTTCTGGACTGGATCGGGGATGTCGGGCGCCAGGCTCAAGGAGGAGTTCGTCATGCCTGACGGGATGGCGGGAAAGACAATGGCATGGCCGCACGTTGGGCACGGCATCCGCTGGCCGGAATACACATCGGTGTATTCGATGTGCTGTCCGCAATAGGGACAGGAATATTTATAGCCGTTCATGCTCCAATTGCACGGGTGCCAGAACCGCGCGTCAACGCGGCCAAAGCCGCGCCAAGGGAACTGTCTATACCAATACACTACAAGACGGAGTTTGTCGAGGGAAGGTTTCAGGAATGGAGGAAGTCCAGGGTGTTGAGGAAGTCCCGCGGGAGGGGGGCCTCGAAAACCAGGAGTTGGCCGGTGCGCGGATGGGTGAGAACCAGTTTGCGGGCGTGAAGCATCTGGCGGGGCGCGACGCAGCCGGTGATCTCGCAGAGGCGGGCGTTGGGACGCCGGCCGTAAACGAGATCGCCGACGACCGGGTGCCCCAAGTGCTGAAAATGGACGCGGATTTGATGTGTGCGTCCGGTGCGCGGCTGGATTTCGACGCGGGTGGCCCCGCGCAGGCGCTCCAGGACGCGGAAGGTGGTGAGCGCGGCCCGGCCCGCCCCGACGGCCATGCGCTTGCGATCCACGCGGTGGCGCGAAATGGGGGCGTCAATTTCGCCGGTCGCGCCGGGGAGCCGGCCGCAGACCAGGGCCTCGTAGGTTTTTTGGGTTTGGCGGGCGGCAAATTGGGCGGAGAGATGGAGGTGGGCGGCGTCGTTTTTGGCCACGACCAGGCAGCCACTGGTTTCCTTGTCCAGACGATGGACGATGCCGGGCCGGGCGACACCGCCGATGCCGCTGAGGCGGCCGGCGCAATGATGGAGCAGGGCGTTGACCAGGGTGCGGGCAGGATGGCCGGCGGCGGGATGGACGACGATTCCGGCGGGCTTGTTGAGGGCCAGCAGGTCGTCGTCCTCGTAGAGGATTTCCAGCGGGATGTCCTCCGGCGCCGCCGCGGGCGGCTCGGCGCGGGGCCAGGAGAGGGTGATGACTTCGCCGGCGCGGGGATGATGGGAAGGTTTGGCGGCGCGGCCATTGACGAGGATGCGGTCCTGGGAGAGAAGGCGCTGGATGGCGGCGCGGGAGGTTCCGGGAAGTCTGGCGCGCAGGAAGGCGTCCAGGCGCTCCAAGGGAGCGGACTGGGCGATGGTGATATGGGTGGGCAAGCTCAAGGTATGCGACTATCCGCGACCATTCTCCGTTTTCAACGCCCCGTCCGCGCTTTTTGGGGCGGGCGGCGCGGCGGCGGCGTCCAGGCGGAAGGAAAGGAGGATGAGGAGGGCGACGCCGACACAAATGGCGCTGTCGGCGACGTTGAAGGCGGGAAAACCGATCTCCTCCCCGCCGCGGGGGTGGAGATAGAAGCGGATGAAGTCAATGACCTGATGGCGTTCGATTCTGTCAAATAGATTTCCAAGAATTCCGCCGCAGATCAGGCTCAGGGAGAGCTGGCCGGCGAGGGTGTGGACATGAAAATGGCGGCGGCCGGCGACCAGACAGAGCAGGGCCAGGATGGAAACAGCGGCCAGCCAGCCGTTGCGGTTGTGGAAGAAGCTCCAGGCGGCGCCGGTGTTGGTCCAACAGACCAGTTTGAAAAAGCCGGGAAGGAGGATTTTTTCCCGGGCGGGTCCCAGGCATTGGAGGACGAGGTTCTTGGCGGCCTGATCCAGCGCAAAAATCAGCGCCGCGAGCAGGATCATGCGCCGGCTGGCGGGGGTGAGCGTCATGGATAAACGACCCGGGTGCCGGCGATGAAATCATGCATTCCGCGTTTGTCGCGGCGGATGGGGACCCAGAGGTAGCCCCAATACCAGAGCAGTTCGGTCAGTTGCCCCGCCAGGGCGCGGAGCAAAGCCCGGCTGTAGGTCAGGCGGGCGCCGTCGGCGCGAATGATCCTGGCGCCAATGGCCATTTTGCCGATGGTGGCGCCAAAGGTCCCGTTCATGAGGACGTTGTAGAGGAGGGTCAAGGCAAGAAAGAACGGGTACATCAGCCACTTGCTGATTAGGAGTTGCTCGACAAATTGCCGCATGTTTATTTCGTCCAACACGGTGGGGAGCACGGGCATTGGCCAATGCTGCCAGGCGGAAAGCGGCCCCCACAAAAGGAACAGGGCCAGCATCAACACCAGGCGGTCCATCAGGTAGGCGCCCAGACGCGGCCAGAAGCCGACCGGACGGGCGGCCTGGGCGGCAAGGGAAGGGGAGATGGAAGCGTGCAGGCGGGCCAGCGCCTGTTGGAGCTCCACGTAGCGGGCGGCGGGCGACCAATGGGCCAAGTCGTTGCGCCAGACCTGCGTGGAGCCAGCCACGCGACCGTCGCCGATCCAGCTTTGCAACTCGTCCAGCGAGGCCGGGCCGTATTCGGCGCCGTCGCCGCCGATGATTTTGTATTGGACATCCATCAGGAACAAGACGCCTGATTTAAGCCTGCGGCGGCCGGAAAAGACAATGATAATCTGCGGGCCGCGCCAAACGCCCAGACGAACCGGCGGAAGAGGTTTTGAGGCGGATCTCCCCGGAATGAGCGGGGAACTGGAAACGCTCATTCTCGCCTGCGAAAATGTGCCCGGCTCAAAGGACAATTCGCACGGACGGCCCGCGCGGGTCGCTCCTCAACGCACCAGCCAGCCGCCGTCAATAGTGAGGATGGTGCCGTTGAGGTAATCGGCCTCGGAGGAGGCGAGGAAAAGGCAGCCGCCCGCGATGTCCGCGGGATTCCCCCAGCGGCCTTCCGGGATGCGGTCCAGGATGGACTGGCTGCGCTTGGGGTCTTCGCGCAGGGGGCGGGTGTTTTCGGTGGCGATGTAACCGGGGGCGATGGCGTTGACGTTGATGCGTTCCTTGGCCCATTCGTTGGCCAGGGCCTTGGTGATGCCGGCGATGCCGTGCTTGCTGGCGGCGTAGGAGGGGACCAGGATGCCGCCTTGAAATGAAAGCATGGAGGCGATGTTGACGATTTTCAAGCGGGCGTCGGGCGGGGATTTCTCGCGGCCGCCGGTCAGCCACCAACGGGCCGCCGCCTGGCAAAGAAAGAAGGGCGTGCTCAGGTTGATTTGAAGGACCTCGTTCCAGTCCTTCTCGGAATAATCCACCGCCGGCGCGCGACGAATGATGCCGGCGTTGTTGACCAGTCCGTCAATCCGCCCGGCTGCCTGCAAAACCGCGGCCACCAAGTCCGCCGCGTCCTTTTGCGACCCCCGGCCCAGGTTCGCCGTCAGGGAAATGTACTCGCCCCCGGCGGCGCGGGCCTGGGCGGCGGTGTCGGTTTGCTCGGTGAGGTCCACGCCGACGACTTTGGCGCCTTCGCGGACGAAGGCGAGGGCGTAGCCCTGGCCCAGGCCGCGGCCGGCGCCGGTGACGAGGATGACTTTGTTGGAGAATCTTTTCATAGGTGGATTTCTTTGGATGGGGTTCAGCGCATGTCGCCGGGCTTGACCTGGTCCATGTCGTCGAAGGTCTGATTCTCGCCGGCCATGCCCCAGATGAATTTGTAGTTGCCGAAGCCGCAGCCGCAATGGATGGACCAGGAGGGCGAGAGCACCGCCTCGTCATTGTGGACAAACAAGTGCCGCGTGGCCGCCGGCTGGCCCATGAGATGCACGAGCACACGGTCGGCCAGATCGAAATAAAAATAGATCTCGGTGCGGCGGTGGTGGGTGTGCGGGGGGAAGGAATTCCAGACGCTGCCCTCGGCCAGCTCGGTGTAGCCCATGACGAGCTGGCAGGAACGAATGCCGCCGGCGTGAATGTATTTGCGGATGGTGCGCTGGTTGGCCAGGGCCTGGCTGCCCAACGGCACCGCCGCCGCCTCGTCGCGCTGGATCACCGCCGAGGGGAAGGAGGCGTGGGCCGGGCAGCTTAAAAAGAAAAACTTGGCCGGCTTGCCGGAGTCCTTGCTCTCAAAAGCCACTTTGCGCGCGCCGACGCCCACATAGACACAGGAGAGCGGCTCCGCCTCCATTGTCTTGCCGTCAATGTGCGCGGCCCCCGGGCCGCCGACGTTGATGGCGCCCAGTTCGCGCTGTTCGAGGAAGAAGGCGCGGCCGGTTTCCTTGTGGTTCGGCAGTTCCACCGGAGCGCGTCCCGGCATGACGCCGCCCACCACAAGGCGGTCCAGATCGGTGAAATGGGCCTGGATGTCGGCATGGGCAAAAAGGCCGGACACCAGGAAAGCGTCGCGCAGTTCCGTGGTGGTCAGGCGCGCGGTTTCTTGAGGAGCGGGCATTCGGCGTATTGTGTTTTGGATCACAGGCCGGATGCTAAATGGCCGCCCGCGATTTTGCAATGGGATTTTCCGCCCATTGGCGCAAACGGGCGGAAAAGTGGTTGACTTGATTATGAAAGCTGGGAACACTCGCGCCATGAAAACATTACCCAAAGCCATTCTGGCGCTGGCGGCCGCCGCAAGTGTGGCCGGCCTGGTTTACGCGGCAGAGCAACCTCAAGCGGTCATTTATTTTCCGCACGAAAAAGTGGACGCCACTTTTGCGATGGGGGGCGGATCGCTGCTTCAGACCAACAACTTCAAGATCATCGCGGGCCGCCGCGGCGGTCCGGGGGCGGTGGAGATCCATGAGAAGGACACGGACGTCTTCTACATCCTGGAAGGCACGGCGACGTTCATCACGGGCGGGAAGGCGAACGAGGTGAAACAGACATCGCCGGGCGAATTCACCGCCAAGGAGATCGTGGGCGGCGACGTGCGGCACCTGGCGAAAGGGGATGTGATCATGATCCCCAATATGGTTCCGCACTGGTTTACCAACACCAGCGTGCCCTTCAACTATTTCGTGGTGAAGGTGAGCAAGTAGGCTCGTCTCACTTGCCGGGCGGGACCGGTTCCACGATGCCGTTGCGTTCGTCGTTCAGGACGGCGGTGTTCAGGCCGTCCAGCACCAGAACGCCCTGGATGGACGAAATGATCTCGGACTTGCTCCACTGCCAGACGATGGCGCCGGTCTTGTCGAATTCCAGGAGTTGAATGCCTTCATTGCCGTGGGTCGGGCCGTGGCCCTGCCAATTGCACACGACGACATCCCCGTTGGCCAGGAGCTGGAAGGTGGCGAAGAAGCTGGAATTGATGGCGGCGGGAACCTGGTCTTTGCCGCCGAATTTGCGGACGATGTTCCTGGCCTGATCCAACTCGACCATAAAGCCGCCGTAGCCGGCGGAGGCGAGGGTGTGGCCGTTGGGAAGCCGCACGGCCTTCCAGGCATGGCCGAAACCACTGACCGGCGCCTCCCAGATGTATTTGCCGGTGCTGTCCCCCTCGCGAATCATGGTGTCGCACACCATCAGGTAGGTGCCTGCGGCGGTCTGGCGCAGGAGCCGGACATAGGTGCCCGGAAAGACGATCTTGTTTTTCACCGCGCCTTGGGCGTCCACGTCCAGCACGACGATGCCTTTGGAGCCGCCGATGTTGTAGCCGGCCACCAGGGTGTGGCCGTCGGGCTGGCGGCGGACCGAGGTGACCTCGTCGGTGTCGGTGGGGGCGTTGGGGGGGGCGAAGTTGGTCACGTCCACCAAGCGATGGCCGGTGGCGATGTCGTACTCGGAGTAGCCGGTGACATTGGCGATGAGGACGCGGTTGCTCCCCACCAACTGCATGTCGCGGGGATGGGATTTGCCGATGGGGACAATCCAGTTTTTGGCGGGATCGTTTTCGTTGACATAGAGGAGGTTGCCCTTCCCTTCGTCAATGGCGATGAATTCGTGTTTGACCGGCGCCGCGTTCAAGGAGGCGGCGGCGAGACAGGCGAGCAGGCAAATTTTCAGAGTCATGCCGGAGACTGGCACGGGCGGGCCGGAAAAGTCAATGCCAAACAGTGAGGTTGAAAAGAGGGCGGAATGGGCATAGGCTTGTGCCATGCCGATTTACGAGTTTCATTGTCAGAAGTGCGGGAAGGACAGCGAGCTGCTGGCGCGCTCCAGCCGTTGGGAGGGGACGGCCTGCCCCAAATGCGGTTCCACCAAGTTGAGCAAAAAGCTGTCGGTCTTCGCCTCCAGCGGCGGTGGCGGCGGTGGTGAGTCCGCCGAGCCGGCCTTGTGCTCGGGCAATCCGAGTTCCTGCTGCAGGTGCGGCACGGGCCGGCCGCATTCGCATTGAATTGAGGGCTGTCAAGGGGGGTGTGGGGGGGGAGGCTCCAGGGGGTTTTGAGCCGTCAACCCGTCAGGACCCCCGTAAAAATGGGGGATTTTTGAGGTTGGACCCGTCAGAAAGCCGTCAGGTTGCCGTCAGGGAGCCGTCAGGTGAAGGAATAGGGAATGGGGAATAGGGAATGGGGAATAGGGAATAGGGAATAGGGAATGGGGAATAGGGAATAGCCGCCCGGTTGCTCTGCAACTCACTAATAATCAAGCACTTGCCGCGAAGGAGCGCAAAGGGGACCGGCTGACGATTGGTGAATTTGGGCTGAATGAAGGATTGAACCACGGATTACTCGGATTGCACGGATTTCCGGCTGACGATTCGGGAGAGGGGACGACGGAGACCGCCGCCTCTACTCCGGGCTATTCAGGGCTATTCCAGGCGAAAGGCCGGAGATTGGAACTGTTGGTCAAATGCGCCTTTGGGGCGGGGCTGAAGGCCAAAGGCTGGCAGATCCAGACCCGGCACAGTTCGCACGAGAGCCGATACCGGCTCCAATCGGGATGGGCCGCGAGCAATCCCCGCACCTGCTCCAACTCCGCCGTGCCCATGGACCGGCCTCGCATGACCAGATTATTTTCCATGCCCCGATCCTGAACGAGCCGCCAAGTAGAGTGCAGCCCCCAATAAAAAATTATTTTTCGCCCTTCTTTCTGTGGCCATCTTTTCTTGACTCCAAGCCCCCGCGCCCCTCATACTGTCTGCCGGTTAAACGAAAAGACCTGAACAGTTACGTTATCCGTTAAGGTCAACTCGGGTTCGAGTTCCCTTCACGAACTCGACCAGTTCGTTGCGTATAGATTTATCCCTCTCATTTATCGCGCTGGCTATCGTGCTCATCGTACCTTTCTCCGGCTTCAGCATTACATCGGGTATCTCCAACGCCCTCGCCCAATCCGGCAATTTCACTTTCTGCTCTTTGATCTCGTGGACAGCCTCCATAAACGATTCCATCGACTTGTCACTCTTCGAGATGTTGAAGCTCTTTTCTAACAAGGAACAATTACCCAACTGATTCACGACCGCCAACGCCTCTGTCTCCTGCGATGGATCTTCAATCATTGGCTCATGGGAGACAATCTGTTCCCATAGTGCAAACGCGACTGTGTGATCCACATCCAGACTCGTCTTCTTGCTCTTCCCTGCCCGAAGCTGGATACTTGACATCTTCCACCTCTCCGACTCGAGTCGGTGCCACACCCAAAGCGCATTTCGATAAATTGCAACCCGCTCCCTGCTTGGCGCAGCTACGCCCTGAACATACCTTGCCGCATCATCAACAATGTCTGCGACCAAGGCACCGAGGCGGGCCTCAAGGATTCTATGCGCGTGATCCAGATCTTTCTTAACCTTCAACGCCTCCACATCACTATTTAAATTGCTCACGTAACCAGCCAGTGAGCGGTTAGGGGATTCTGCCCAACGCCCCGCCCATTGCGAGCCAAGGAGCCATCGGTCTGAGTAATCCCCGAGTGTCGCGCGATATTTCTTCTCAAAATCATCTCTTGGTCTTTCCTGCAATCCTGCAGATTCCTCCAACGAAACCGCCAGGAAATACCATGCCCATAGAATGGCGAGGGCGTTCAATGAGGCGTACTGTGCGCCCGGCCCATAAGCGAGATCTCTCGCGATGACTGCATCCGTGCATTCGAGAATCCCCCGGCAGATTTGCTTCCAGTCTGTCGCCAAAGCGTTCGCCATCGGCTGGATGATCTGTCCTTTTAGCAAGTCTCGATTCTCCAGCAATTTGCCCCTGTTGTGCGTAACCGCCCAAATTAGTGAAACAGCGCTCACCAGATCATCCATCCCGATCTTGAGTCCTCTGCCGGAAAGTTCCTTCAGGAGTCTTTCGAAGCACTCCCCTGCTGACCTGCCATCAGTAGCCGATGCATTCCAGCCGACCTTCAGCCAAGCCAGAGTGATCTCCTCACGAGTGAGGGTTCGTCCTGCCGTGTTCAAGCGCGTGAAGATGTTTACGATAGCGTCATTGTATGAATCCTCCGTCCAAATGTGTTTGTCGAAAGGGACCAATTCGAGGTACGTCACTTTGCTCAGCTTCACGTCGCGAAGCGTGGTCATCAACTCGCCCATTGGCGTCAACGCCTCCTCGGTCTTGTCGGGAGGGATGCCCTCGGATTCAAATAAGCGACGAACGATGTCGCGGAAACCAGCTTCCTTAATGTTCGGATTGGGCGCCGCCGCCGCCCACAACCGGCTTAACCGAATAAACCGGCACGCGTTTGCAGAGTCGAACGCTTTGGACAGTACCTCTTCGTAATTGTCAGGCTTGCGGAATTTGGACTGTCCACCGGCTGGATCCGTAATCACCCAACGCACCACGTTCCTAAAATCCACTGCTAATAGGCCCCGCCCCGCCGCATAATCGCGGAGGAACTGCTCTAAATCAAAACAAAGGGACGCCTTCGACCAATGCCGGTTTTTCCCCTGGCGTCCTCTTGGCCGCCGGTCCTGCAATTCCTCTGCCCAGTCACGGTCTTCCATTTTGAAGCCCCACCCGTCTCCCCCTAGAGCGAGCAAGAGGCTTTGCAATCGCTGTTGTCCGTCCAAAACCATGTGATATGAGGCGGGAGGGTCCCTCCGCGTCAACGCACCACCATCGCCCTCCTCCGTCCTGTCCGCAAGCTGCCAAAACTGCCGGTGTGGAATTCTCTGAAGTTCGCCTCGACCAATTTTCCACATTAGCAAAGTGCCAAAAGGCCAACCGCGAATCAGTGAATCGACCAGCAAAGCCACCTGGTTTGGGGTCCAAACATACGGCCTCTGGAGATCAGGAATCAGCACAGTTACATTCCCATCTGTGCTGGCCCTACCTAATAATTCGTGAAGCGTTTCGCTCTTCTCTTCGTATATGTTCGCCATAGATCACCTTCCAATTTCGCTATTTTTCCTCTCCTGTGCGGCGCGTTTTGAACGCCGTGGTGTGGCAATCGTTCCAGCGATTGCCGTCGAACTCGCTGTTGCCGGCGAAATCCATCTTCTGTTCATCCCATTTCCACAACCACGGAAAATCCTCCCTCTGGCGCAACGGTTCTTTGCCCCGGTCCCTGTCCCACTTCACGCTGCTGCCGGGCTTGGTGCGGAATAATCCGTAACCCATTTTGCCCCCTTTACGTCGCCGCCATGCACGGGCGGCTGTTCAAGCGCACCCCATCATTGATGTCCCCCTCCCATCAGACAGCTTGCTGGTGCAGCGGTTTCCACTAGAACAGGTCGTAAGGCGGCTCGCCCACAAGAATCCGCTTCAACTCTCCTTGCACTTCGAGTGCAGCGGCGAGGCGTAAAGGGGTCAGAGCGTGTCAACATTCTGTTCATTTCTGCTCAGAGGGCCTTCGATTGAGCGATTTCCAAGAGCCCAACCCAAGGCTGCCGCAAATCCATTGCCATTTGGGCGTCATCGTCGTTTCCTGGCGCGAACGCCGGGCCGGGCCAATCATCACCGGATCGGCCTTGCGGCGCAAGGGAAATTGGGTTGTGGAATCGCAAGGGGCACAACTTGATTTGGTGGATTGGCACGGAGTGAGTCTTCGGACTGATCCGACGAACCGGACCGATCTGACACGGGTCGTGAAGGGGAAAGGTCAAAGGCCAACTCCCGCCCCACTCCTTTGGGGCAGAGTTTTTGCGGGGCGGTCCCTGGGGTGATGCTGTGGAGTTTGTGGAGTTTGGGACGGGATTTTGGGGCTGATGCAACCCCGTTGGGGTTGGGAAAAATAATGGATCAGGGTTCCCAGCGTAGTCCCGCTGACGGGACGACCCTGGGCTGGATGTGGCAATCCCGTTGGGATTGGGAAAAACAAGTCAAAAACAATGTGTCGAGAGCATTTCACCGGCACTCGCAGAGTGCCGCCACAAAACTGAATTTCGCGCCCGCTATCCCAGGAGGGCGGCGTATTGGCGGGTGAGCTTGGCCAATTGGGCGCAGGTGGCGGCGTGCCGGGGGTCGTTGGCCAGGTTGTTCATCTCCAGGGGGTCGGCCTTGGGGTCGAAAAGCATGGCACCGTTGGCGCCATTGGGACCGAATTCGGCGTAGCGCCATTGCTCGTTGCGCACGGCCACGCCATGCAGGGTCCTTCCATCCTCGCTCCAAACGCTGTAGGCGGGGCGGTCCCATTGCGCGGCGGGATTGTGGAGGAGGGGAACCAGGCTTTTGCCCTCCACGCCCTCGGGCAGGGCCAGGCCGCAGAGTTCGACAAGGGTGGGATAAATGTCCAGGGACTCGACGATGCGGTAGCAGGACGCGCCGTTGCCGGCGACTCCGGGAACACACATCATCATCGGGATGCGCGTGCCCATTTCGAAGAGGGAGCCGGCTTTGGACCATTTGCCCTTTTCGCCGAGCTGGTAGCCGTGATCGGCCAGGAAAACGATGATGGTGCTCTGGCGCAGGCCCAACTCGTCCAGCGCGGCCAGGACGCGCCCGATGTTCCAGTCCACCCAGGAGATGGAGGCGATGTAGGCGCGGATGACCTCGCGGGCCTCGGCGACGCTGGCGGTGCGGCCGATGAACAGGTCGGCGTTGTGCTTGCGGATGGCGGCGTCAGGGAAACCCGGCGGCACGGTGGGCCGGTCGGCGAAATCGGGAGTCAATTGTATTTTTTCGGGGTCGTACCAATCGAAAAACCGCTTGGGGGCGGTGGGCGGGCTGTGGGGTTTGACGAAGCCGCAACCGATGAAAAAGGGGCGGTCCCTGTACTGGCGCAGGTGGGCGATGGTGCGGTCGGCGGTGTGGTAGTCGCCGTGCTCCCCGCCATCGCCGTCAAGAACAATGATGCGGTCGGAGTTGGCGGCGCGGCTCAAGTCCTGGGGCAGGGCGGGCAGGGAATTGCCGGACTTGGGATCGGCGGGCCGCTCCGGAAGGGGGCGGTTGAGGCCGACGCCGTCGCTGCTGGGGGAATCCCAGGCGTCGTTCCAGGCCTTGGGGTCGTCAATGCCGCCGTGGTAGATTTTGCCGTTGCGCAGGGAGATGTAGCCGTTGTCCTTGAACAATTGGGGGAGGCTGACCCAATTGGGGTGAAGGCTGCGGAAGGCGGTGGTGTTGCCCAGCACGCCGGTCTTGGTGGGAGGGCGGCCTGTCAGGAGCGAGGAGCGGGAGGGGTTGCAGAGGGGGAACTGGCAATAGTTGCGGTCGAAGCGGACGCCGGCGGAGGCGAGGGCGTCGAGGTTGGGAGTTTTGGCTTTGAACATGCTGCCGTAACAGCCGACTTCCACGCGCATGTCGTCGGACATGATGAAAAGGACGTTGGGCTTGCGGGCGGAGGAGGACGGGGACTGGGCAAAAGCGGCCCGCGGGAGGGAGGCGGCGACGGCCGAACCGGCGACCTGGCGCAGAAAACGACGACGTGTGATGGAAGGCATAAAGCGCGGAGTTCAGAGTTTAGAGTTCAGAGTGCAGAGTCATGAGTTAAAAGTGCTGATCGCTGGATTTCATGTTGTACGGCTTTGCTTGAGGAAGACTACCACATCGCGCGGCGCCGCGAAATAAAAAAAAAGGAAGAAGCAAGCATCGGGGTGCAGGACAAGATCGTTACCTTTTTGCAAGCGATGGACGGCAACGGACGGCAACGGACTTGAATGGACTGCAATGGAGCGGCAGGATGGGAGGGATGGGGGGAATGGGACGGATGGGACGCATTGGATGAGGGGGCGACGCGAGGGGTGGCCGGGAGTTGAGGATTGGCACCGGGTGAGGTTTCGGACTGATCTGACGGAGCGGACCGATCGGAGGGGGAAAGGCTGAAGGCGGAAGGCTGAAGTGACTACGCGGCGGGTCAGGGGGTGAGTTTTTGGAGGGCGGTTTCGGGGGGGATGCCGTGGAGTTTGAGGAGTTTGTGGCGGGATTTGTGGCCGCGCAGAATCTCGACGCGGTTGCGGGAACAATCGAGTTTTTGGGCGAGGAATTGGATTAGCGCCTGGTTGGCGGCGGCGTCCACGGGCGGGGCGGTGACTTTGATTTTGAGTTCGTCGCCGGCGGGACCGGCGATTTGATCGGCGGAGGCGCGTGGCTGGAGTTTGACGGAGAGGAGGGAGCCGCCGGGATGGGGGCGGAGGTGGTTGGGTGTGGACATGGCGGGGGAATGGTAAAGGCTAAAGGCTGAAGGCTAAAGGCTAAAAGGTCAACCGACTGAAGGCGGAACTCTGAACGGGGAGTTTTGCTAAGGAGAAGTCACGGCTCGGCAGGAGCCTCGCCCTACCACACGAGGGGATTGGGAAAGGGGAAATGTCACGGCTCGGCCGGAGCCTCGCCCTACCACACGAGGGGATTGGGAAGGGGGAAATGTCACGGCTCGAAGTTGGAACAACAGGACGATGCACAGCATGCTGTGCTGGAGTCTCGCCCTACCAGCCGGGGGCGGGAAAATCACGCATTTTGGGTGAATTTGACGCGGGAAATGGGGGGCGGAGGGCGGGGGGTCGAGGGAAGGGGGCAGGAGTCCAGCTTTTCGGCGGTGCAGCCGATGATTTGATTGTGGCATGTGTTTAGCTTGTGATAAAATTCTGTATCAAAACATTTGACCCGCAAAGATATTTGCGGTAACACACAGCGAAATTTTTCACCAGTTCATGTTAAATTCGACGAAATCATTTTTGGCGGTGGATTTTGGGGCGGGGAGTTTGAAGATGGCGGAGTTTGAACCGAACGCCGCGGGTGGGTTGCGCCTGAAGCAGTATGGGGTGAAGGCGCTGGGAATCGAGGGGTCGAAGGAGGACGGGAGGGAGGGGGCGATATTGAAGGCGTTGCAGGAGTTGCTTGGGGAGAAGAGCTTTGTGTCGAGGGAGAGCAATGTGTGCGCGCCGGGTTTCCATGTGTTTTCGAAGTTTGTGAAGCTGCCGCCGGTGGACACGTCGAAGGCGACGCAGATCATCCGGTATGAGGCGCAGCAGAATGTGCCGTTTCCGCTGGACGAGGTGGTGTGGGATTACCAGATATTGGGGACTTCTGCGACGAACGAGTTGGAGGTGTTGTTGGTGGCGGTGAAGTCGGAGATCATTGAGGGTCTGTTCCGGGTGGGGGAGACGGCGGGATTGAAGATCAAGCTGGTGGATGTGTCGTCGGCGTCGTTGTGCAACGCGTTTCGGTATAATTACGGGGATCTGGAGGGATGCAGCATGTTGCTGGACATCGGGGCGAAGACGAGCAATCTGCTGTTTTTTGAGAAGGGGAAGGTGTACGCGAGGAGCATCACGATCGGGGCCAACGCGATCACGCAGGATTTCGCGAATGAGTCGAAGACGCGGTTTGCGGAGGCGGAGGGGATCAAGCTGGAGAAGGGATCGGTGAGCCTGGGGGGAGCCTACGAGGAGCCGGAGGATCCGCAGGCGGCGGCGATCGCGAAGATCGCGAGGCAGATCATGACGCGGCTGCACATCCAGGTGAACCAGACGATCCAGTTTTACCGCAGCCAGCAGGGGGGATCGGCGCCGGAGCGGTTGTTTCTATCGGGAGGGGCGTCGGTGATGCCGTACACGGCGCAGTTTTTCGCGGAGAAGCTGAATCTGCCGGTGGATTATTTCAATCCGTTGCGGAACATCGAGTTGGATCCGGGGCTGGATTTGGAGGATTTGTCGAAGTACGCGCATGCGATGGGGGAGGTGGTGGGATTGGCGCTGAGGGATCTGGCGCATTGTCCCGTGGAGTTGAATTTGATGCCGAAAAGCTCGATCCAGCGGCAGGAGTTCGCGCAGAAGAAGCCGTATCTGGTGGCGGCGATGATGGGTGTGGGGCTGGCGACGCTGATGGTGGCGCTGGCGGAGGGGAAGATCGCGGAGGTGCTGAGCGCGAAGAAGGAGGATGTGCATCGCACGTTGGAGCAAATGACGAAAAAGAGCCAGCAGTTGAAGTTGGCGATGGACACGCGGACGAAGTTGAACAAGGAGGCGGAGGGGATGATGGAGCTTTCGGAGAGCCACTTTTACTGGATGAAGATTCTGGCGGAGGTGAGGCAAGTGATGATGGAGGCGGAGGCCGGCGCACAGGCCAAGCTTGCGGGGGCCAACAATGGAACGAGCGTGGATGTGGGGGTATGGGTGGATGATTTTGAGCTGGAGCTGCCCCCGGGCAGCCCGTACACGCCGGACGACAGCGCGCCCGGGGGGAACCAGCCCAGCTACGGCGGCAGGTATGGTCGCAATCCCCCGCCGCGCGGGGGTCGGGGCGCGCCGGCGGCGCGGGGTCCGGTTGCGGGGACGGGGCAGGAGATCAGCGATATTGACCTCATCTGCAAGGGGGTGGACCGGCGGATGATCTCGCCGTCGGCCAACTCGGATCTGGCGTACGCGGTGAAGCAGGGGCTGACGAATTCGGCGAGTTTCAGCGACGCGATGCTGGGACCGTTGGATGAGAAGAAGGAGACGAACCTGTTCAGTTTCACGCTGACGGTTCATTTGAGGCATCCCTACAAGCTCTGAATATGAAGTGGATCAAACGAAACGTGTTTTTTGTGCTGGGCCTGCTGGCCGGGGTGGGGTTGACGGGGTACTGCGGCTGGCTGTTTTACGAGAATTCGAAGCAGGTGTCCACAGTGCAGGTGGGATTGCAGTCGGACTTGGGCCAGTTGACCAACCTGCTCAAGGCGGCGATTGGTCCGACGGATCACAACATCCAAGTGGCGACGGAGGACCAGAGGCAGGTGAGCGAGTTGCTGGACGGTTTTCGAAGGGCGATTCCGGCCGCGCCAGTGCCGCCGCGGGAAGACGAGCAGGGGTTCCGAACGTATCTGGGGCAGACGGTGCAGGAATTGGGAACGGCGGCGGCCAACGCCGGGGTGGAGTTGCCGACGAACTTCGCGTTCGGGTTCACGGACCAGTTGACGAAGCTCAATTACCCGACGGAGAACATCCGGCCGTGGATGGAGCAACTGGGGGAGATCAAGGCGATCTGCGGGATATTGTATGAGGCGAAGATCCGGTCGGTGGTGAGTTTTCAGCGAGTGCGGGTGTCGCCGTCGGACGACGGAGTGGGATCGGACTATTTCGGCGCGGCGATGGCGACCAACGCGCCGGAAGTTGTGACGCCGTACAAGATATGCTTCCGGGGTCTCAGCCAGGATGTGGCGGAGGTGCTGTGCGGGCTGGCGCGGTCGGGCAGTTTCATGCGAGTCAAGACTATCGCGGTGCGGCACGACACGGAGGGAAACGTGGTTCCGTCGGCGGCAATTGCGGAGGCGACGCCGGGGGAGGCGGGTTTTTTCGCGGCGCGACCGATGTGGGGGCAAACCGCGCCGAGGAGGCCGGCCGAGCGGATGGCGGGCGGCGCGGATGGGTTGGTGGCGGGGCCGATGTTCGTGAGCTATGAAGGCGGCGGGCGTGGCGGCGGGGGTCGTGGAGGCGGGGGTCGCGGCGGCGGTGGCAGTGGCGGCGCCAATGGAAGCGGAGGAGGCGGGGGGTCGCAGCCTGGGACGCAGCCCACCCCGCCCGCGGCCGCACCCGGCGCGCCGGCAGGGCCGGGGGCGCCTGGAGCAAGGCCACCGGCCCGTCCGGGCGCGACTGCGCCGGGTTCGCGGGGACGGGCCGGAGCGCCAGCGACAGTGCTTTCGGAAGGGTTGCTTCGGGTGACGCTCTCGGTGGAGGTGGTCAAACTGAGCGGCGGGGGACATTGATGCAATTTTTCAGGAAGCACTACGAGAAGATCCTGCTCAGCGCCGTGTTGTTGGGGCTAGGG
>JBEKAN010000014.1:0-23278 GCA_050015895.1 Verrucomicrobiota bacterium
TACGCGCCCGGCGGCAACAACACCAACACCATCGGCTCCGTCATTGATTTTGAGAAGATCGGCGCCCGCTCGCCGTCGGGCATTCGCACCGGGGTCTGGGTGGTGGATGATCCCATCGGCAGCACCTGGGGCTACACCAGCGACATGGCTGTCGCCGGCCCCGCCTCCATCGTTTCCAGGCTGGCTGACACCGCCAGCAAAAACGGGACGCTGCTGCTGAACCTCTCGCCCATGTCCGACGGCTCGTTCCCCCAGGCCCAGCAGACGACCTTGCTGGGAGTCGGCCAATGGCTGGACGTCAACGGCGAGGCCATCTACGGCACCCACAACTGGATCAAGTTTGGCGAAACTGGCGCGCGCGGCGCGGGGGCTTTGAACATCCGCTACACCGTCAAGGCGGACACGCTCTACGCCATCATCATTGGCAACTGGCCCGGCGCGCAGGCCGTCATCCCTTCGCTCTCTTCCGCGGCAGGCAAAATCCAAACGGTGGTTATGCTCGGGAACAACGGCAATCTGCCTTTCACCCAGGACCCACAAGGCCTTAAAGTGACACTTCCCGCCGCCGCCCCCTGCAAATACGCCTACACCCTCAAAATCTCCGGCCTCAAAATGAACCCCCCAACGTGGACGGAATCAGGAAACCCGCAGTGATTCAGTCGTCTCCACAATCTGTGCCAAAATCTCCACCACGCTCCGCACACACCCCACGCACGTCTTGTGGAGTAGATCATTCTCCTTGAAATACGCCTGCCCCTGCGCTGTCCGCAGGTCGCATCCATTGAGCAGCACACGGCACAAGCAGGAGCCGTGTCGCTCCTCGAACCGGGTCATCAACTCCTGCGTCTTCCGGTAAGTTTCCTCCGTGGCCGAGCGGTCCTGCCGGCCCCCGCGCCCGTATTTCAGGCCCAAAACGAGAATGCCGCCCGTGACCGCCCCGCAGACCTCGCCCCGGCGCGCCATCCCCGCGCCAAAACCCGTGGCCACCTTGAGTGACATCTCGCGATCCAGTCCCAGCGCGGGGCCATAGGCGCCCAAAACCGACTGGGCGCAATTGTAACCCGCCAAAAGTGTTTTCTCCGCCATCTGACTCTTTGTTTTCATGCTTTCTTTCCTGGGTTTGCCGGAAATGGGAATCAAAGCGGCGCCGTCTCAGACAGCGCGGCCAAGCTGATCAGCGCGCAGTTTCCATACACGGCCTGCCGCACATTTCGGCGCACCATTGCTCGATTTTCTCCTGGATGGCGTCGCGGACTTCGCGCGTCTGTTGAAGAACCTGTTCTGGCGCGCCCTTGAAGCTCGAAGGGTCGGCAAAACTCCAGTGCAGCCGGGTCGTCACCCCCGCAAAAACCGGGCACCGCTCCGCGCTCGCCTCATCGCAAACCGTGATGACGTGCGAGAACATTTTGCCCGCCTTGAACATGTCGAAAACCGCCTTGGTCTTGTTGCGCGAAATATCTATTCCAATCTCGCGCATCACTTCGACGACGACGGGATTGAGCCTGCCCGGTTCCAGACCCGCGCTGAAGGCCTCGAAATCCTCCCCGCACATTTGATTGAGAAAAGCCTCCGCCATCTGACTGCGGGCGCTGTTGTGGACGCAAACGAACAGGACTTTCTTTTTCATCAGGGGATCTCCAACTTGAGTTTTGTGCAACAGCCTTTTTCACGAACGCAACGGCAGGCCAGCGTCGCCGCGCCCGCCCCAGCGGCGGGGCTGTCATGTAAATCCATAAATGCTCCAAGTGTCCGGACTTTCCACATCGCGCGGGAGGTTCGCCCACGAGCCAGCCAAAGCCAAGTTTAATCCTCTCTCCCATCCTCGGCTTGCATTCGAACGCACTACCGCGGACACTGGCAACATGACAGCAGTGGAAATCATTGATGAAATTAAACGCCTGCCCCGCGTGGAGCAGAACCGGGTCATCGAGTTTGTCCGAAATGCCGGGGAAATCCGCCTTCTGACACCTGGCGAGTTGGGCGAACTGGCAAAGGAAATGGTCGAGGAGAAAGACCCCTTGGAGGCCGACCGGTTGCAGTCCGAGATTGTGCGTGGATTCTACGGCGGGCAAGCGGATGCCTAAAATTCGCCGCGAGAAACTCCCCGAAAGGCTCCTTGTCCATCTGCTGGCCCGAGTGCGCCAACGAAGCATTTCCTACGAGAATCTCGTCCTGCTGGCTCATTGCTGGACACCGAACCGGAGGTTCCGGCCGGCAGGTGGTTTAAGAGATTTCCCGGCTTTACAGTCTGCGGCGAGGGCGAGTTGATCAGCGCTTTTCTAGTTGCCGGTCAAGCGCTGGATGGACAGGAAATTGGATAAGACGCTGCCTTTTTGCAGCGATCATATCAGCGAAATGGTATTATTCCGTCCAGACCGCGACGCCGCCGGGGGGGAGGATTTTGGGCCCCAATAGAAATTTTGCGTTCTTGGGAACGGGCGCGGGCTGGTCCTTGGAACTGAAGTTGGTGGCGACCCAAAAGCCGTCGCGCCAGTCCACGAAAAATTGGGCGTCGTAATTGGCCGCGCCCACCCCCGCGTCCTTCAGCACGCCGCGGAGCAGGTCGGTTTCCAGATCGCCCTCCAGCGTGTCCACCCCCACATAAGTCACCGTGCCTTTGCCCAGATGGCGCGTGACGGCCGCCGTTTTGCCGGAATAAAACTGGTCGGAGTAATGAGCCAGCGGTTTGGTCTCCGGCGACGCCGGCTCCAACTGCTCCCCCCAGGAGGCCCACTCGTAGGTTTTTCCGGCGGCGCTGACGTGCGCCACGAAGGGGGCGGGCAAATCATCGTAGGCCGTGATTCTCGCGCCAATCAAATCCAGGATCGGTCCCGCCCACGGGGCCTCCCACAATTGGCCGCGCCGGTCCTTCTCGCCGGTCCGGCAGGTCAGGACCAGGTGGCCGCCGTTTTCCGCGTATTCCCTCCACCGCGCCACCAGCTTGGCGTCCACCAACTGGCAGGCTGGCGCGATGAGAAAGGGATAGCGGGAGAAATCCTTGTCCTCGGTGAGGACATCCACCGGGCAGCCGAGCCGTTTGGCCGCGCCATAATACCTGAAGACATGGCCCATCGAGCTCCAGCGTGTGGTTTGCGGATGATTGTCCATGTCCCATCGGTTTTCCACGTTGTAGAGCAGGGCGACCCGGCGCGCCTCGTACGCCTTGGGGATTTGCGCGGAGGGATTGTAAAGAGCGCGCAGTTTGGCGATGTCATGCACGGCCTGGGAATACTGCTCGCCGCCGATGCTGGGGGTGACCCCGTCGGTGCCGACCAGGCCGTAGTGGTATTGCTCGTTGCCAAAAAGCGGCTCGCGATAGCGATAGGTGCAGACCGTCTTGGACCCGGCGGCGAACGCCCGCATGATCCACATATAGACCGCCCCCGGATAGGGCAGCGGATTGACCTCGCCCCAATTGACCTGTCCGGGCTGAAGCTCCATCAGCCCCTCCGCGCCGTTGATGTTGCGGAGGAAATCGTGCATGAAACTCATTTCGTTCCCGTTGCCCAGTCGGAATCCCAGCGCCCCCGGCTCCACGTTTCCGTGCGCGGGGTAGAGCGTCCAGGTGATGATGTCAAAGTCCCCCCCGTTGAGCGGCGGATAAACCGCGCTGTGGTCGTTCATGAAATTGCTGGTGATGAACTGGCGCCGGCCGCAGTAAAGCCGCAGCACTCCGGCCTGGAACCGAAGATAATCCGCCGCCTCCGCCGCGAACCACCGCTGAAAATCCAGCAGGGCGTGCTGGTTGGGGGAGGCGACCAGTTCCGCCTGGTTGGGGATGCGGATCTGATCAAAGTTCTGGTACATTTGCGACCAGAACGCGTCGCCCCAATCCTGGTTGAGCCGGTCAATCGTGACGTACTTCTGCTGGAGCCACTCCCGAAACTTCTTCTGGGAATTTTCATCGTAAGAAAAGTCCTTGCCGTAATGGCTCAGTTCGTTGTCAAGCTGCCAGCCCCAGACGGCGGGGTTGTTGCCGAAGCGTCTGCCCAGTTCGGCGTCAATCCTTCCCACCTCCTCGCGGTAGCGCGGGACCGACCAGGAGGCCTGCTCGCGGGAGCCGTGCTCCATGCGGCGACCGGCGGCGTCCACCATCAGGACTTCGGGGTATTTCT
The DNA here is from genome assembly GCA_050015895.1 of Verrucomicrobiota bacterium. Taxonomy (GTDB): domain Bacteria; phylum Verrucomicrobiota; class Verrucomicrobiia; order Limisphaerales; family Palsa-1400; genus JBEKOF01. Next base: position 4,116 of record JBEKAN010000014.1, read on the forward strand.
CCACCAGCCAGGCCGGCGGCGTTGGGCTGGGCGTGCAGAGGACCACCTTCAATCCATTCTGGGCGCAAAGCCGGACGGCCTCCTCCAGCCAATCAAAATTATATTTCCCCTCCTCCGGCTCCATGAAGGCCCAGGCAAACTCGCCCATGTGGACAAATTCCAGGCCCATTTTTTTGATGTTGGCGATGTCGCGCGGCCATTCATTGGTCGGCCAGGCCTCGGGATAATAATAAACGCCGATGTTCATCATGTCCGAATCCTGGAAAAACTTCGCCGGCGCTTGCGCGGGCGCGGACGAAGCCGCCAGAGCGGCCAATCCCGACAACAACAATCCGCCGAGGAAAAGATGTGATTTCATGTTGCGATGAAAGTACCAGCATGGCGTGATTTTGTCACCTCTTTGGCTCGTTTCCATACTTACATTGCGATATGAGCCAAAAGACAGCTTGAACAAAGGCCCGCCGCGATGTTTCATTCGGAAAACAACAACCATGAATAAGAATCTCTTCCTGATCGCCGCCGCGCTGGCGCTGGCTCTGCCGTGGGCGGGCTGCGGCAAATCCGACAAGCTGAACAAGCCCTCCGCCTTTGCCACGCCCAGCGGCCCGGTGGAGCTGAAATTGAAATGGCCCCCGGGCGAACGCATCGTGCAGGACATGGACATGAAACAGAGCATGGAACTCACCGTTCCGGGCCAGCCCGCCCCCATCCAGGAGGACATGACCCTGGGACAGGGATTCGGGATGACCGTGCTGAAGGAAAACCCCGACGGCGGGCATGAAGTGGAGATGGAATTCCTCAGCGCCCGGATGGGGATGACGTCGGGAGGCGCGACAGTGCTGGATTACGATTCGGCCAAGAAACCGCCGGCGGACAAGGCAAACTCGGTGGCCGACATGTTCGGAAAGATCGTCGGCTCCAAAATCCGGTTTTTCCTCAACGCCAGCAGCGGGGTCGAGCGAATGGAAGGCGTGGAGGAATTGGTGAACCGGTTGTCGTCCGGCGGGCCGGCGGATCAATTCGCGACGCTCAAGAGCATGTTTAGCGAGAGTTACTTCAAGGAGCTGATGAGCCACTACCGCATCCTGCCGCCCAAACCGGCGCAACCGGGAGACACTTGGCCTGTTCAGTACGAGGTTCCGATGGCAAACATGGGCATCCTGGTGATGAACTACAATGTCACCTTGAAAGGCTGGGAAACGCACGAGCAACGAAACTGCGCCCGCCTGGAGTTTCAGGGAACCCTCAAAGCGAAACCCGATCCGGCTGCGAAACCGGCCGATATGTCGGTTTCCAATCTGGAGGGCACCACTTCGGGGGTGTCCTGGTTCGACCCGGAACTGGGGATGACCATTGGCGCCAGCATGACGCAGGACATGACGATGGTCATGAAGATACCCATGAACCCGAATGGAACCGCCGGCGCGGCCGGCGAGACGCAGAGCATCACGAACCAGATGCGCCAGGATATGACCGTAAAACTGGTGTCGGTGAAGTGACCCGGCGAGCGGCTCCCTCACTTTTGGTTTCCCTTTTTTCAAAGCGGGGTTAATTGTGCTCCATGCCGTCATTCGACATTGTTTCGGAAGTCAGCTCGATGGAGATTGAAAACGCGGTCAACCAGGCGAAAAAGGAACTGGCAAACCGGTTTGATTTCAAGGGCAGCAACGCGGAGATCATCCTGGAAGGGAACGAGATCAAGCTCTCCGCGCCGGACCAGTTCAAACTGACGGCGCTCCATGAGATCGTGATCGGCAAGCTGGCCAGACGGCAGGTCAGCCTCAAGAACGTGGAGACCGTCGCGCCGGAGGTCTCCCCGCTGGGGCGCGCGCGGCAGGTGGTCAAGATCAAACAGGGGATCGAGCAGCCGGTGGGCAAGCAAATCGCGGCGTTTGTCCGCGAGACCAAATTGAAAGTGACGGCGCAGATCCAGGGGGACGCGGTGCGGGTGACGGGCAAGGGGAGGGATGAATTGCAGTCGGTGATCGCGGCGGTGCGGGGGCATGATTTCCCGGTGGCGCTGGGGTTCCGGAATTTTCGGGAATGAAATGCGGATTGGTGCTTGACGGCGGGGGCGGCGGGGATTTGCATAGAGAGCGAGATGAAAATTATGAAAACGAACATTTTTTTGGCCGCGGCCTGCGGCGCCCTGTTGGCGCTCGGCCCCGGCTGTGTTTCAACCCCGGACGGGCATCACACCCCTGGAATGCCGCTGACGAGGGACACGCGGACAGCTTTGTACCAGCGCACGACGGACCAGGTGGCCGCCGCCACACTGGTGGTGCTCAACCGCGACGGCAAGCTGCTGGTGAACAATGTTGTCAACAATACGTTCCAGGCCAAAGTCAACGAGCGCAATGTCTGGGTGAAGGTCACCAAGGTGGACGACAAAACCACCGAACTGACAGTGCAGGCCCGCGGCCCGATGGGCGGCGACATTGACCTGGCGTCCCAGTTGGACAAGGAAATCGCGATCCAGTTGGTGCCTACCCCTTAGTGGGTTTGAGGCCGATGTCTTTTTCGTAGTGGCCCAGCGTCTTGAGAGGGGTTCTCTGGCGCGCTTTCAACTCCCCGCGCAACGAGGCCAGCCGGGCCAGGGTCGGCGCGACCAGGGCGGTGTCGGGGAACCGCTCCAGGATGCGGCGCAGGGCGGCCTCGGCGGCGGGCGCGTCGTCGGCGCAACGGATGTGGAGGTCGGCCAGGAGATTGAGCCAATGGGCGATGTGTTTGGGCGACTCGTTGGGAAAGCCGATCAATTGTTCGAGTTGTTCGACGGCCAGATCGAGCCGGTGAAAATGTTCGGCGTAGAGGTGGGCCAGTTTTTCCCGCGCTTCTGTGTCCGCCGGGTGCTTCTGCAACTGCTCCACCAAACTCTCCGCCATAGCGTCGGGATCCGCGGACGGCGGCCCCGGCGGGATGAAATCCTTGCGCAGGCCGATGTCTTTTTCCCCGTGGCGCAGCACCAGGGTGGCGGCGGTTTTGGAGGCCAGGAGGTGCTCGAGGGTGGGCAGATGGGCCAGACGCTGGGCGGCGCGATGCGCGAGGGGGGTGTCGGGGAATGAGGTGACGATCCGCTCGAAAGCGGCGCGGGCGGTCTCGGGGTCCTGGGCGAATTTGAGCTGCCAGTCGGCGATGGTGGAGAGGGCGGAGGCGATGCCGGACGGGGTCGAGGCGGGGCCTTGGATCCAGCGTTCCAAAGTGGCCTGGGCGGCGGGGAGATCATTCAAGTCCTCGGCCTGGATGGAGGCCATGAGCATGACGCCGGGGAAATCGCCGGGGTGTTTTGCCAGTTGCTCGTCCACAATCTGGATGGCCTCATGAGGATGGCCGTTGCGGCGCTTGGTTTCTGCGACGGAATAGAAGGGCTGGGGTTCCAGCTCGGTGTTGCCTCCGTCCATGTCGCCGCACAACCACCGGGCCATCATGGCGCCGACGCTGGGCGCCCAGAGAAGTCCTATTGTAAACGCCGGCGGAATGGAAATGGCCGGCCACCAGGCGTCCGGAAAGAAGGTCATCAGCCAGATGGTCACAGATACCAGAAGGGAGGTAATGGTCCATTTGACAAGCAAGCGCGGCGGGTCCTCGCTTCTTTTGAGACTGCGCCAGGCCAGGGCGAAGGCAATGGCCGCCATCGCCACCGCAAAGGCGATGTCCGCGACGAGTCTCCAGGCGAGATCACTCATTCAGTCCTTGGGCATATCAAATTTCAGGACAGTGTGCGAGCCGGTTATTTCGTTCTGAATCTCCATTTTTTCCAGATGCCACTGGCCGTTGACTTTTTTGAAGCTGCTGCCGTGGAGGGAGAATTTCTTGACCAGGACGCCGTTGGTGTCGGTCGCCTCGGCGATGAGCAGGCCGCCGCTCTCTCTGTCAATAAAAGATTTGACGGCGGCGACGCCGCCCTGGGGGGAGTTGGTGCTCAGGAGGACGTGGCAGGGCTGGCCCAGGCGCATCTCGCCCTTCAACTCGGCCTGGCCGGGCCAGTGCAGGAACTCCAGGCCCAGGTCGCCGACGGAGAAATCGGAGCCGGCAAAGGGGATGGCGGTGGCGGCGGGGGCGATTTTTTCGCCGTTGTAAAGATACACGTTGGGCTGGGCGGGGCCGTGGGTGATGACCAGGCGCTCGGCGTTGATTTGGTTGGTGGCGGTGGTTTGGTAGATGGTCTGCCAGTCTCCCGAGTCGGGATGGACGAGGACCTGGCAATCCACGGGGATTTCCTTGTGGCCGGCCTTGGAGTCAATGAGGAGGAGGCCGTGGATGTCGGAATCCTCGGTGGGCACGGAGGAGCGGATTTGGGCGGCCAGCGCCTGTCCGGCGGCGGGGTCGGCGAATGGGACGGCGGGGGGAAGGGCCATGCCGGAGGGCAGCGCCCGGTTTGAAGGCCCGCAGAGTGCGAGGGCGGCGGCCAGGACGGTGAGGAGGCGCTTTTGGCGCGGGGATTGGGACGAATGGATGGAATGGGAGCGACGCATTTTTGTTGGAGGGGAGTTTAGCCTGACCGCGCGCATATCAGAAGTGAAAAAATAGCACGATTATGCACGATTACGCACGATTGGCCTTGATCGGCATGGCGGAAAGGGGGGATGGATTGGAGCTGGCCGGGGTCCATGCACTGCCCGGATTTTACATTTTTTGCCATTTGGGGTGGTGGGGGGGGATGTTTTTTGGTTAAATTAACCTTCATTAACCTTCATTTACCTTCATTAACCTTGATTGGCCTTGATCTGGAGGGTGGAAGAATCGAGAATCGGACGGCCTGAGCGATTCGGGTTGCCTGGCATTGGGGTTGGTCCCGATGCGGGCCTGGCTTTAACGATAAAGTGCGTCTGGTTCTCTCCTGATGCTGTGGCGGCTTTCCGCCGGTTCCGGCGTTGCATGGCACGTTTCCTTCCATGCGGCCTATTGAATCACAATTGTTAATAAAAGTCAAGCTTTTATTTGTCGGTTTAGCGGAAAGGGGGGCCTTGGCCCCAAACGCGGGAAAAGCGGGTTTTGCCACAGATTCACACAGATCAACACAGATGGAGCCGCCCTGGCTCCGAAGGCGGGGGCGGAATCTTCTCACAGGAGATAACGTAGGGAACAGGGTTTTGATTCGGGATGCCGGGGGCGGGAACAGTGGGGATTGGCAAATGGCTGGTGGACAGAGGCTTGGCTTGGGTTCAGAGACCGGGGAATCCAACGCCTCATGGTGAGAACACCCCACTGACGACGAACTCGAACAGCTCCTTTTTGGAATTCCTCTTGCGTAGGTTCTCAATGTGGACTTCTTGGAAACCCTGAGAACGCATCAACACGGCGTAAATCTCCTCGGTGTGAACCATCACGTCGTAAAACTTGGAATTGCCCACGATGTAGTGAACGGCGGCCCCGCCGCGCAACACCCGCGCCAGGGAACGGAAATGAAGCACACAGTCCTCGAAGTACTTGTGGACATAGCGGGCCAAGATTTCACTGTGCTTGGTGATGCCGGAAATCATTTTGTCGAAGCCGGCGAAGGGCACCACGGCCTCGGCGGAGTGCTGCCACCGCATCAAGTTGCTCGTCGCACAGCCCCAGGTGCCTCCGATGGCCTGCCAGTCCAGTTCACCTGCCTGTCGTCCGTTTCTCAAATAACCCAGCCAATACATGTAAGGCCGAAGCTCTCGGATGTAACTCATCCGATTGGGATACGGCGGCGAGGTAATCACACAGGAGTATCTGGCCCGGAGCGTGGAGTGGAGATTTCGGGAGTCGCCAAGGAACGCTCTGGCCAGCGAGCCGTCCAACTCTGTCGCCGCCGCATCAAGGATTTCGGCCAGGCGCCTGCGAAACAGGCCGCTAATTTGCTCTCTCGCACACGTCGTAAGGATGGCGTCATCGCCATTTCTTGTTTTGAATGACATGGATTGATGGCCGAAGGAAACGGAAGCCGTCTCGATGGCGACGCGGCAGAAGGCCGAAAAGAGGAGGTTGCGGGCGGCCTCGGAAACGTCCGCCTCTTTGATGGAGTTGAAGAGGGCGGACAAAGGGAGGAGTTCATCCTCCGTCCACCATTTTTCGATGTCCGCCAGGGGCGGATGCCAGAACCCGTTTTTTTCGGAGGGCAACCGCAACCGCTCCTGAAAGCGTTCCGCTTCCGCGCGCTCTTGCGGCTTGTACGCCGTGAATTTGGCGTTGGCGAGCCAGATGAGAAACGGGTTGATGTCCACCGTGTCCGCGCGGATGCCGTGTTCCGCACAAGTCAGCGCGGTGGTTCCAGTCCCGCAAAACGGGTCCAACACACGGTCAGCAGAGCCGAGTGGACTAACCAAATGCTCCACCAAATGCCGGGAGTAAGCCGGGGTGAGACGAAGCCAGTTGTGGCGTCCCAAGCCACGGTTGGCCTTGAACGTCAGATGCGCTCTCTGCCGTGTGGGAGCCTGGGGCGTTTCCAAGTCGGCAAAAAGGAATGTCTGATTGTCAGTTTTCACTGAGCAGTTTTTGGAGAATTCCTTCGATTCGTCGTTTGAGTTCGGCGGTGTTGCGTTGAAAGAAAGCCGCCAGGTCGTAACCGACCACCTCTTTGGTGAACACGTAAGCGCTGTCGAGCGAAGTTCCCCTGGTCGTGCCGCGGAGAAGAAGCCAGCGGGCGCGTTGGTATCGCTCCGCCACGTCGCCATCAATCTGCGAGGAGAGCAGCAACACCACCGGCAAGTATTGATGGGCGTAAGCGTTCGAGGCGTTTGCAACGTCGGCGTTCTGCCGTTTGGAATCCTTGCTCTTGTAGCCCTGCCGGACCTCAAAAACGGCTCCTTGCAGGATTTGTCGGGTCGGATTGGGCAATCCGATGTCGCGGCATGCGGCGTCCCGCCATTTTTGAACTCGTTGCCTGGCTGCGGGGTCGCCTATTTGGTCAAGCGGGATGCGCCCGTCGAGCGACAACCGGCGCCGCCTCTTGCCGCGAGACCTTACGGAGTACGACCAACTCGCCGCTTCTGCCGTAAGGCCCAGGTGATCCTGAAGGATCTCCCCAAAAACCCACTGGCACCCAATGCCGATTTGCCGATAAACGGAGGTCATCCCGCCAGCAGCCTTGTGAGCCGCATACATCAACGGCGAACTCAAACCGAACCAAGAATAGAACTCGTCAGACTCGTAAAGCTCCTGAAACTCGGCGAGCGTCAGCCCCGCCTTGCGCCCTTGCCCGAACTTCGGCCTATAGTTCGCACAGACGGCGACGGCGTTCGTCACCAGTTCCAGATATTTCTTGTCGGATGCCAGCATACCCAAGGACAGCTTAGACCTTCGCATATCCTTGCGCATTATTATTCCAAGAGAAATTGGAAGTTGTCGCAAATGGGGGGGCGGGTGTTTTACTGGGGGAATGGCGCTGGATTTCTTTTTGAAACGGGGGGAGGCGGAGTTGGAGGGAAGCTCTCTGGCGGCGGGGGGACGCCGGATTCCGCTGGTGATGGTCCGGAATCACCGGGCGCGCCGCAACCTGCTTCGTCTGCGGCCGGACGGCTCGGCGCGGTTGACGATTCCACGCCGGGGTTCGGCGCGGGAGGGACGACAGTTCGCGGAGCGAAACACGGAATGGCTCGCGCGACAGTTGGAGAGGCTCGCGGCATGTCCAGTCAAGCCGCAACAATGGCTCGTGGGAACGGAGATTCTGTTTCGCGGGGAGATGGTCAGGATCGAAGCGGGGGTGAACGGGGAGAGCGGTGCGGTGCGGTGCGGCGGCGAGGTTGTGAGGGTCCCGGATGTGAATGGGGATTTGCGCCCGTGGATCGCGAGGCATTTGTGGAGACTGGCGGCGCGGGAATTTCCGCCGCGGGTTTTGGAATTTGCGGCGGCGCGCCAATTGACGGCGGGGCGGGTTTCCGTTCGCAATCAGCGCTCGCGCTGGGGCTCGTGCTCGCGGCGCGGGACGGTTTCCTTGAACTGGAGGCTGATCCAGACGCCGCCGTTTGTGCGGGATTACATCCTGCTGCACGAGTTGACGCACCTGCGGCACATGAACCATTCGGCGCGCTACTGGCAGGAGGTGGCGGGTGTGTGCCCGGGATATGAGGCGGCGGAAAGCTGGTTGAAGGAACACGCCGAGATCTGGAAGAACAACTCAAGGAATTCCTTTCCGAGCAATTGCGCAAATGGGTGCGCACCTTTCCATCGGACTATTTCAAGCATCTGTGCCGGTTGCGCGGCGTTGAAATGCGCCCAGACATGAAGCTCCCGCAATATTTTGGAAAACTTACAAACAATCTGATATATCGCCGATTGGCTCCTGGACTACTGCAAAAGCTCAAGGGGCGCAGAACCGAGCGGGGACATCCGGGGGATAAACTGCATTCATGGCTCAGTGAGGACATTGGCTTCCGTGGGGTTTTGGTTCACTTAGGGACGGTAGTGGGCTTAATGAAACTGCATACCGATTACGACGCCTTTGAGAGGCAGTTGAACACAATCGCGCCAATTTATCCTCAGAGTCCGGGCTTGTTCGATAATCCACAAGATTGGGAAACGCCGAAAGGCTGAATTTCGCAGGGGCGGCGGGGAAGCCGGGATGCTCATTCGCACCTCGAGCGTCTGGCCCACTCACCCGCCGTTCCCTGCACTACACTTTCAGGATAATATCACAGGCGCGCGGGCGGCGCAAACCAGATGCAAACTAACCGTACGCCAGCCAGGCGGGCGCCAATGGGGCTTGATCCAAGTATATCCAGGCATGTACAAGTATATCCCGGCATATCCAACCCAAAGAAAATGATTTCAAGGAACCTTTTTGAACCATGCCCCCCCAATCGGGGCGGATATGGCGTCCTTGCGACTTGGCGACTTTGCGTCGAGGCGGCAGCGATCCTTCTTTTGGCCTTGACGGGATGCGATAAGGCGTCCGGCTTGCAAACCAACGGCGGGGAAAGGCGCGATTATGCCGTCAGAGGCGTGATCCGGGCGCTGGAGCCGGACGGCAGAACGGTGGTCATCCAGCACGAGGCCGTCTCCAATTACATGGGCGCCATGACGATGCCCTTTGAGGTGAGGGACGCGAAGGAACTGGGCGGTCTGCGGCCCGGGGATCTTGTTTCCTTCCATATAATGGTGACGAGCCATGACGGCTGGATCGAAAAGATCGTCAAATTGAGCAACGCTCCGCCAGCGACGGGAGCGCCCGCGCCCGCCCCGCCGGCGGTGCAATCCCTGGTCACGCGCGCGCTGGCGCCGCTGGGCGAGGGCGACCGGCTGCCGGATTATCATTTCACCAATGAACTGGGCCAGGCGGTCCATTTGGAGGCGTACCGGGGACAGGTCATCGCGTTGACCTTCTTCTTTACAAAATGCCCGTTTCCGACGGCCTGCCCGCTGTTGTCGGAGCACTTCTCCAGCGTCCAGGAGAAACTGCCGCTCCTGGCCGGGGCGCCGACCCGCTGGCGCCTGTTGTCCATCACCTTTGATCCCGCCAACGACACCCCGGCGGCGCTGCTGGATTACGCCCGGCGCTACCATTATGACCCGGCCCGCTGGAGCTTCCTGACCGGAAGCCTGGAGGAGATCACCGAGCTGGCCGACCAGTGCGGGGAAGAATTCCAGAACGACGGGCACACGATCAGCCACAGCTTGCGCACCGTGGTGGTGGACGCGGAGGGCCGGGTGCGCTGGATCATGCCCGGCAACGCCTGGAGCGGCGACGACCTGGCGCGAGAGATGGTCAAAGCGGCCCAACCGCAGCAAGGTGCCGTCAAGAAATAACCTTCACAAGCTGGCTGGTCCTTTTGGCGGCTGGCGGCGTTGCTCCTCAGTCGAAGATCCACGAGGGATATTCTCCTTCGTCGCGCCTTGCCAGCCGCCAAAATCCCGGCGTCATCTCGTAAAGTCTATTTCTTGACGGCACCTAAACTATTTTTTTGGCGGATGAGCATTTTTTTCAAGCAAAATGGCAAAAATGGGTTAGAGTAGGGGTGGAGGATTGAGACTCCGATATGATTTCGCCCATGACATTGGCCCCAAGGAATGGCCGGCTCCGCCGCCATCGATACGTCGCGCCCGGGATGGTGCTTTCCCGGCGGCGTTCGCAGCGCCGGAATCCGGCCCGCGCCGCGGTGGTCGCGCCGCTGAACCGGCTGCCAGATCCCCCGATCTCCGAAGCCGAGGTGGAGCGGGACGGTTATGACGAGAATTCGTCCCTGACCCTCTACCTGCAGGAAGTGGGACGCACACCGCTGGTGACGCCGGAGGAGGAAATCGAACTGGCGCGCCGGATCAAGAAAGGCAGCCGCAAGGCGCGGGAACAGATGATCAAGGCCAACTTGCGGCTGGTGGTCAAGATCGCGCGCGACTACGAGCATTTTGGGCTGCCGTTGCTGGACCTGATCAACGAGGGGAACATCGGTTTGATGAAGGGCGTGGAGCGGTTTGACCCGGCCAAAGGCGCCAAGTTTTCCACTTACGGCTCCTGGTGGATAAAGCAGTCCATCCGCCGCGCCCTGGCCAACCAATCCAAGACCATCCGCCTTCCCGTGCATGTGGTGGACAAAATCTCCCACATCCGCCGCACGGCGCTCAAGTTGCAGGAGGTACAGGGGACGGAGCCGGACGACGAGCAGATCGCCGACGAAACGGGCATCCCGATCGCGCGGGTCCGCCAATACCGGCAGGCCGCGCTGGCCCCCATGTCCCTGGATTCCCCGCTGGGGGAGGACTCGGACAACCGGGTGGCGGACGTGGTCGCGGACGAGCGGGCCGACTCGCCGTTCCAAGCGATGGCGTTGAAGGCCGACGCGAACCTGTTGCGCAAGGTGATGGCCAAACTGCCGCGAAGAGAGGCGGCCATTCTGGCGCTGCGTTTCGACCTGGACGGCAAAGGCGACATCACGCTGGAGGATGTGGGAAAGAAATTCGGGGTCACGCGCGAGCGCATCCGGCAAATCCAGGAGATCGCGCTGCGGCGGCTGCGCAAAATGTTTGAAAGAATGGACGTCCCCAAACCGGCCTGAACCGAAAGGACGACCCGCTTTTGTCATGCAGTGTTGGGTCGTGAGGCAAAGGCAGGGCGGGCCCTGCGATGCGCGCGGTTTCGCGCCTTGGCGAGACGCCCCGGCAAGCCCGTTAAGAAGCGTGGGAGCTTCCTAACGGGCCGCCTTTCTTCAGCGGGGAACATCCAGGCCGGTCAGGGCAGGAGGTGGGTTGCGGGGATGACCAGGCAGACCGGCCGGGTCCCGACACTTTGGGGGTCGTAGCTGGTGGCGAAGGTCTGCGCGGCGTCCGCCGGGCAGGAAGGCAGACTCCCGGCGGAGGTGCGGCCCAGGTAGGGCTGGAGGTCGCCACCCGTCGGCGTGGCCGTGTCCTGCTGGCGCTGTTCCAGCGCCCATTGCTGCTTGGCGTTGTCAATGCAGCGCAGGTTGCTGATGCAGGCGTTGGTCTGGGCCTCCTGGCGCGCCCGGATGAAGTTGGGAATGGCGATGGTCGCCAGGATACCGATGATGGCCACGACGATCATGATTTCGATGAGGGTGAAGCCGGTTTTGCGGGTGACATTGTTTTTCATAACTGCATTCCTTTCCGGCGCGGTGTGAACGAGGCGAAGGGCGGGTTTATATGAATACAATTTGTTCACGAATTGCCCTCCGCCAACCGCGCTGTCAAGGATTCAACCCGCCCGACGCGATTTGGTTTCGGTCGCCGGCTCCGAATTGGGGCGGACAAGCCGGCCAACGCTGTCAAAATTTGGTTACAGGGGGTGGAAGGGTCTCATTCGTAAATGTCGTAAACGACGCCGTCCAGGACGAATTGCACGTTCTGGCCCAGGGCCAGCCATTGCAGCGCCTGACGGTGCGTGGCCGCGAATTGGAAATAGTCCGAGGAATTGAACTGGATGCGGACGTGTTTGGCCTGCTGGTTGTTCTGAACCTCGGCGTCCATCCACTGCGCGCCGTTCTGGAAGAAATTGCGGCCGTTGACAAATTGCGCCTGGCTGGCGTAGTCCACCAATTGCTGACGGGCCTTGGCTTCCGGCGATGCGAGGGGTTGCGGCGAGGTTGCTGCCATCGGCGGCAAGCCCAGCGATTGCATGGCGTAGGCTCTCCCTGCCCCACCTCCGCCGCGTCTGGCACCGCCGCCGCCGCCGCCCATTCCGCCCCCGGCGATTGCAGTTTGATCAAAGGCGCCACTGACCACGGCGTTTTTGAGGCTGTCGTTGAGTTGGGAGCCGGCGATGGCCTGTCCGCCATCGAGGGCGGAGTTCAAGGCGGACCAACTCTTGGCGGCTTCCGCGCGCACGGTCTTGTCTTGGTCCATGTTTTGCAGGGAGCGCATGGCCAGGGGGACGGCGCGGCGGGATTCGTCCTCCACGATCAGGTAGGCGGTGTAGGGGGTGACGATGCCATATTGGCGGGCCAGATCGGTGACTTCGTCGCGCAGTTCGGCGTTTTCCCCGTGCAGGCGGATTTCATCCAGCAGATAGCCGACGCGGCGCGTGGCCCAGAGGCGCGGGATGAACTGGTTGTCGGAGGATTCGCGCGGGAAGGCGGCCTCGTAGGTGAATTTGCGGGTGGCGCCGTTGACCATGCCCTGGATGGTGATGGCGGAATTCCCGTTGCCGGAATAACGCCCGGCCAGGACCAGTTGCTCGCCTTTGAAGAGGTCGGGCAGCGGCGAGGGATAAAGTTTGGCGGGGCGGACATCGCCGGTGAACGACAAGGTCGGATTGGCCAGCACCGGCTCCTTGATCTTGGAGTAGAAGCTGGAGACTTTCAGCTCCAAATCCTCCTCGGGCAGGACGTATTGGCTGGCGCCGCGGGTCTGCTCGGCCAGTTTGTCCAGCAGATGGGTGTTCACATCGGTGCCGATGCCGAAGCAGAAAACGCGGGTGCGACCCCCGTCTTTTTGTTTGACGTTGGACAGAATCTGGCTTTCATCCGTGACGCCGATGGTCGGCATGCCGTCGGTCAGGAAAATGACGACGAAGGGGCGGTCGCCGCGGTCGGGCCGCATGGAGAGCGCCTTTTGCAGGGCGTCGTCAATGGCGGTGGCGCCGCCGGCCTTGAGGTCCTGGACGAAATTGTCGGCTTTCTCGCGGTTGGCCGGGGAGGCGTCTGCCAGCTTGTCAAAGAGCGGCTCGACTTCGGTGGAGAAGCGGAGGATTTCAAAGCGGTCCCCGTCGTTGAGGTTGTCCACGCAGAATTGCAGGGCTTTCCGGGCCTGGGCGATCTTCTTGCCCGACATGGAGCCGGAAGTGTCGAGCACGAAGACGAGGTCTTTCATCACCACCTGCCGCTCGTTGACATCCACGCCGGGGGAGGCCATGAGCAGGAAGTAGCCGTCCTGGCCGCTGGTTTTGGAGGTCAGCAAGTTCAGGCCGATCTCGTCCTGCTCCGGCGCGAAGTAGAGCGTGAAGTCGGTGTCCGGCCGCGCGTCGCCGGCCTCGTAGCCAACGGTGGCGCGGTTGGGGCCGTCGCGTTTGATTTCGACGGTGTGGCTGGGGGAGAAGATGGTCTTGAGCGGGCGCTTGTTTTCCAGTTGGACGGAGATGCTGACGTCCTTGATGGGTTTGGCGGAATACTTTTCGGTGTTGAGCGGATAGACATAGCTGACCAGGCCGGAATCGGAGGGGAGGACTTGCGAATAGGACAGGGTGATGCGCTTGTGGCTGTTGGGTTCGATGGGGAAGACGCGCACCTTGAAGACATCCTGGCCGGCATACTCGAGCAGGGCGGGGTCGCGCAGTTTGCGGACGATGTCCTCGTAGATGCCGCGCGCCTTGTCGGCGGACAACAGTTCGGCCTCCACCTGCTGGCCGCCGATCTCCATGGCGAACTTGTCAATCTGCGCCCCGCGCGGGATGGGGAACAGATAGGTGCCTTCGAGGCGCTCCGGGTTGGGGTTGTAAAAGTCCTGGTCAACCGAAGTGGTGGCGATCTGGCCGGCGATCTTCACGTTGACGTGATGCGAGGTGATTTCCAGGGGCGCGTAGGGCCGGTAGGGGCCGGGGTGCGGGACGACCCGCCAGTGGGCCTCATCCACGATGATCAACCCGTCCGCCCGCGCGGAGGAGACCGTGCCCGCCAAAAGGGCCAAAACCGAGAGAAAGAATAATCGTTTCATATTGGGTTAGACGGAGGGATTGGAAGAATGCTCCCGCGCCCGCGCACCGGGGCGGGAAGGAGCGCTCCGGGGAACCGGGGAACCTCGCCGACCCGGCCGAAGGCCGGGGGCGCTTGGCGCGCGCTTGACCGGGGCGGGCGCATGGGCCAACATGCCGGCAGGCGAATTTCCGGGAGCAAGGGGGAGTTTTTCTCAAACGCCAAAGGAAACAAATGGCAAAAAGCAGAAGCAGAAAAAAAATTGTGGTGGTTTCGATTGTCGTCGCGGCCGGAGTCGCGCTGGCGCTGATGGCGGCTCTGAAGAAACAGGACCCGCCCATTTCTGTGCAGACGGAGAAGGTGCTGCGCCGCAACCTGGTCGAGAAGGTGATGGCCAACGGGAAGATCGAGCCGGTGGTGCAAGTCAAGATCAGCCCCGAGGTCAGCGGCGAGATCATTGAACTGGGGGTCAAGGAGGGCCAGCAGGTCCGCAAGGGCGATCTGCTGGTCAAGATCAAGCCGGACAATTACCTGGCGGCCAGCAATTCCGCCGCCGCAAACTACCGCCTGGCCGTCGCCAACACGAACTCCGCGCAATCCAGCCTGGAAAAGGCGCGGCTGGAATACGAGCGCAGCAAGGGCCTTTACGCCGCCAATCTGATTTCCGACTCCGATTATCTCACGGCCAAAACGACCTACGACGTGGCCAAAACCGCGCTCGACGGGTCCGAACAATCGGTGGCGATGGCGTACGCCTCGCTGCAATCGGCCGCGTCGGACCTCTCCAAGACCACCATATACGCGCCGCTGGACGGCACGGTGAGCAAGCTCAATTCGCAGAAGGGCGAGCGGGTGGTTGGGACGGCGATGATGGCCGGCACGGAGATCATGACCATCGCGGATTTGAACACCATGGAGGCGCGGGTGGACGTGGGCGAGGTGGACGTGGTGTTGATCTGCGCCGGCCAGAAGGTCCATTTGGAGGTGGACTCCTTCAAAGACCAGAAATTCAACGGCGTGGTCACCGATGTGGCCAATTCGGCGAACAACAACGACACCAGCACCACCGGCGGGGCCTCCACATCGAGCACGACGGACGCGACGAAGTTCCAGGTGAAAATTCGCGTGACAGAAAAGGAGAATTTTCTTCCGGGAATGTCGGTGACGGCCGAGATTGAAACCCGCCAACGCACCAACGCCCTGAGCGCGCCGATTCAATCCGTCACCACGCGCCTGCCCCATCCGGCGGCGGGACTGACCAACTCCCCGACCGCCAGCAACGCCCCTGCGGCCGCCGCCAGCAACGCGCCAAACGCCACCGCCCCCAACGCCGCTGTTGCCGCCGCCAGCAACGCCCCGCCCTCCAGTCTCCCGTCCGCAACCAATTCCTCCGGCAAACCCGGCGAGCCGGCCAAGCCGGTGGAAGTCGTTTTTGTGGTGGAAGGCGACCACGTCAAGGCGGCGCCCGTCAAGCGCGGGATCAGCGATGACAACTACACGGAAATCACCGAGGGCCTGCGCGAAGGGGATGTGGTGGTCACGGGCAGTTACAAGGCCATCAACCGGGATTTGGAGGATGGGAAGAGAGTGACGACGGCAGGCGCGGGGGAGGCGGGCAAGGAGCCCAAAACGACCGCAAACTGACCGGCAAGTGATTGGAGGACACCGCTCGTGAGCTTGATCCGCCTGGAACACATCACCCGCCTCTACCAGATGGGCGGGGAGACCATCCACGCCCTGCGCGATGTTTCGATGGAGGTCCGGCGCGGCGAATATGTGGCGATCATGGGGCCGTCTGGCTCGGGGAAATCCACACTGATGAACCTGCTGGGGTGCCTGGACACCCCCACCGCGGGCGTCTATGAGTTGAACGGCACGAACGTCGGCGAACTGGATGACAATCGTCTGGCGGAAATCCGCAACCGGGAAATCGGTTTCATTTTTCAGACTTTCAACCTGCTGCCGCGAGCCGACGCCTTGCGCAATGTGGAATTGCCCCTGATATACTCGGGGATGGGTTCCGGGGAGCGCCGCCGCGCCGCCCTGGAAGTGCTGGGCAGCGTCGGTCTGGCCGACCGGGTGCACCACAAGCCCAACGAGATGTCCGGCGGACAACGGCAGCGGGTGGCGATTGCCCGCGCCCTGGTCAACAGCCCCTCCATCATCCTGGCCGACGAGCCCACCGGAAACCTGGACTCCAAAACCGGCGAGGAGATCATGGCCCTGCTGGGGGTTCTTTCCGACAAGGGCAACACGATATTTGTGGTCACTCACGAGGAGGAGGTCGCCCGGCACGCCCGGCGCGTGATTCGCATCCGCGACGGGCTGATCGCCGGGGACGAGGTCGTGAAGAAAACGGGGGCGGGGGCGTGAATTTTTTCGTCGAGATCAAGGAGGGCCTGCTCATCGCCTGGGACGCCATTCGAGCCAACAAAATGCGGGCCGGGCTGACCACCCTGGGCATCATCATCGGCGTGGTCAGCGTCACCTTGATGGGCGCGGCCATTGACGGGCTGAACCGCTCGTTTCGCCAGAGCGTCTCCGTGCTGGGCGCGGACATTCTGTTTGCCGACCGGGTCAATTGGTTCGTGAACAGCGAGGAGGAGTGGATCAAGGTCAACAACCGGCGGGACATCACGCTCGACCAGGTCAAAGTAGTGGAGCGACAGATGACCCTGGCCAGCGCGGTCGCGCCGGTGGTGCAGACCAGCCGCTCGGTCCGATACCTGAACCGCAGCACGGGCGGGGTGGTGATTTTTGGCACGACGGAGCAGTATCTCCAGACCGCGGGTTTGGAGGTGGACGAGGGCCGGTTCCTGAGCGCCGAGGATTCGGAGGGCGGGCGCCCGGTCTGCGTCATCGGCTATGATGTGTGCACCAATCTTTTTGTCCGCGAATCCCCCCTCGGCAAGAAAATCCGGATCGGCCCGCGCTGGCTGGAAGTGGTGGGGGTGCTGGCGAAACGGGGCAGTTTCATGGGCATGGTCAGCCTGGACAACCAAGTCATCATTCCCGTTCAACAGTTGCTCCTGGGCTACTGGCGGAATCCGAATTTTGAAATCCAGGTCAAGGCCGTGGACCTGGCCCATCTGGAGGACGCCAAGGAGGAATTGCGCGGGGTGCTGCGAAAAGCCCGCCACGTCGCCCCCGGCGACCCCGACGATTTTGCCATCAACCAGCAGGAGCAAGTCATCAAGATGTTTCACCATCTGGCTGGAACCATCGAGGCGGCGGGGCTGTCCGTCACGGGTTTGGCGCTCTTCGTG
The DNA here is from genome assembly GCA_050015895.1 of Verrucomicrobiota bacterium. Lineage (GTDB taxonomy): Bacteria > Verrucomicrobiota > Verrucomicrobiia > Limisphaerales > Palsa-1400 > JBEKOF01. Next base: position 21,421 of record JBEKAN010000014.1, read on the forward strand.
GGGGGCATCGGCATCATGAACATCATGTTTGTCTCGGTGGCGGAGCGGACGCGCGAGATCGGGGTGCGCAAGGCCATCGGGGCCAGGCGGCGCACCATATTGCTGCAGTTTTTGATTGAGGCGGCGAGCATCTGTCTGATCGGCGGGCTGGCCGGCCTGGCCTTTGTATACGTCCTGACGCTGGCCCTGTCGAGTTTTTTTTCGGCGGGCCTGTCGCTGCCGGTGACGGCGCTGGCGGTGTTGGTGTCGTTGTTGACAGGAGTGGTTTCGGGATTCCTGCCCGCGTGGCGGGCCGCGAGGATGGACCCGGTGGAGGCGCTCAGAAATGAATAGGGAATTGGGAATAGTGAATAGTGAAAACTGATGAGAGAAGACGGACCATTTAAGAAGGATTTGCCGGAGAGGACATTTGAGTTCGCGCGGCGAGTGGTGAAACTCTGCCAGACGCTGGATCAGACCCCGGGTGTGAGCCGGAGCCTGGCCTCTCAACTCTTGCGATCCGGAACGTCGGTCGGCGCCAACGTGGAGGAAGCGCAGTCGGGACAGAGCCGCGCCGACTTCTTAAGCAAGATTTCCATCGCCTGCAAAGAGGCGCGGGAAACGCACTACTGGCTCCGCCTTCTGGCGGCCGTCCGATTGATTCCGGAACCCCGCCTGAGTCCTTTGCTCAACGAGACCGATGAACTCATCGCCATCCTCACAACCATTGTCCGAAGAACCAAGGAGAATAAAGACGAATGATGCTTGAACACTGCATTGCCTTCTTTCCCTATTCCCTATTCCCAATTCATTCACTCTGGCATGAGAATTCTGAGAATCTTAGCTGGGGAATTTAGGGAGAGCTTCCTCATGGCGATGGGCGCGCTGGTGGCCCACAAGCTGCGCTCGGCCCTGACCCTGCTCGGGGTGATGGTCGGCGTTTTCTCCATTGTCGTCGTCATGACCATCATGCGCGCGATGCAGAAGGACATTGAAAAGAACCTCGACCAATTGGGCGGGGACACGTTTGTGGTGCAGAGGTGGAGTCCCCTTCATTTTGACAACCCCCAAGGATCCCAGCAGTATTGGCGTCGTAAAAACATCACGCTGGAGCAGGGCCTGGCCTTGATGAGCCGCGCCACCCTCCCCCGCAGCATCGGCCTGGAGGAGGGTTTGGACAGCGGCAACATGACGTCGCGTTATTCCAAAGGCCCTCCCAATGTCTCGCTGCTGGGGGAGACGCCGGGGAGCTTCCCGACCCAGCAATGGGACGTGGCGGACGGACGCGCCTTGGTGGACTCGGACGTGGACAGCCAGCGGGATGTCTGCGTCCTGGGCGACAGCCTGGCCACCAACCTGTTCCCGCACAGTTCGGCTTTGGGCGAAGAGGTCGTTTTCAAAGGAACTCCCTACTCCGTCGTCGGGGTCCTGGAATCCAAGGGCGCCTCGGCTGGCGGACGCGAGGACAATTTCGCCATCATTCCCCTGACCACCGGGATCAACCGCTACGACGAGAAGCAATGGGTGGACCTGAGCATCCTGGTGCAGACGCCCAGCCGGGCGGAATACGACGAGACGGTGGACCAGGTGCGCGGCATCCTGCGAGTTGTGCGCAAGGTGCCGCCGGGCCAGCCGGATGATTTTGAGATTTTCTCCCCGGACTCGTTGATGGGGCAAATTCAGTCGTTCACATTCAAAGTGCGGCTGGGGGTGAGCCTGATCAGCTCCATCGCCCTGCTGGCGGCGGGGATCGGCATTATGAACATCATGCTCGTGTCGGTGACGGAGCGGACGCGCGAGATCGGAGTCCGCCGGGCCGTCGGCGCCAAGAAGCGCAACGTCATGACGCAATTCATCATGGAAGCCGTCGTCCTGTGCG
>JBEKAN010000015.1:0-23203 GCA_050015895.1 Verrucomicrobiota bacterium
GCACCCGTTCCACCTCTCCTGGATCATCCTCGCCGGATTCGGTCTCGAAGCCTTCTCTCGTTCCTGCCTGCAAAACCCCGCCAGGACCTCCTCCGCCGGCAAAATCCTCGAATCCAAAAGCGCGTGGCAGAAACTCTCCGGCTTCGACAAAAAATACCTGGTCGGATTGCTTCTGGCCGTGGGCGCGGCCCTCGTCGGTTATCTGGTCTATGCCGCGTACAAACCGGACCTCGCCCAATATCTCACCCACCAGGGTTTCGACGCGGACACGGCGTCGCGGATCGCCGCCTTTTCCGTGCATGATGCCCTCTGGTTTGTCATCATCCTGTTCCTCTCCTCCGTCGTCGTCCTCGGCGCTCTGGTTGGGGCCTGGGCCGCGCCGCGCGCCGGGTGGGTCTGGACTTTTCTCTGCGTCATCATGGTCTTTGAAATGATCCGCGCCGATGTGCCGTGGTTGCGCTACTTCGACTACAAAACAAAATACTCCATGAACGAGATCACCCAGTTTCTCATGGATAAGCCTTACGAGCACCGCTTCGTCGGCCGCCTCTCTCCTCGCGGAGGCTACGATCTGCCCGGCGACGGGGATTTCGCCGCCTGCATCCATTGGTGGCTGGAAAATGATTTCCCCTATTACGACATCCAATCCCTGGAGATAGACCAGATGCCCCGCTCCCCCGTCATGGACCTCAGCTACCTGGGCTGCTTCGACCCCCGCCGCAACGACCTGACCCCCGCCGCCCGATTGTGGAAACTCACCAACACCCGCTACATCTTCGCCGCCGCCGAACTGCTGCCGGTCTTGAACGAGTTGGCCGACCCGGCGCACCAGGCCTTTCGCTATCTCAAACGTTTCAATCTGGTGGACAAACCCGGCGTCACCTGCCGCGTGGACGCGGACGACCTCGTCCCTCAAATCACCGACCAGGGCAGAGACGCCTTGATCGAATTCACCGACGCCCTTCCCCGCGCCAAGCTCTATTCCAAATGGCTCATCGCCACCAACGACGAGACCACTCTGCTGACCCTGGCCAACCCCCAATGGGACCCGGCCCAATCCGTCATCGTATCCAAACCCACCAACGGCGTCCCCCTTCCGCCCTCCTCCGCGGCTCCCGACGCCGACCCCGGCTCCGTGCAAATCACCCATTACTCCCCCAAAGACGTCCAGCTTCAAGCCAGCGCCAAGACCCCCGCCGTCCTCCTTTACAACGACCGCACCGCCGCCGCGTGGCATGTCTGGGTGGATGAAAAGCCGGCCGATCTCCTTCACTGCAATTACATCATGCGCGGCGTTTTCCTTCCGCCGGGCGACCACACCATTGAGTTCAAGTACATTCCGTCGTTTATTCCGCTTTACATCACCCTGGCCGCCTGGCTTTGCGGTCTCCTGCTCCTCTTTTATGTCTTCTGGCCCGCCTCCGCCGCAAAAGCCGCCCCCCAGCCAGCCTGAAAGCAGCGTGGCCTCGGCGGATTTTCCGGGAGCGCGACCGTCCCGGTCGCTCCGCCCGGCGTCCCGCCGGGCGATGCCTCCACGGCGCGTTCAGTCACGACTCGCTGGCTGGTTGGCCGAGCAGGTGTTTTCGGCCAGAGGCCGAAAACCGCGAGCGAGACGCTCGCGCTCCCGAGTACAGCAGAATCGCGGCTCAGTGGAATCCCGGATGTGTTCAAAAACCGCACATCAGGCCGCCGCTTCCCAAACTTTTCTTGCAACCGCCCCAGCCCCCCACTAACCTAATCTGGCAACATAACCAACGGAAATGATCGAACTAATACAGTTCCCATGGAGTCCCTTCTGCCTGGTCCAGCGCCGAATCCTGGAGTATGCCGGAGTTCCTTTCAAGACCACCAACATCCCCCCTTCCGACCGCTCCCTGGTCTGGCGCCTGACCCGGCGCCGCTATTACAACGTGCCCGTCATCCGGGATGACCGCACGGTGGTCTTCGAAACCGACGACTTCTCCCAGATCATCGCCAAATACCTCGACGCCAAGCTGGAGTTGGGGTTGTTTCCCAAGTCCTGGCAGGGCGTGGACCGCATGGTCTGGCGCAATATCGAGGACCAGATCGAGGGGCCCGCCTTCCGCCTCAACGACGTCTATTGGGAGGAAGTCGTTCCGCAGGAGGAGCGCCTGGCCTACCTGCGCCACAAAGAGCGCAAATTCGGCCGCGGCTGCCTGGAGCAATGGCGCGCCGAGCAAGCCCAATGGATCGAGCAACTCACCCGCAACCTCATCCCCTTCGAGTTGATGCTCGCCGAGCGGCCCTTCCTCCTCCGCAAAGACCCTCATTTTGTGGATTTCGACCTCTGGGGGATGCTCGCCAATTTCCTCTTTTCCGGCCACTACCAACTCCCGGCCGCCCACGCCCGTTTGAACGACTGGTTCGCGCGCATGTCCAAAGCCACAAAAACCGCGCCACAGTGAAAAATTACATCCTCGACACCAATGTCCTCCTCCACGACCCCAACTCCCTCCTCCGCTTCAAGGAAAACACCGTCCTGATCCCCATTGAGGTGATCGAGGAGATTGACCGCTTCAAACGCGAATCCTCCGAACTGGGCCAGAACGCCCGCACCGTCTCCCGCGCCCTGGACGCCCTGCGCGGCAAAGGCCGCCTCAACCAAGGGGTCAAACTGGACCATGGCGGCAAACTTCGCATCATCTTCCACAACCAGGGCGACGAGGCCGGCTCGGTTTTCGGAAACCACACCGTGGACAGCCGGATTGTCTCCCTGGCTCTGGCCGTCCAGAAGTCCGAGCCGAAAACGCCCACCATCCTCGTCACCAAGGACATCAATCTGCGCATCAAAGCCGACATCCTGGGCCTGGAGGCGGAGGATTACGAGAGCGACCGCGTGCTGCTCACCGAGCTTTACACCGGCATGTTCGAGCTGAACATCAGCGCCGAGAAAATGGCCCGCTTCCGCACCGAGGGCGAACTGGACCTCAACGGCCACGGCAAGTACTTCCCCAATGAATACTGCACCTTGACCGAGGAGACCAATCCCAAGCGCACCGCCCTCTCCAAGGTGGACCCCGCCGCAGCCAAACTCATCCCCATCCTCGACTGCCGCGAGGGCGTCTGGGGCATCAAGCCCCGCAATCGCGAGCAGCACTTCGCCTTCGACGCCCTCCTGGACGACCGTATCAAGCTGGTCACTCTCATGGGCAAGGCCGGCACCGGCAAAACCCTCATGGCCATGGCCGCGGGGCTGAAACGCACCGTCCTGGACCGCGAATTCCGCCGCCTCGTCGTCGCCCGGCCCACCGTCGCCGTCGGTCGCGAGTTGGGCTTTCTCCCCGGCACGCTGGAGGAGAAACTCAACCCCTGGATGCAGCCCATTCACGACGCCCTCGAGCTGCTCAGCGATCTGAACATGGGCTCCGACCATCGCCGCAGCACCGACCTCATGCGCTCGGGGACCATCGTCGTCGAGGCCCTGAGCTACATTCGCGGCCGGAGCATCGCACACCAGTTCATGGTCATTGACGAGGCCCAGAACCTCACTCCCCTGGAAGTCAAGACCATCATCACCCGCGTCGGACAGGGCACCAAAATTGTCTTCACCGGCGACCCGTATCAAATAGACAATCCCTACGTGGACTCCAGCTCCAACGGATTCAACTACATCATCAGCCGCTTTCGCGAGCAGAGTCTCTCCGCGCACATCGAGCTGCAAAAAGGCGAGCGCTCCGAGCTGGCCGAGCTGGCCGCCAACCTCCTCTGACCCGCCACCCGCGCCGGCGGAGGCAGGCGGCCTGGAAATGCGGAAGGAATCGGGGGGCGCGTCTTGCAACCACTACAACGCGGTTTCCCAATCCCCTCGCGGTGGGGCGAGACTCTGTCGAGCCGTGACATTTCTCCACGATTGGTTCGTTCCCTCCATGGTGGTGCTGTCAAGATGCGCCCGGAACGGGGGGAGAAAAACTCTTTGCAACTTGATTTTGTGCGCCGGGGCCGCCACCCTCATGCCTTATGGGACCGCCGGAATACCAACCCACGTCACGCCGGCCGATTGCGGAGGGTTTTCGCGCGACCGCGCGTTGGGCGGCGCGCTTTTGTGTCCGGCGCGGCGTTCACCCCGATGTCATTTCCTACGCTTCGGTCGCGGCCGCGGCCCTGGCGGCCGTTTGTTTCTGGCGCGCCGGTTCGCATCCGTGGCTGCTGCTGCCGGCCCCTCTGTTCTGCCACCTCCGTTTGTGGTGCAATATGCTTGACGGCATGGTGGCCCTGGCTTCGGGCAAGGCAAGCTGGCGCGGCGAGATTCTCAACGATCTGCCCGACCGGATTTCCGACGTGCTCATCTTCGCCGGCGTGGCGCACAGCGGATTGAACGCCGTCGTCAGCGGTTATTGGGCGGCCATTTTTGCGCTTGTCACCGCGTATGTCGGTCTGTTCGGCCAGGCGGTGGGGGAGCAACGCCAGTTTGGCGGCCTGATGTCCAAGCCCTGGCGCATGGTCGCGCTTCATGTCGGCGCCTGGACCACGCTGGCCTTCATCTGGTGGGGTGGCGCCAGAATCCGATGGGGCGGTCTGACGGTGTTGGACTGGACCTGCCTGGGGGTCGTGCTGGGTTGCGCGCAGACGATCTGGGTCCGGCTGCGCCGGATCATGCGCGCGTTGCAAAAAAAATCCGCGCCAAAAACCAATTCCTGACCATGTCGCCCCAGGCCGCATTGCAGAGCGAGATTTTCCGCGCCTATGTCTGGATCATGGCCGGCGTGCTGGCGCTGGCGGGGGTGGTGCTGGCGGCGCTGCGCTGGGGATTCAAGAGGAATGTCCAGTCCGTCTGGGCGACCTATCGAAGCTGGCTCGTCATGGCGCCGCTGGTTCTGGGCAGTGTTTTTGCCGGCCGGGTTCCGGTGATCCTGTTTTTCTGCGTTTTGGCCGCCCTGGGGTTCAAGGAATTTGCCCGCGCCACGGGTCTCTATCGCGATTGGTGGATGACCGGGGTGGTTTATCTGGGCATCGCCGCGGTGGGCGTGACTTCCCTCATGCGGCAGCCGCAGGGCCAGGAGCCGGGCGACGGCTGGTACGGATTATTCATCGTGTTGCCGGTGTATGCCGTCGCCCTGATTTTTCTCATTCCGATCGCGCGGAACGCTGTGGCGGGACAATTGCAGCGGGTGTCGCTGGCGATTGTGGGGTTCGTTTACATGGGCTGGATGTTCGGGCACCTGGCCTTTCTGGCCAATGCCACCAACGCCTACGGCTTCTTGCTTTACATCCTCTTCGCCACCGAGATCAATGACGTGGCCGCCTTCACCTTTGGAAAATTGTTCGGCAAACATCCGCTTCGCGGCAACATCAGCCCAAAGAAGACCTGGGAAGGCGCCATCGGCGCTTTGGCCGTTTCCATGGCTCTTCCGTGGGCGCTTCGCTTCTCCTTTCCACAATTTGGAATCACGCAACTGATCCTGGCCGGGGCGATTGTCGGCGTGGGAGGTCAACTGGGGGACCTGTCCATCAGCGTCATTAAACGCGACATCGGCATCAAGGACATGGGAACCGGGATTCCGGGTCACGGGGGCGTTCTGGACCGGATTGACAGTTTGATTTATGTCGCGCCATTGTTCTTCCACATGGCGGGCTATTTTTACGGACTGCGATGAACAACTGGAATTACGAACCGGCCGCCGACCTGGACCAGCCCACCGTGGAGCGATTGCGCCGGTTCCCGCGCGAGCCGGATATGTTCGTCTATGGATTGCGCTCGGCGGTCGCGCTGGTTTTGCGAAACTGGCTCAAATTTTATCATCGTCTCGAAATTCTGGGTCGTGAACACCTCCCCAAACAGGAGTCCTTCATCATGGCGGCGAACCACGCCAGCCACCTGGACACCCTTTGTTTGCTCGCCGCCTTGCCGTTGCGCAAATTGCACCGGGCTTTTCCCGCGGCGGCCCAAGATTATTTCTTTGTCAGCGTGCCGCGGCTGGCCCTCGCCGCCATCGTGGTCAACGCCCTGCCGTTTGCCCGCCGCAAAGACATCCGGCACAGCCTCCAACTTTGCGCCCAACTCCTGGCCAATCCCGGGAACATTCTCATCCTCTTTCCAGAGGGCACGCGTTCCACCACCGGACAAATCGGCGAGTTCAAGCCCGGAATCGGCCTGCTCCTTGCCGGCACGAACCTGCCCGTGGTCCCGTGTCATTTGCGCGGCGCGTTTGAGGCCTGGCCCAAAGACAAACTATGGCCGCGCCCGCGCCGGCTGCGGTTGCAAATCGGCGCCCCGCGAACCTATGCCTCCCTCCCGCCTGGAAAGGATTCCTCCGAACAAATCGGCCGGGATCTCCGCCGGGCTGTGTGCGATCTGGCCCGGTCAATTTAATCAATGTTCAACCCATAATTTTCAATTCACACCCCGGAGGCATGCCGGAGTAATTTCACTTTATGCAAACTACCACACAGACCTTCAAGAGCTGGGATGGAACGGAACTCTTTTACCGCGCCTGGCTTCCCGACAAACCGACGGACAAGGCGCTTCTCCTTTTCCATCGCGGCCACGAACATTCCGACCGCTGGCGGGAAACCGTCGAGGCCCTCCGCCTGGAAAATGTCGCGGTCTTCGCATGGGACGCGCGCGGCCACGGCCATTCGCCCGGCGATCGCGGCTGGGCGGAAAACCTCGGCGTGGTCATCCGCGATGTCGAGGCGTTTGCCCGGCACATTTCGACCCATCACCAGATCCCGTTTGAGAACATGGTCGTCCTGGCCCACAGCGTCGGCGCCGTCACCGTCGCCGCCTGGGTGCATGATTTCGCGCCGCCCATTCGCGGGCTGGTTCTCGCCGTGCCGGCGTTTCGCGTCAAACTCTATGTCCCCTTCGCCGTTCCCTTGCTGCGCTTGAGACAAAAGCTCTTCGGGCGCGGTTATGTGAAAAGTTACGTGAAGTCCAAAATGCTCACGCACGACGCGGAACAAGCCGCCGCCTATCAGGCCGACCCGTTGATTTTCCGTCAGATCGCCGTCAACATCCTGCTCGACCTTTACGACACCTCCACTCGATTGATGGCGGACGCCGGCGCCATCACCGTGCCCACATTGATGCTCACCGCGGGGGCCGATTGGGTCGTGAAGCCTTCCGCGCAACAAGCGTTTTTTGACCGCCTGTCCTCGCCGGTGAAACGGTTGGAAATGCTCCCCGGTTTCCACCATGCCGTCTTCCACGAGACCAACCGCCAACTGGTGGTCTCCAAAACACGCGAATTCATCGTAGAATGTTTCGCCCGTCCGCCCCGTCCTCTTTCGCTGCTGGACGCCGACAAGCGGGGATTCACCAAGGATGAATACGACCGGCTTCGCGCGCCCGGCAATCCCATGTTTGCCCTGACCCGCTGCGCCATGAAGACCGTCGGCCGAATGAGCCGGGGAATTCAATTGGGCTGGCAGTGCGGTTTCGATTCCGGCCGCGCCCTGGATTATGTTTACGAGAACCAGGCCCGGGGCGCGACGCCCCTGGGCCGCGCCATGGATCGCGCTTATCTGGACAGCATCGGCTGGCGCGGCATCCGAACGCGCAAAGTCAATCTTCAAATCCTCCTCCGCGCGGCCGTGGAAAGCGCTCACGCCGACGGCAAACCCGTGCGCCTGCTGGACATCGCCTCCGGGCCGGGGCGCTACGATCTGGAGACTATCCGCGATTTGAAACACATTCCCATCACCGCCTTGTTGCGCGATTACAAACTGGAAAACGTCCAAGCCGCGCGCCGCCTGGCGGATGATCTCGGATTGAAAAATGTGACCGCCGCGCAAGGCGACGCCTTCGACCGCGCTTCCCTGGCCTCCATCACCCCGAAGCCCGCGGTCGCGGTCGTTTCGGGTTTGTACGAGTTGTTTCCTTCCAATGAGCCGGTCCTGAATTCGCTGCGCGGGTTGGCCGACGCGATGGAACCGGGCGGCTTTCTGGTTTACACCAACCAACCCTGGCATCCCCAAGTCGAGTTCATCGCGCGCGTCCTGACCAATCGCGAGGGCAAACCGTGGATCATGCGCCGCCGCTCCCAGGCGGAGATGGATGAATTGGTGGGCGCCGCCGGCTTTGAAAAACTGCGGCAGGAAATTGACCCGTGGGGCATCTTCTCCGTCTCGCTGGCTCGCCGCAAGAAATCGTGAGCAAGCCCTCCAGAGTTTCCGCCGCCGCAAGTTCCGCCGCCTTGTCGCTGCTCTTCATCGTCGTCTATGGCGGTTGCAGTTGGATCACCGCTCATCGCTCTTGCGTCGGAACTTGGTATTACCAATGGGAGCGCCTCATCCCCTTTGTGCCGCTGATGATCGTCCCCTATATGTCCATTGACCTCTTCTTTGTCGGCGGGCCTTTCCTTTGTCAAAGTCCCGCGGAGTTGCGCGTCCTGGCGCGACGAATCACGTTTGCGATTCTCGTTGCCGGTGGCTTCTTCCTCTTGGTCCCGCTTCGCATGGGGGTCCCGCGTCCCCAAACCGGCGGTTGGACGGGCGCGCTCTTCCGCCTTCTCCATGCCTTCGATCAGCCGTATAATTTGGTTCCTTCTCTCCACATCGCGCTTCGGACCATTCTGGCCGCCCTTTATGCGCGACACTCCAGGGGTTTCCTCCGCCTGGCATCCCATCTCTGGTTCAGTCTCATCGGCTTTTCGACTCTCTTGACCTTCCAGCATCATTTCGTGGACGTGGTCGGCGGATTTGTTCTCGCCACTATTTGCTTTTATCTCTTCACGGAGGAAAACACACAGACGCCGGTGCTGCCCAATTTTCGCGTCGGCGGTTGGTACGCGGCGGGATTCCTCCTCGCCGTTGGCATGGCGCTGGCGGGTCCGCCGTGGATGGCTCTCCTGCTTTGGCCCGCCCTCGCCTTCGCCCTCGCGGCGGCGGCTTACTGGGGGCTTGGGCCTTCCATTTACCGCAAAACCAACGGCCAACTGCCTCTGGGCGCCCGTCTCTTGTTCGCTCCTGGTTTGGCGGGTCAATCCCTTTCCCTGCTTTATTACCGGCGGCGGTGTGCCGCTTGGAATCAGATCACCCCGCGCGTTTGGATCGGCGCGCGGCTCAACCGGCGCGAAGCGGCCATATTGCGCCAAGCCGGTGCGGCTGCGGTGCTGGACCTCACCGCGGAATTCTCCGAAACAGCAAGTCTTCGCGCCCTCGACTATTGCAACATCCCCATTCTCGATCTTACCGCGCCCAATCCGGCGCAATTGCGCCAGGCGGTGGAGTTCATCTCGCGCCGCGCGGAACGCGGCGTCGTTTATGTGCATTGCAAAGTGGGCTATTCCCGCAGCGCCGCCGTGGTCGGGGCGTACCTTCTCGCCTCGCGCCGCGCCGGCTCGGTGGACCAAGCCCTCGCCATCCTTCGCGACAGCCGGCCGGGAATCGTAATCCGTCCGGAAGCCCTCGCCGCGCTCAACGCCTTCCATTCCTCATTGCCCGCCGCCGTCAAGCAATAGTTGTTTTGGGAGTCCGGGGAAAAGTGACATTTTCCCACGATTGGTTCGTTCCCTCCAAGGGTGGGGTCAAGACGCGCCCGCTTGGTCGCCCGGCCGGGGGGATTGAGGTAGGGCGAGGCTCCTGCCGAGCCGGGGTGTCAAGAAAATCAGATTATTAAAACACCCTCTCACACCCTCCCACGGACGCAGTCGCAAGTTGCCCTTGGCCTGCTTCTTCCCTCAATGGTCGCAGTGTGGAGATGCGCCCGCTTGCTCGCCTTCATGCAAAGCCTCTTGCCTAAAATCCCCGGAGGATTACGATTCTAGTTTGAAGGCCAGAAAGTCATTTGCGCCGGTTGTCTGCTGGGCCGCGACCGCTTGCAGGCCGAGCGCCTCATTGTCCGCCAAACGCCCTACGAAATCAAAGTCTCATGATTTTCCCAGCATGAAGACCATAAAGACAAATAAACCGATCGAATCCCTGATCCACAACATCCGGGGTGCCAAAGTCATTCTCGACGCCGACCTGGCGGAGCTTTACGGCGTGCCGACCAAGGTTTTCAACCAGGCTGTGAAGAGGAACGCCGAGCGTTTCCCGCAAGATTTCATGTTCCAACTGACCGCGAAGGAGTGGAGCAACTTGAAGTCACAAATTGTGACTTCAAGTTTGGAAGTGCTTCAAATAGAGGAGGTTGCGTCGAACTGGTCGCAATTTGCGACCAGTTCCCACGGTGGCCGCCGCAAGTTGCCCCAGGCCTTCACCGAACACGGCGCAATCATGGCCGCGACAGTCTTGAACAGTCGCGAAGCCGTGAGCATGAGCGTCTTTGTGGTGCGGGCTTTCATGCGCATGCGCGAGCAACTCCTCGCCAACGCCGCCATCCTCAAACGCCTGGCCGAAATTGACAAAACCCTGCTGGAACATGACTCGGCCTTGCGCGCCATCTGGCGCAAGCTCCAACCGCTCCTCCTGCCGCCTCCACCCCAACCGCCACCCGATCCGCCGCAGCGGCGCGTCCAGGGCTTCAACCCCAAGGGCCAATGATCACTCTGAAGAGACGACCGCATTTGCCAACAGGGCGGCTTTCGATGGGCGGCCCTGGTGTGCGGCGGGCCGCTCCTCCACTCGCCGGGTGTTCGCACCCGGAAAACATCTCAAAATAAACTGTCCCTTTTCCACGGCGGCGTGGATGTATTGGTGAGATGATGACAGATGACATGGATCTGGTGCGCGAATATGCCAGACACAATTCCGAGGAGGCGTTTGCCACGCTCGTATCCCGGCACATCAATCTGGTTTTTTCGGTGGCTTTGCGTCACGTCCGGGACGTCCACCTCGCGGAAGAGGTCACGCAAGCAGCTTTCATCATTCTGGCGCGCAAGGCGGAGTCGCTGGGCCCGAAGACCATTTTGCCCGGCTGGCTTTGCCGCACGGCGCGTTATGTCAGCGCGAGGGCATTGACCATGCAACAGCGTCGCCTAATCCGCGAGCAGGAGGCTTACATGCAATCCGTTTTGAACCAACCCGAATCCGCCGCCTGGACCCAGATTGCGCCCCTGCTGGATGCGGCGCTGGCGCAGCTTGGGGAGAAAGATCACGACGCCATCGTTCTCCGGTTTTTCCAGAACAAGAATTTGAATGAAATCGGGGCGGCGCTGGGCGCGAGCGAAGACGCCGCCAAAAAGCGGGTGGGCCGCGCGCTGGAAAAGCTGCGGAAATTCTTTGCCAAACACGGCGTGGTTTCGACCACGGGCATCATTGCCGGGGCGGTTTCCGCAAACTCCATTCAAGCCGCGCCCGTGGCGCTGGCGGAATCTGTGACTGCCGTGGCGGCGGCCAAGGGCGCGGCAGCCGGCGTTTCAACTTTGACCATTGTGAAAGGAGCATTGAAAATCATGGCTTGGACCCAGGCAAAAACCGCAATCGTCATCGGCGCCGGCCTCCTGCTGGCCGCCGGAACCGCCACCGTAACCATCGCGGAGATCGAAAAACCGTCCGCTCCAGTCCCCGTGGGGCGGACCGATAATCCATCCGCTTATCCGTGGCAGGCGGAGGGTTTTCCCAGTGACAGCATTGGCGGCAACTACATTAACGGCGGGGTGCTGGAGAAGGCGCCACCCCTGGTGGAAATCCGCCCCACAATTGCCGCCAAAAACCGCAGCCACGAGATGTTAGTGGGGACACCGGAGAATTGGCTCAAGGCTCTCGGAGCGGGCTGCACCATCCAAAGAATGGTTCAGGTCGCTTGCGGCTTCTCCATGAATGAGACCCGCACAGTCGTTGCGACCCCTTTGCCGCCGGATCGGTATGATTATATTGACAACCTGCCACAGGGCGCCCCGCAAGCATTCAAGGACGCGATAAAAAAGAAATTCGGTGTCACCGGAAGAATCGCACCCATGGAGACGAATGTTTTGCTTCTTCGGGTCAAAACCCCCAACGCGCCGGGTCTCAGGCCCAGCAGCCCCGCGTCCACCAACCAAAACTGGGAGAACATTGGCGCAAATTCCATTCAATACAACACCAGCGCCTCTGACTTCAAAAACTGGGTCGTTTATTGCGAAAGAACTTTGCAAATCCCGGTGGTTGACCGCACGGGTCTGGTTGGCAAGTACGATGTGGATCTCCAATGGCAGTGGGGCGACGGAGAGTCTCGAGAAGACGCGTTCAAACAAGCTCTGCCCGGTCAGCTCGGCCTGGAACTGGTCCCGAGTCGGGAGACCATTGACATGCTTGTCATTGAACGGGCACGGAATTGACGCGAAACATAGCTTGTTAAGAGCGGGCATCCGCCTAAAATCAGTCCCGATTCAATCCACAGACCCTATGTATAAAATCATCGCAAGCGACCAGAAGGAATACGGTCCCGTCACCGCCGATCAGATTCGCCAGTGGATCGGGGAAGGACGCGTCAACGCCCAGACCCGCGCCAAGGCGGAGGGCGGCACGGAATGGATGCCGCTGGCCGCTTTTGCGGATTTCGCCGACGCGCTGGCCGCCAAGTCCCCCGCCGCGGGCGCCTCCCCGCCTTTTTCAGTCGCGGCGCCCCCCAGAACAAGCGGCATGGCCATTGCCTCGCTGGTTTTGGGAATTCTGGGCGTGGTCACCTGCGGCGTCACGGCCTTGGTTGGGCTGATCCTGGGCATCATCGCCATGGTCAAGATCCGCCAAAGCAAGGGGTCCCTGGGCGGACAGGGAATCGCGCTGGCCGGAACCATTGTGTCCGGCATTTTCTTGTTCCTGATTCCCGTATATCTGGCGATGATGCTTCCGGCTCTCTCCAAGGCGAAGGAAAGGGCCTTTACCACCGCCAGCATGAACAACATGAAACAACTGGCGTTGGCCGTGCGGATCTATTCGGGGGACAACACCAATCATCTCCCGCCCGCCGCAACCTGGTGCGACGCCATCCTGCCTGATGTCGGCGGTGCCCAAGCAGCCTTCCTATGTCCCGGCGCCGACGCCTCCAAACGCTCCCACTACGCCTACAATTCCAAACTCGGCGGCATGGAGGATGCCAAAATCAACCCCGGCACGGTGTTGCTCTTTGAATGCGACGGGGGCTGGAACGCCAGCGGCGGTCCCGATTTGGTGCTCCGCCCATCGCGCCACGGCAAGGTGTTCCTGGTTGCTTTTGTGGATGGCCATGTTGAGGAAGTCACCGAGTCCCGCCTCGCCTCGCTGCGCTGGTCCCCATGAAATCCGGTTCGCGCAATCTTGCCAATCTTCTCCTCAGCCTCGGCGCGACTGTCTTTTGCGCGGTCCACCTTCAGGCGCAGGTCAATGGATTCGGAGCACGGGATGAAAAAACGGACGCGGAGATAATTGCCCCTTTTCAACCGGCCAATGAGACCAATCCGCCCGCGCCGCCCTATCCACAAATCCAGGCCATTGATCCGCCGGAGAACGGTTTCTTCACCAAGGTCCTTTTCTGCCGCGGCATTCCGATCAAGGCGCCCGCAGTGGTGGCCGACGAGGCGATGTACCGGGCCTACGACCGCCTGGCGATGGAGACGGCTCGCATTCCGATGGCCGTCAGCAACATCGCGGCCGCCGGCGGCCAATTGCACATCATCGGCCGCAACCAGGTCACCACCGATCTTCCCGAATGGCGGCAGGACAAGCATGTCCCGCTCTACGAACCCACCTACAACGGCCAGACCCGTGACCAGCGCACCCGCGGCATGGGGGGGACGATCACCTCGTGCGGCGAGGAAAACCTGCTCAACCTCCCGGCCGATCCTTATCGCGGCAGCGACATTTGCCTGCACGAGTTCGCCCACAACATCGAGGACACTGGCATGGGCCGGGCCATCCGCGCGCAGTTCGACGCGCAATATCAGCGCTCCAGGGAGAAAGGCCTTTGGCTGGGGTCCTACGCCGGCTCCAACCCAAATGAGTACTTCGCCGAATTGACCATGTGGTATTTCAACTCGCACGGCAGCTTTGGCGGGTTCCAGGGGCCAAGGCCGGGACCCGGCGCCGAGGGTCTCAAGCAGTACGACCCGGAGGCCTTCGCGCTTTTCGACCAGTTTTACAGCGGCAAAATGGACATCCCAAGAATGCTGGGCGGCGGCGGGCGTCGCGCGCCGCCCGCGGGCGAAGTGGGCGCCAACCGCACCCCCGCCGGGAAAGTCGTGGGCCGCCTCAATTCCTACATCGTGGGGGAAACCAGCCTCAGCCAGCTCTATGCCGACGCCGGCATGGGCGGGCCGGCGGATGCCGGCAAAAATGGATGGGTGGTCGCCCCTCGCAATTCATCCCGGCTTGACCCCTCCGCCACCAACAGCGCCGCAGCCGCTGTGCGGGTCAGTTTTCACCATGAAACCTTCGGCGACGCTTCCATCGCGGATTTGGATTTCCAAGACGGCGTGCTCAGCGCCTTCAAGTGGAACAACTAATCGGAACACTCCCGAAGCCGCCGTCAGCGACCAGACTTGAGCGCGGAGAATTCCGCATTCCGCGCTCCCCACTCCGCGCTTCCTCTAGCCGTTGTCGCCGATGGCCTCGACGGGGCAGCCTTCCTGGGCCTCCTTGCACTGGGCCTCCTCCTCCGGGCTGTCCGGCTGCTTGAACACAAAGGAATAACCACCGTCGTCGTTGCGCTTGAAATTGTGGGGGGCCGTCTCCCGACAAAGGTCGCAGTCAATACACTGGTTGTCCACGTAATACTTGCCCGTCACGTTGTCGGGATATTTGTTTGCGATGTCTGCCATAAGGGTTCCATTGTAATTGCGCTTGCTTTGAAATCAAGCTCGTTTTGAATTTGCCCCGCGCCGCCCCTCAGAAATTCAGCGCCTTGGCCGCCTCCCGCGCGGCCACCACAACGGCGTTGGGGAATAGTCCCAGCCAAATCATGCCCAACATGCACACCACCAGCGATACTCTCATCGGCGGGGAGACGCGGATTGGGGACGGGTCCGCGGCGTCCTGACGCCAGTAAATCGCGCGAATGATCCCAAAATAGTAGTAGAGGGAAATGATGATGCCCGCCAATGCGACGAACGCCAGCCCGTAATACGCGGGGTTCACGCCGGCATGGGCGATCACCGCCTTGAGCAGAAGGAATTTCCCCGCAAAACCCGCCAGCGGCGGAATGCCCGCCAGCGAAACCATCGCCATCGCCATCGCCGCCGCCAGGAAGGGCGAGCGTTTGCCCAAGCCGCCCAGGGAATTGATGTCGCAGGACTCGCGGCCCGTCAGAGAGATGACGACAAAGGCCGCGCCGAGGGTGAAGAGATAGCCCGCCAGATAATAGAGGATGGCCGAGGCGCCGTCGCGGTTCAGGGCGGCGACGCCCAGCAGCATATAGCCGGCATGGGCGATGCTCGAATAGCCCAGCAGACGTTTGAGGTTGCGTTGCGGAATGGCGCACAGGTTGCCGTAAAGAATGGTGATTCCGGAGACACCCATCAAAAGGCCTTCCCATTGCCGGGCCACAAACGGAGCGGCCACAAACAACACGCGCAGCAGCAGCACAAACCCCGCGGCCTTGGAGGCGACGGCCAGATACGAGGTCACGGGCGTGGGCGCGCCCTGGTACACATCCGGCGCCCACATTTGCATGGGGAATGCGGCGATCTTAAAAGACAGACCCACCAAGACCAGGAGCAGGCCCAGCCAGAGCAATTTGTCGCCGGCCAGGGTGAAGGAGTTGGAGGCCAGCACGGCGAAATTGGTGGTGTCCGACTCGGCGAAAAGAAGCGCAATGCCAAAAACCAGGAAGGCCGTCGAAAGCGCGCCCATGATGAGGTATTTCACGCCCGCCTCCAGACAATCCGCCCGCCCCCTTTGGAAACTGACCAGCACGTAAAAAGTGATGGTGATCAATTCCACAGAAACAAACAGCAGCATGAAATCATTGACCCCCGCCGAAAACATCATCCCGGTCAGCGCCAGCAAAACCAAAACGTAAAACTCCGCGATGCCCATCGGAAAACGGTCGGCGGACTCGATCCCCAGCAGCAGCACCAATATGGCGGCGGCGAGAAACAGCCGTTTGAAGAACAGCGCCAGACCGTCGGAAACCAATAGGCCCGAAAAGCCGGTGAGCGAGCCGGAGGCGATGGGTTGGGCAAACGTCGTGCCCAGGATGAACACCAACCCCAGGACCGCCAGCCAGCCCAGCCGCGGCTTGGACCGCGCCGGGGTCCAGAGATCCATGAGCAGGATCACTAGGGCCAGGGCCACCACCGAAATTTCGGGCGCGATCATGTAAAAATTCATGGCGGTGGCGTCTGCGCGGGTTGTCTTAACTTTGGGGCGTGCTCATGGTACTTGATCGGGGGCGGCGTCACCATCATTTGCTCGCCCGACGCCATCCGCACCACAGGAACCACGCTGGCCACGATGCTGTCGGTGAGCAAAGGCGGGTAGCAGCCCAGCAAAAGAAGGCAGCCCAGCAGCAACCCGTAGGGAAGCTTGCGCCAAAGACTCGGCGCGTCGGAAATCCCCGTCCACTGCTTCTCCCCGTGCCAGATGTCGCGGATGGCGCGGATCATATACACGCCGGCAATCACCAGCGCGCCCCAGATCGCCATGCCCGATACCATGGCAAAACGGTCCCAACTCCCAAAGAGAACCATCGCCTCGCCGGGGAAATTGGCGAAGCCCGGCAGCCCGCATCCGGCCAGCATGGCCATGATCATGACCGTCCCGATGAACGGCAGGCCGCGCAGCAATCCCCCCATCTTGTCCATGTCCAGCGTCTGGGTTTCCTCGGCCAGATATCCGCTGCACGCGAATGTCAGCGCCGCCAGGAATCCGTGGGCGACCATGATCATCACCGTCCCGGTGATGCCTATGATGGAGAGGCTGGCGATGCCCAAAAAGGCGAAGCCCATGTGGGCGACGCTGGAATTGCCGATGAGCAGGTTCAAATTGCGCTGTCGCATCGCCACCAGCCCGCAGTAAAGAATATTGCCCAGGCACAACGCCGCCAGGATGTATATCCACTTTTGCGCCTCGTCGGGCATCAGGGGCAGCGCCACGCGGATCAGCCCGTACAGACCAAATTTCTTGATGACTCCGGCGTGGAGCATCGCGGCGGGGGCCGGCGCCGCGCCGTAGCCGGTCGGCGCCCAGGTGTGAAAGGGCCAGAGGGACACGAGTATGCCGAAGCCGAAGAGCAGCATCGGGAAGATCCACCGGGCGGCGTTCCCGTTCATTTCGTGCGTCTTGAAGAACTGGGTGATGGCCACGATGTCAAAGGTCCGTTTGTCCAGCGGGAGTTGAAGATAGAGCGCCAGCAATCCCAGGAGGACCAGCAGCGCGCCCAGGCTCAGGTAGAGCGTGATTTGAAAGGCCGCGTAATTCTTCTCCTCCCCCCGGCCCCAGACGCCAATCATGATAAAGGTCGGGACCAGCGCCAGCTCATGGAAGGCGTAAAAGCAAACCAGGTCCAGCGAGGCGAAGGCCCCGAGGATTCCTCCCGCCATGAGCATGAGCAGGATGTAAAATTCCTTCTCCCTCCTGGCGATCCGCCTCGATACGCAGGTCGCGGCAAAGGCCACGACCGCGCCCATGACGATCAACCCGAGGTTGATCCCGTCCACCCCCACGTGATAACCGACGCCGATGGACTTGGCCCAGTCATGCTGCTCCTGAAATTGAAACTCGTGCCCGGGGAGTCCGTTGTCCACGTTGTCGAACTTGCAGAACACCACGATGGCAATGACCATCGAGGCAAAAGTCGCCAGCAGCGCCAGGACGCGGATGACGAACCGGAAGTTGGACGGGATCAACACCATCAGCCCGGCGGCCGCCAGGGGCAATCCAAATATGTAGGTCAGCGGCGACATGGTCAGCGATGGAGCATGAAATAGAGCACGACCGCCGCCCCGGCGGCGAAGAGCAGCGCGGCGGTTTGCAGGTTGCCGGTTTGCGCGAGACGCAAGTTGCGCCCGATCAGTTCCGCGCTTCCATGCGCCAGCCGCACACCGCCGGCGATGAACTCCCGGTCAAACAGGTCGGCCATCCGGGCCATGGTGTCCTGCGTCAGCGCGATGATCCAGGCATACAACTCGTCGAAGTAAAACTTGTTGCGGATGACGCGACAGAGGACGGGCAACCGGACCGGCAGCGGGTCGGAGGCCGCGTTGGCATAAAGCCCCCAGGCCGCCAGAAACCCAAGGACGACCGCCACCACCCCGCATCCGGCGGGCACGGGCGCGTTGTGGAACGGCTCGATCAGCCGGGTCCAAAGGGTGCTGGGCTCCTCGCGGATGAAATACTGCCGGCTGACATACTGGTAAATGCCCAGCACCCCGGCCACCACGGAGGCGAAGGCCAGCAGCCGGAGCGGAATCGTCATCACCGCCGGCGATTCGTGGGCGTGGCCGGGCGGGTCGGATTTTTCCTTGCCCCAAAAGGCCACCATGATCAGGCGGAACATGTAAAAAGTGGTGAGAAATGCCACGACCACACCCAACGCAAATAAGGTCGGACTTCTCTGATAAGCGGCGGCCAAAATGGCGTCCTTGCTGTAGAATCCGCTCAAGGGCGGAACACCGCACAAGGCCAGCGCGCCAATGAGAAAAGTGAAAGCCGTGACGGGCATCTTCTCCCTCAGCCGGCCCATCTTCCAGATGTCCTGCTCGTGGCTCAGGGCGTGGATGACCGATCCCGCGCCCAGGAAGAGCAGCGCCTTGAAGCAGGCGTGGGTGGCCAGGTGAAACATGGCGGCCGGCTGATGATAAACGCCTTGGGAAAAAATGCCGCGGGACGGCTCGCTCAACCCGGCGGCCATCACCATGTAGCCCAGTTGGGAAATGGTGGAATAAGCCAGGATGCGCTTGATGTCATTTTGCTGGACGGCGATCACGGCGGCCAGCAGCGCCGTGATTCCCCCGATCCACATGATCACCGTCTGCGCCGGAAGATCGAAGACGAAGAACACACGGCAGAGCATATACACGCCGGCGGCGACCATCGTGGCGGCGTGGATGAGGGCGCTGACGGGGGTGGGGCCTTCCATGGCGTCGGGCAGCCAGACATGCAGTGGAAATTGCGCCGATTTGCCCACCGCCCCGCAGAAGATCAGCAGCCCCCCCAGCGTGGCCAGCGGGCCCAGCACGTCCTGGTTCCAAGTAAAATGCTCCTGCAACGCGCTGAAATTCAGCGACCCGGCGGCGGCCCAGATCATGATGATTCCCGTCAGAAATCCGAAATCCCCCAGGCGGTTGGTCAGAAAGGCCTTCTTGGCGGCGTCCGCCGCGGACGGACGCTCATACCAGAAGCCGATCAACAGATAGCTGCAAACCCCCACCAGCTCCCAGAAAATGAACATTTGCAGAAAATTATTGCTCAACACCAGGCCGAGCATGGAGAAGGTGAACAGGCTCAGACAGGCGAAGAATCGCGCAAATCCGCGGTCGCCCTTCATGTAACCGATGGAATAAATGTGAATCAGGCCGCCCACCCCGGTGACGATGAGCAGCATCAGCGTGCTCAAGGGGTCAATCACGACGCCAAATTCCACGCGGAGCTTGTCCACAACCAACCAGATGAAATTGCCTTGCAAACTGATGAACTGGGTCGCCGCTCCCGCCGGATGCCGCAAACCCGCCGCCCAAAGAACTGCGGCCCCCAGGAATGAGGCCGAAACGGCGGCCACGGAGAGGGCGGCGCTGAGAGGCGCGTTCTTCTGCGTGAAAAGCGTGATCCAAACTGCCGCCAACAACGGCATCAACAACACCAGCCAGGGCAGATAGGGAAGATAGTCGCGCATGGTCACAACCTCAACGAGGTCAAATCCTCCACGTGGGTGGTTTGGCGGCGGCGATACAGGGCGACGATGAGGGCCAGCCCGACGGCGACTTCCGCCGCCGCGACAGTGATGATGAAAAAGACCATGATCTGGCCGTTGAGATTGTTGTTGAACCGGGAGGCGGCGACCAGGGCCAGGTTCCCGGCGTTGAGCATGAGCTCCAGCGACATGTAGATGACCAGCACGTTGCGGCGCACGATGACGCCCAGCAGGCCCAGGCAGAAAAGCAGCGCGCTGACGATCAGATATTGAGGAAGGCCGACGGTGCTCATCGGAGGTCCTTTTTGCTCAGCAGGATGGCCCCGATCATCGCCACCAGCAGGAGCAACGACACCAGTTCAAACGGCAGCGCATAATCCGTGAACAGGGCCTGGCCCAGCAGGTCGGCCGAGCCTTCCACCCGCACCGCCGCGATCCGGCCGGGCGGCTCGGCAAACTTGATCGTGCGAATCATCATCACCGCCACCAGGCCCACTGCCAGAACGCCCAGCGCCGCCATGACCAGTTTGATCCTGCGCCGCTCCTCCTCTTTCAAATTCAGCAACATGATGACAAACAGGAAAAGCACAATGACGGCCCCCGCATAGACCAGCACCTGCACCGCCGCCAGAAAGAAGGCGTGGAGCAGCAGAAACAGGCCGGCCATCGAGATGATGGTCAGCACCAGGAACATGGCGCTGGTCACCGGGTTGCGGCTCCACGGGTTGGCAATGACCAGCGCGCCGCACAAGAGGACCAGCGTGGAAAAAATATAAAAAGCGGCGTCTTGCATCGCTATTTGTGTTTCCACTTCCAGATTTGGTCCTGATGCACTCCGCCCAGGGCCAGGAGCTTCTCCTTGTCATAGACCATTTCCGCGCGGGACTCCCCGGTGAGCGAATAGTCCTTCATCAGAAATATGGCCTCCTCCGGGCAGACTTCCTGGCAGAACCCGCAGAAGATGCAGCGAAGCATGTCAATCTTGAATTCCTTGGGCGCCTTCTCCACGTTGCCCGCCTCCGGCGAACCCGCCGGGCCGGGCGGGGTGATGCGGATGGCCTTGGGCGGACAGACAAACTCACAAAGCTGGCAGGAGACGCATTTGGTGCGGCCCTCCGGGTCCTTCACCAGATAGGGCGCGCCGCGATAGCCTTCCGGGACGGTCCATTTTTCCTCCGGATACTGCAGGGTCACTTTCTTTTTGAAGAAGTGACTGGCGGTGATTTTGAGGCCGTCCACGACCGCCGGCACATACAACCGCTCCGAAAGGTTCAGCTTGGTTCGTTTTACGATCATTTGAACATCATGTTTTCGGCCCTGGATGAATCCAGAGCCACCCCGCCGTCGCCAGGATGTTGGCCAGCGCCAGCGGAATAAAGACCCGCCAGCCCAAATCCATCAACTGGTCGTAGCGGAAACGCGGCCACATCCAGCGCACCCAGATGAAGATCCCCATGAATACCATCACCTTCGCCAAAAACACGCCAATCTGCAGCACCCCGATGAGCGGGTGCGCGGCCGGCTGGTCCAAGCCGGCGAAGGGCAGCGTCCAGCCGCCCCAGAACAAGGTCACCATCATGGAGGAGACGGCGATCATGTTGGCATATTCGCCCATGAAGAACAGCGCGAATTTCATGGAGCTGTATTCGGTGTTGTAGCCCGCCACCAACTCCTGCTCGGACTCCGGCAGGTCAAAGGGCAGGCGGTTGGTCTCGGCAAAGGCGGAGATGAAAAAAATCACGAACGAAACCGGCGCGTACAAAACCAGCCAGCCGTGCTGGGCCTGGTAGGTGATCACCTGGCTGAGGTTCAATTTCCCCGCCCACAGAAAGACCGGGATGACCGACATGCCCATGGCAATTTCGTAGGAAATCATCTGCGCGCTGGATCGGATCCCGCCCAGGAACGGATACTTGGAGTTGGAGGCGTAGCCCGCCAGCACGATTCCATACACCCCCAGCGAAACGATGCCGAAGGTGTAGAGGATGCCGACGTCCAAATCGGCGATCACCATCTTCTGATCCCCAAGGTTCGAGCCGAACGGGATCACCGCCAGAACCAGCAGCGACGGGATCATTACGATCATCGGGGCCAGCCAGAAATAGGCCTTGCGGACATGGGCGGGGGTGAAATCCTCCTTGAGGAACGACTTCACCCCGTCGGCCACCGGCTGGAGCAGGCCGAACCACCCGACGCGATTGGGGCCGAGACGGTCCTGAATGAAGGCCGCAATCCTCCGCTCCGCATAGACGGCGTAGGCCACAAACGGCATCACCACCGCGAAGACCCCCGCCACCTTCAGCGCGCTGAAGAGGAGGAATTGGCTATTTGGCGACAAATGTTTAATAAACTCCATAAACTATAGCAAAAGCCGGCCAGTGAGGCCGCCGCCCTTGCCGAGAATATCCCGCACAATCAGTTCCGACCACGGCTCAAGAGTTTGGCCTGATTTTGACGGGCTTGCAATCAGATCCTTGAGCTCTTTCACTTCGACGAATTTGCCGCTTAGTGAATTTCCCCGCCTTTCGAAAAATTCTGTGCCGCTTAATACAATTTCAACATCGTCCCTTTCGGCTGTCCATTGGTAAACAAGGGCCACATGTTTGGAAGTGGACCCGCCTGAGTCAATATAGATGGCCCCGACGAGTTGCAAGGAACCGGGTTCGACGCTGAGGCGGAGTTCTTCTTGCAATTCCCGCCAAGCTCCGTGGACAAGCGAGTTCCCATTGATGGCATCCTCTTTGCGAACATGACCGCCCGCCCAGATTACGATACTCTTATCCAGCGGATTCTCGGCAGACCTCTCGCGGCGACGCAGTTGAAGAACGGCCCCGCTTTTGTTTCTCACAATGACGACCGGCAACGCCTGCAACAATTCCTTTGAGGCTTCCGCCGTGTCACGCGGGAGGTACTTGCCATTCTCCGCGAAATACCCGGCAACCGTCATCGCGGCCTTCCCGGTGACACAATTGTTCCCTGAAAACAACTTAACAATGTCTAGTTTTGACGCACAAAGGATGTCCTCTTCCAACTGTTCGGAAATCAGATCAAGCACAATGCCCGCCACTTTTTGAGCGGCTTGTTGGGGCTTGCCCTTAAATTCCTTCTGTGATGTATCCACATGAAAGAGTCTAAACTTTCTCTCAAGCCGGCCGCATGTCTCGAGAATGTTCTCTCTGAACGGGGACAGCCATTTTTCATTCATGATGGATCCTGATGCTCCTTCGACAGGCAGGTCGCCTGTCTCACGCAACATGGAATCTTCCGGCAAAGCCGTCATCACAATCACGCCAGAAATTCGCTTGCGCCAGTCTTCCATCAGCAAAAATCGCTCCACACACTCCCGATCGTCCTTTTTTATCCTGCCCAATTGTTCCATCCTTGCAATCCAGATAAGCGAATCGAAAAGGCCGCGGTCCAGAATCAATATCTCCGGGGAATCGGGATGGGGATTTTTTTCATGTTGATGCTGGGTCTTTTCCAGAATCTGCGCCAGCGTCGTGCAAGCTGTCCAGATGTTAAAGTTGGCGTGCTTCTTGTCGCGTATCGGACAAA
>JBEKAN010000016.1:0-23203 GCA_050015895.1 Verrucomicrobiota bacterium
GCCCCCGCGTTCCCGTGCCGCCGAAGGCGGCGGATTTCATTTGCAGCGGATCAAACACTTCATCCGCGATGGCGTGTTCCCACGTTTTACCGGTGGTTCTTTCCGCGACTGCGGCGGCGATAATGTAACCGAGGTTGGAATAGGCATACTTGCTGCCCGGCGTGCTTTCCGGCTTCTTCGTCAGTTCCTGGCGCACGGCGCGCAGCCGCAAGGACGCCACATCGTTTCCAAGATAATCGGCGAGCTCGAGATTTGCCGGCAAACCCGCACGATGGGAGAGCAACTGGAGCAAAGTTACTTTCTGAAATTCTGGATTCATTTGCGGTGCAAGGTCCGGGAACACCTCGGCCAGCGCCGTATCCCATTTTAATTGCCCGCGTTCCACCAGTCGCGCCATCAGCGTGCTGGTCATCGCCTTTGCGTCCGAACCAAGATGCCAGAGATCATCGAGCGTGACGGGGATTTCCGTCCCGCGTTTGCGAACGCCGACCGCGCCCACCAACTTGATTGCATCGCTGGTCACCACCGCGACGGCGATCGCCGGCACGTTGAATTTTTGCCGGATGGGTTTAAGAACCTGCGTCACGGCTTGATCACCGACCACCGGGCACAAGGCTGGCGCCGAGGCGGTCTTGGCGGCATTATTGCGACGGTTCATAATCCACGCCACCGCAAATAGTGATACGACGCATAGGACGAACATCGCAACCGCGCCCACGACCAGTCCAATTCCAAAAGATTTATCATGAACGCTCACTTAATTCCAAGTATTGTGCCAACGTGCGCGCATGGGCAATATGGATTTTTAGCCCCTTTTGGGCAAAGTTGTATCGGCCTCGCTGATACAAGTGGCAGAGTGCCATGCAGATGAAGAGCACGCAGCGGGGGGCAAACCAGACTTTTGCTCACTTCATACCGCGAAATCGTCTCCGTTCTCACTTTTCGAACATTTCGAATTGCATGTAATCGTCTAATCAATTATGCTGCCTGTCAATAGACCGGCTTATGAATTCGAGCGATCCGCGCACCAAACTGATCGAAGCAAACCAGAACCTTCACCTCCAAGTGATCCCTATGAAAACACCCCTCTCCTCCACCCCGCGCCGCCTGCTTGTGTCCGCTTTCATTTCCCTGGCCCTGGCCCTGGCCGCGCCGGCGCCGCGCGCCGCCAATGGCCCGCCGGTGGTCGCCAAACCCGCCGTCAACGCCCCCGTGACCCTCACCGACAACGGCGCGACTTGGACGATGGACAACGGCATCGTCAAGGCCACCATCAACAAGAAGAACGCCAGTTTGCTGTCGGTCATGTATCACGGCGTCGAAACGTCGCGCCCTGCGATCTCGGGCGGGTCGGACACGCTCCACTCGCCACCGACGCCAGCCGGCAGCCCGATCCCGTCCTGGCAACAGATGCCGGACGGGACCGTGACCCCGTCGGTGACCATTGACCCGGCCAAGAACGGCGGCGAACGCGCGGAGGTCGCGGTCAAGGGCGTGGGGAACGGCCGCATGGACATTGAGATACGCTTCACGATGGAGCGCGGCCTGAGCGGCATTTACAGCTACGCCGAGTTCTCGCACCCGGCTTCGTATCCCGCCGCGCACGAGGGCGAGAGCCAGTTCATCCTGCAGCTTGATCCGAGCTTTGACTGGTTCACCGTGGACGCCGACCGCAACATGCTGGTGCCCACGATGCAAGACCTGCGAACCGGCGCGCAAATTCACGCCAAGGAGCAGCACATCCTGAGCACCGGCGCTTTTAAGAATTCTGTGGACCACAAATACAGCTACTGCGCCATGCTGTACCGGATTCCCGCCTGGGGCTTCTCCAGCACCAAAAACCACATCGGCGCTTATTTCATCAACCCCACCATCGAATATATCGGCGGCGGGGCCGAGAAGATGGATCTGGTCGGCCCCTTCGCGTGGGGTTCGAATAACACCATTCAGGATTACTGGACCTCCGGCCACTATGCCGGGGGATCGGGCTGCAACGTTCCCGCCGGCGAAAACTGGAAGAAGGTCATCGGCCCGATTCTTATCTACTTCAACGCGCTGGCCGATCCCAAGGATCCGTCCCAGGCGGATCTGGACACTTTTGCGGCCACCGCCGGAAATCCGACCGTGCCCGCCGTGTGGCGGGACAACGCCACCGCTCTCTGGCAGGATGCGCTGGCCCAGGCCAGGAAAGAGAAAGCCTCGTGGCCCTACGACTGGGTCAATGGCGTGGACTACCCGCACAAAGACCAGCGCGGCAACCTCACCGGCCAGTTCGTCCTCAACGACCCGCAGGCGGCCACGACCAAGCTGCCCGGTCTGACCGTCGGCCTGGCGCACCCGGATTACACCACCACGGCCGGGGGATTCGTGCAGCGGTCGGGCAACGGCAATGTGGTCAAGTGGCCGCACGACGCAAATTATTACCAGTTCTGGACCGATGGCACTGACGACGGCAAATTCACCATTCCCAACATCCGCCCCGGAACCTACACGCTGCACGCGTTTGCCGACGGCGTGCTCGGCGAATTTGCGAAGACCGACATCACCGTGGAAGCGGGAAAGAATCTCGACCTGGGCAAAGTTGAGTGGAAGCCCGTGCGCTACGGCAGGCAGATCTGGGAAATCGGCTACCCGAACCGCAACGGCAGTGAGTTTTTCAAGGGCAACGACTACTGGTTCTGGGGCTGGTGTGTGCGCTACCCGCTCCTGTTCCCCAACGATATCACCTACACCGTCGGCAAGAGTGATTATCACAAGGACTGGTTCTTTGAGCAGGTCCCCCACGCGGACACCACCCCTTGGATCAATCCCGCCGCGAAGGATCCCGCCAACCAGCCTTATGGCTGGGTCAAGGTGCAGGGATCGGACGACTGGAGAACCATTGGTCATGGCAAGGCCACCACTTGGACCATCAAGTTCAACATGGACAAGGCCGTGAAGGGCCAGGCGACCCTGCGGATCGCGCTGGGCGGCGCCGACGGCGGCGGTCTGGCCATAGGCGTCAACGGCAAGACCGTGGGCGGCATCCGGCCCGTCGCCACCAATGCCCTGCGGTATAACACGGACCGGGGCGTGTGGCATGAATACTCGCAGGCGTTCGACGCGGCGCTGCTGAAGGCCGGCGAAAACGCGATGACACTGACCGTCCCCGCCGGGGACCTCACTACCGGCGTTTGTTACGACTACCTGCGCCTGGAACTGAGCGAGAATTAAACCCGAAAGCCAAACGCGAAGAGTTCCATAATTACGACCTCATCCTTCTGACTTCGACTCTGTAGTCGCCATGCCCGAGGGTCATTCACTGTCGGGGAGATTTCATGTAACCGTCTGGCAAAGCGCCCCGTCTCTTGAAAGACAGCATTATGATTTCGAGCGACCCGAAACGAAATTGACCGAAGCAACCCAGAACCTTCACCTTCAAGTGATTCCCATGAAAACACGCCTCTCCGCCGCTCCGCGCCGCCTCTTTGTGTCCGCTTTCCTTTCCCTGGCCCTGGCCGCGCCGGCGCTGCGCGCCGCCGGTGGCCCGCCGGTTGTCGCCAAACCCAACGCCAACATCCCCGTGACCGTCACGGACAACGGCACCAATTGGACGATGGACAACGGCATCGTCAAAGTCACCATTGTCAAGAGCGACAGCACCATTTTGTCGCTGGTCTATCACGGCGTCACCGTCGTGGGGCGCAGCGAGAATTGGGAACGGGTGCCTTCCGGTCAAGTCACCCCGTCGGTGACCATTGACCCCGCGAAAAACGGCGGCCAGCGCGCCGAGGTCGCCATCAAGGGCGTGGACGGGCGGATGGACATCGAAGCGCGCTACGCCATGGAGCGCGGGGTCAGCGGCTTCTACACTTACGCCGAATATACCCACAAGGCGAATTACCCCGCCGCGAGCTTCGGCGAAAACCGCTTCATCCTCATGTCCATGAACCCCACCTTTGACTGGCTCTCGGTTGACACCGACCGCAACATGCTCATGTGCAGCAACGAGGACACCCGCTCGGCGGCCGTCATTCACGCCAAGGAGCAGAGCATCCTCAGCACCGGCATCTACAAGAACTCCGTCGAGCACAAATACACCTACTGTGGCATCATTTACAGGCTGGCCGCCTTCGGCTGGTCGAGCACCAAAGACCACATTGGCGTCTATTTCATCAACCCCAGCACCGAATACATCGGCGGCGGCGCCGAGAAGATGGACCTGGTCTGTCACATGCACGCGACGATACTGGACTACTGGACCTCGGGCCACTACGCCGGCGGCGCGGGCTGCAACATTCCCGCCGGCCAGGAGTGGAAGAAGGTCGTCGGACCGATCTTCGTCTATTTCAACGCCCTGGAAAACCCGAAGGACCCGACGAAGGCCGAATTGGACACGCTGGCGGCCACGCAGGGCAATCCCACCGTGCCGGCCACGTGGCATGACAACTCCCTTGCTCTTTGGAACGACGCGGTGGCCAAATCAAAAGAGGTCAAGGCCGCCTGGCCCTATGACTGGGTCAGCGGCGTGGATTACCCGCACAAAGACCAGCGCGGCAACCTCACCGGCCAGTTCGTCCTCAACGACCCGCAGGCGGCCACGACCAAGCTGCCCGGTCTGACCGTCGGCCTGGCACACCCGGATTACACCACCACGGCCGGCGGATTCACGCAGCGGTCGGGCAATGGCAATGTGATCAAATGGCCGCATGACGGGAATTATTACCAGTTCTGGGCCGATGGCGCCGAGGACGGCAAATTCACCATTTCCAACGTCCGCCCGGGCACCTACACGCTGCACGCGTTTGCCGACGGTGTGCTCGGCGAATTTGCGAAGACCGACATCACCGTGGAAGCGGGAAAGAATCTCGACCTGGGCAAAATTGAGTGGAAGCCCGTGCGCTACGGCAGGCAGATCTGGGAAATCGGCTACCCGAACCGCAACGGCAGTGAATTCTTCAAGGGCAACGACTACTGGCTCTGGGGCTGGTGTGTGCGCTACCCGCTGCTGTTCCCCAACGACATCACCTACACCATTGGCAAGAGCGATTACCACAAAGACTGGTTCTTTGAGCAGGTCCCCCACGCGGACACCACCCCTTGGATAAACCCCGAAGCGAAGGATCCCGCCAACCAGCGCTTTGGCTGGGTCAAGGTGCAGGGGTCGGACGACTGGAGAACCATTGGTCATGGCAAAGCCACCACTTGGACCATCAAGTTCAACATGGACAAGGCCGTGCAAGGCCAGGCGACCCTGAGGATCGCGCTGGGCGGCGCCGACGGCGGCGGTGGTCTGGCCATAGGGGTCAACGGCAAGACTGTGGGTGCCATCCGGCCCGTGGCCACCAATGCCCTGCGGTATAACACCGACCGGGGCGTGTGGCATGAATACTCGCAGCCGTTCGACGCGGCGCTGCTGAAGGCCGGCGAAAACGAGATGACACTGACCGTCCCCGACGGGGACCTCACTTCCGGCGTTTGTTACGACTACCTGCGCCTGGAACTGAACGAGAATTAAACCCGAAAGCCAAGGCCCTCTGTGCTTGATTGGCAAAGGCATTCCTGTTAGGGAAGATCGCCATGCCAAACGTCAACTTGCGAAATCTGCTCAAAATCACAGCCACAATCACCCCGGCGGGCCTGCTGTTCCTGGCGCTCACATGCGCCGCGCAGCCTGAGGCTGGCAAACTCACATCATTCAAGCCCGGCGCGCTCTGGCCCGATGACCACGGTGTCCACATTGACGCGCATGGCGGCGGCATCCTGATTCGGGGCGGCACGTACTACTGGTTTGGCGAGCACAGAACCAGCACGGCGGGCAACCCGGCCGGCGGGGTCCACGCTTATTCCTCCACGGATTTGTATAATTGGAAAGACGAGGGCATGGTATTCCGGCCCTCGGATGATCCGGCGAGCGAAATCACCAAGGGGTGCGTGATGGAGCGCCCGAAAGTGATTTACAACGCCAAAACCGGGAAATTCGTGTTGTGGTTTCATTTGGAATTGAAAGGACAGGGTTTCAACGCCGCGCGCGCGGCGGTGGCCGTGGGTGACCGGCCCCTGGGTCCTTACACATACATCGGTTCCTTCCGCCCCAACAAGGGCATCTGGCCCGTCAACATCACCGACGAGGACAAAACGCCCAAACCCACCAACGGCCTGAGCCGGGTGCAAATTGCCAGCACCGGCGCGTATCTGCGGCGGGATTTCGAGACCGGGCAGATGTCGCGCGACATGACGATTTTCGTGGACGACGACGGCAAGGCCTACCTGATTACTTCGGCGGAGGAAAACGCGACCCTACACATCGCGCAATTGACCGACGATTACCTTGGCTTCAGCGGCAAATGGGCCCGCGCGCTGGTCGGCGATTCCAACGAGGCGCCCGCCGCCTTCAAGCATGGCGGCAAGTATTATCTGATGTCCTCCGGCACGACCGGCTGGAGGGCCAACCCCGGACGGTCCGCGGTCGCCGATTCCATTTTCGGGCCGTGGACGCGCCTCGGCAATCCCTCTCGCGGCGCACCTGCGCAGAACGCAATCACTTTCGAGTCGCAAGCCACCCATGTCCTGCCAGTGCCGGGCAAACCCGACTCCTTCATTTACATGGGGGATCGCTGGCGTCCGCAGGAGGCGGTCTTTGGCTATTACATCTGGCTGCCCATCGAATGGGAAGATGGCAAGCCGGTCATCAAATGGCATGACGAATGGAAGCTCTCTGACTTCGACCTCCCAAAGCCGACACCCACGCCCACGCGCACCGGGGCGCCGGGAGGCAACTGACAAATCAACTCTGACCGGATCTTCCTGCAAGAATTGAACATACAGCCTTGGGGCTGCGACTAACTATGAACCAGTTTGTCTCCGGTTTGTTCCGACGCGGCGCTGTGATGGGGATGGTCGCGCTCCTGCCGCTCCTGGCCGGTCCGGCGCGCGCGGCCGCGCCGCCACTCCACCAGTGGGGGGACTGGCCGGACTGGGGGGACCAGGGCGACGGCACTTACCACAATCCCGTCCTGCCAGCCGATTTCAGCGACTTGGACTGCATCCGCGTCGGCCCCGATTACTACGCCATGTCGTCCACCTTCCAGTTTTCTCCGGGCGTGGTCATCCTGCACTCCAAGGACCTGGTGAACTGGGAAATCCTCGGCCATGTCGTCACCGATCTGAACCAGATCGGGCCGGAGCTGGATTGGACGAGGATGAACCGCTACGGCAAAGGCGTCTGGGCGGGCGCGATCCGCTTTCACGACCAAAAATTCTGGGTCTATTTCGGCACGCCCGACGAGGGCTATTTCATGAGCACGGCGGCCAATCCGACCGGGCCGTGGGCGCCGTTGCACCCGGTGCTCAAGGAGGCCGGCTGGGATGATTGCTGCCCGTTTTGGGACGACGACGGACAAGGCTGGCTGGTGGGAACTCACACCCGCGACAATTACAAGACTTACCTCTTCAAACTCACCGCCGACGGACGCGAAATCCTCAAGGAGACCGGCCTGCTCCTGACCGAGGGATCGGGCCGCGAAGCCAACAAGCTCTACAAAATCAACGGCTGGTATTATCACCTTTTCAGCGAGCACCAGGGCGCCACAGGCCGCTACGTGATGATGCAACGGGCCAAATCCATCAACGGCCCCTGGACCGAAGTCAAACAACTCAACCACGCCGACAGGCCCGCCAAAGAACCCAACCAAGGCGGGCTGGTGCAGACGGAACAGGGCGACTGGTATTGGTTCACGCATCACGGCACCGGCGATTGGGAGGGTCGTTGCGCCAGCCTCCTGCCCGTCACATGGATTGACGGCTGGCCCATCATCGGCCAGGTCGCCGCCGATGGCATCGGCGGCATGGTTTGGTCGGGGAAAAAACCGGTGGCGGGAGTTCCGATTGTCGCGTGGCAGACCGACGATGAGTTCGACCAATCCAGCCTCCCGCCTCAGTGGGAATGGAATTATCAGCCCCGCGCGGACAAGTGGTCGCTCACCGAACGGCCCGGCTGGTTGCGCCTGCGCGCCTTCCCGCCCCTGGCGCCCGACAATCTGCTCAAAGCCGGCAACACCCTCACCCAGCGCTCCCTGCGCGCCAGCACCAACGAAGTCGTCATCAAACTCGATCTCGCCGGCATGGCGGACGGACAAAAAGCGGGCCTGTGCCATTTCGCCTCGCCACATTACTCGGCCCTGGGCGTCAGCCAGACGGCCGGGACCCGCGCCCTGGAATTTTCAACATCGGGCAGGATCACCGCCGGCCCGGCGCTCACCGGCGCCAACCTCTGGTTGAAATCCACTTGGGGCCTGGACGGCGGCAGCCATTATGCCTACAGCCTGGACGGCAAGGCTTACATCGCCTTCGGCGATGCGTATCAACTCCAATGGGGTTCCTATCGCGGCGACCGCATCGGCATTTACAGCTACAACAATCAAGCCGATGCCGGATTCATTGATGTGGACTGGTTCCATTATACCTGCGACGGCCCGTGGAACCGGAAGAAGTGACATTTTCTACTCCTGGGAGCGCGGGCGTCTCGCCCGCCGTTTTCGGCCTCCGGCCGAAAACATCCCCATCTGGAAGCAGCCAGCGGGACGCTGGCTGCGGCGACCGGGACGGTCGCGCTCCCAATCCTCATCCCTTCGGCGTGATCTTGAAAACTACCGCAAAGTCGTTTGGCGCTTTTTCCGGCGCTTGAATCGTGAGCGCGTCGGCGCTTTGCGCCCATTGCACCTTCCCGGCGCCGCCGAGCAGAACGACCTCGCCGATCGGTTTTTCCAGCAGCCCGGCCCCCGTGCCGAGCGATTGGATCCGCAACTCCTTTTGCGGCGCCCCGAGCGCGATGGCGTAGAGAGCGCCGCCTTTGGTGGTGAAGCGCACGTCCTCCGCGCCCAGCGGCCTGCCCCTGCCTTCGTTGAATCCCTGGGCGGAGAGCGCTGCGCCTTCCGAACCCGGTCCTTCTCCGAACACCTTCCACGGGCGCGTGCCGAAAATGCTCTCCCGGTTCACCTCCATCCACGCGCCGATGCCTTGCAGCACGGCGATCTCCTTGTCGTCCAGGGTGCCGTCGCCCCGCACCGGGATGCTGAGCAGGAGGTTGCCGTTTTTGCTCACGATGTCGGCCAGCATTTGAATGACGGTCTTGGCGCTCTTGTAGCGGTTCCGGTCGTAAACCGCCCGGCTGTAATGCCAGTCGCCGATGCACGTGTCGGTCTGCCACGCAAACGGCTCGATCTGATTGGCCGCGCCGCGCTCGATGTCCCACACCATGCACTGGCGTTCGCCCTCGGTGAGAATTTTTCCCAGCAGCACGGCCTCCAGTTTGCCGCCATGCGACCGCATGTTGCTGTTGTAAAAATCGGCGGCGATTTTCAAACCGGCGTCGCTCATCGGCCACAGCGGCAGCGCCGTGTCGTCGAAGTACAGGAGGTCGGGGTGGTATCTATGCAACAGGTCCATCGTGCGGTTGTAAAACCGCTGGCAGTAAGCCGCGTCGGGAACGCTCGCCCCGTTGCCCCAGTTCCACTGGCCGTTGATCGCGCCGGGATTGGCAAAGGTCGCGCTCGGCGTGTGGCGCTGCTCATACAAATCCTGCGGATCCAGGCCCTCCCACCATTTGCCTTTGCCGTCCGCCTGGGTCTGCTTGCCGTCGTAGGGCGCGCCGGCCAGCGGGCCGCTCTTGTCGGCCCCTTGCGCGGCCTCATACCAAATCCAGGCGTGGGCGGCGTGGACGCTCACGCCGAAGGGCAGCCCTTGATCCCGCGCCGCATTGGCGAAGCCGCCGATGATGTCCTTTTGCGGGCCGACCTTCACCGAGTTCCAGGGCTGATACTTGCTGTCCCACAAGTCGAAATTGTCATGGTGATTGGCCATTGCGAAAAAGTATTGAGCGCCGGTTTGTTTGTAGAGGGCCACCAGTTTTTCCGGGTCCCAATTCGCCGCCGTCCAGGTGTGAATCACATCCTTGAAACCGAACTGCGAGGGCGGCCCGTAGCGCGCCACGTGGTATTTATTCTGCGCGCCCCCCTCCTGATACAGGCCGCGCGCGTACCAGTCCCCCTGTTCCGGCTCGCATTGCGGCCCGAAACAGGCCCAGATGCCGAACTTCGCGTCTCGAAACCATTCCGGCGCCTGATACTGCCGGAGCGAGTTCCAGTTCGGCTGGAACTTCCCCTCCGTGACCGGCTCGGCGGCGGTGCTGACGAGGTTGGTCGGAACCGCCGTTTCGGGAATGGGATCCACCGCGCGACCCAGTTGCGCGAACGCAAGCAGGCTGAAAAGGAGGAAGAATCGGAGTCTTGATTTCATATTGAACAATGTGGGTCCGCGAAGTTGGGATAGTCTGGAAATTTCGCGACGGAGTCAATCAGCAAGTATGAAATCGTCGCGGGTTGGGCGCATCTTGCGACCCACCACCATGCGATTTGCCAATTCCCTCGCCCCGCGCAGCGGGGAGAGGGCCAGGGAGAGGGGCTCGTTCCCTCCAATGGGGGTGGTGGCAAGATGTCAAGATGTGCCCTTGCGGGTTTCTCCTGTTCAATTCCCAGCAGTCATGCTTATCTGCTGGTTTGACGGAATTCTTGCAACAACTCATAAACGGGCTTTCCCTGGGGTCGGTTTACGCCCTCCTGGCCCTGGGATACACGATGGTCTATGGGATTCTGCGCTTCATCAACTTCGCCCATAGCGACGTTTTCATGGTCGGCGCGTTTGTGGGATATTACGCGGTGACGCCCTTCACGATCCGCCTCGCCAAAATCGGTTTTTCTCTCCCGGTGAATCTGCACATCGCAACCCATTCCATCCCCGGCGGATTGCTGGTGCTGCTCATCGCCATGCTCTTCTGCGCGCTGCTGGGCATCGTCATCGAGCGCCTGGCCTACCGGCCCTTGCGCAACCGCTCCAAATTGTCCGTCCTGATCACCGCCATCGGGGTGTCGCTGCTGTTGGAGAGCGCGGGGCAGTTGATCTTTGGCGCCGACCCGGAGCCGTTCCCGGAACTCTTTCCCGCGCGGGAATTTTCCGGGGGCGGTCTGAGTGTTTCCAGCAACCAACTGCTGGTCATCGGCGTGGCGGCGGTGCTGCTGGTCGCGCTGCAGGCCATCGTCCTGAAAACAAAAATTGGCGTCGCCATGCGCGCGGTCTCCTTCAATCCCCAGGCCGCCTCGCTGGTCGGAATCAACAATGACCGGATTATTTCCTTCACCTTCGGCCTTGGCTCGGCCCTGGCGGCGGCGGGCGGCATTCTTTACTCGATGAACTACCCTTCCATTGATCCTTACATGGGAATCCTGCCGGGCTTGAAGGCCTTCGTCGCCGCCGTGCTTGGGGGCATCGGCAACATTCCGGGCGCGGCGATGGGCGGCGTGCTCCTGGGCCTGATCGAAACCTTCGTCCACGGCAGCCGCTTTTCCACTTACACCGACGCCATCGCGTTTGCCGCGCTGATCCTGGTTCTCCTCTTCAAGCCCACGGGGCTGCTGGGCAAAGTGCGGGTCGAAAAAGTGTGATCCGCATGAACGGCCCAGGCGAAAAAACAGCTCCGGCGCGCGGGAGCGCATCGCGGCCCAAAACCATTTTGCTGGGATCGCTGCTGGCGGTGGGAGTGCTGGGCTGGTTTTCCGACAAAATCAATCCCTACTATGCCGGTTTGTTGACCAACGTCGGGATCAACATCATCCTGGCGGTGAGCCTGAATCTGGTCAATGGCTACACCGGCCAGTTCTCGCTGGGCCATGCCGGTTTCATGGCGGTGGGGGCCTACGCCTCGGCGGCGGTCACCTTGTTCCTGGCGCCCATCCTCCTGCCTCATCAGGCCATGGGCGATTTGTCCTGGGCCACGGCGGCTCTGTTTGGCGGCGCTTTGGTGGCGGGCGGTTTGACGGCGGCGCTGGCGGGTCTGGTGGTGGGCGCGCCTTCCTTGCGTTTGAAAGGAGACTACCTGGCCATTGTCACACTCGGTTTTGGGGAGATCATCCGTGTGATCTTCTGCAACATTCCCGCGCTGGGCGGCGCGCTGGGCCTGAACGGCATCCCGGCCTGCACCAATCTCTGCTGGGTCTTTGCCGTGGCGGTGGTTTCTACCTATGTGGTCGTGGCGATGGTGCATTCGACTTACGGGCGCGGCTTCATCGCCGTGCAGGATGACGAAGTGGCCGCCGAAGCCATGGGGTTGAACACCACGCGCTACAAAATTGTGGCGTTTGTCGTCGGCGCTTTTTTCGCCGGCATGGCGGGCGGGCTTTACGGCCACTCCGTTTTGTCCATTGACCCGAAAGGATTCGGGTTCATGCGCTCCATTGAGATTGTGGTGATGGTGATCCTGGGCGGCATGGGCAACACGCCGGGCGTCATCGCGGCGGCGGTGGTGCTGACCCTCCTGCCGGAATGGTTGAAGGCGTTTCACGACTATCGTATGGTGATCTATTCGTTTCTCCTCATCGTCCTCATGCTCACCCGGCCGCAGGGGCTGTTCACCTGGCGGCGGAAATGGAAGCAAGTTTAGGCATGGCCCCATCCATCACATCCCAACCGCTGCTGCGCCTGGAGCAATGCACCATCCGCTTCGGCGGTCTGACCGCGCTCCTGGAGCTGACCGGCCAAATCGGCGAGGGCGACCTGGTCGGTTTGATCGGCCCCAATGGCGCGGGCAAAACCACCGTCTTCAACCTTGTCACCGGCGTCTATCGCCCGACCTCCGGAAAAATCGAGTTTTGCGGCCAGTCCATTGTCGGCAAAAAACCGTATCAGATCACCGCTCACGGCATCGCCCGCACCTTCCAAAACATCCGCCTCTTTCCCTCCCTGTCCGTCTTCGACAACGTTCGCGTCGCCTTCCATCTGCATTTGCTGCAGGGCATCGGCCACGCGCTCTGGCGCGGGGCGGAGTTTCTGCGCGAGGAGCGGGAGATCGCCGGGCGGGTGATGGAACTGCTGGAGATTTTTCAACTCGACAGGTTCGCCCACGCCCCAGCCCTGAGCCTTCCCTACGGGGACCAGCGCCGCTTGGAAATCGTCCGCGCCCTGGCCACCCGCCCCAAATTGCTGCTTCTGGACGAACCGGCCGCCGGCATGAATCCCACCGAGAAAACCGAATTGATGCGCCTCATCCAACAGGTCGAGGAGAATTACAAAATCTCCGTCCTCCTGGTCGAGCACGACATGCAGGTGGTCATGGGCATCTGCCGCAGAGTCATCGTTCTGGATTACGGCGTCAAAATCGCCGAAGGCACCCCCGAGGAGATCCGGGCGGACCCGAAAGTGATCGAGGCCTATCTGGGCCGCGAGCAGGCCCTATAACCCGCCATGTTGTCAATCACAAATCTTACGGTCGGCTATGGCGCCATCGCCGCCCTGCGCGGCGTCTCCATCGAGGTCCCCAGGGGGCAAATCGTCACCTTGATCGGCGCCAACGGGGCGGGCAAGACCACCGCCTTGAAGGCCGTCTCGGGGCTGCTCAGGGCGCGGGGCCAAATCCTCTACGACGGGCGCGACATCACCAATTGGCCGCCGCACAAGATCGTGGCGGCGGGCCTGGCCCAGGTGCCGGAGGGCCGCATGATCTTCGCCAATTTGACCGTCGCCGAGAACCTCGCCATGGGCGCCTACCTGCAAAAAAGCAGGGCCGCCATCCAGGAGAGCCGGCATCTGGCGCTGGGCCTTTTCCCCCGACTGGCCGAGCGGCAATCGCAGATTGCCGGGACCCTTTCCGGCGGCGAACAGCAGATGCTGGCCATTGGGCGCGCCCTGATGAGCCGTCCGAAATTTCTCATGCTGGACGAGCCTTCCCTGGGCGTCGCGCCGATTTTGGTCAAAACTATTTTTGAGAAGATCGTCGAAATCAACCGCCTCCAGGGCCTGACCATTCTGCTGGTCGAGCAGAACGCCAACCTGGCCCTGGAAGTCTCGGCGTATGGCTACGTCCTGGAGACCGGCCGGGTCATTCTGCGGGACGCCTCCGCCGCGTTGCGCCAAAACCCCAAAGTCCGCGCCGCCTACCTCGGCGGGTGAAATCTATTTTGGAAATCTTCTTGCGGCTGGCGCGGGGGTCGGCTTATTAATCCACTGTTCTTTGAAAGTCTGTGGATGGTTTTGCCATCCCACCGTAGCCAGCGCTGGGAACCCCGTGAAATTCGGGGACGGTTGCGCCACTGTGACG
Source organism: Verrucomicrobiota bacterium (assembly GCA_050015895.1). Lineage (GTDB taxonomy): Bacteria > Verrucomicrobiota > Verrucomicrobiia > Limisphaerales > Palsa-1400 > JBEKOF01. The sequence goes on from JBEKAN010000016.1 coordinate 14,126, forward strand.
GGTTACAATCTCCCAGGGCCACTGGCTCCGCCAAGCGGAGCCGGGAAGGCGGGGGAAAGGTCTGATACCCGGAAGTCAGGACATCAGCATGGCTGCGCTCGTCGGGCCGGAAATCTCTCCGGCCACTTCTCCGTCAATGAGAAGGATGAGGCCAGTCCCTGGAACCGTGTTCCAGGGGACATGAATGCCTTCATTCTCTGTTTGCCGGAGTCTGAAGGTTTTTTCTTTTCAGGCTCCGCCGCGCTGGTCTCCCAATCCGTTCCCCCCGACAGGAACACGTTGAAAGATCAGCTATGAAAATGAAATCGTCATGGGCGCCGGCCGCGGCCGGCTTGTCCCTCCTCTGCGCCGCGCGCGCGGCCACCATCACCGAAAATTTCGTCCACAACCCGTTTCAGGACGGCTGGCAAATCTTTGGCGACACCAATCTCTTCCAATGGGACTCCAAGAACCAGGTCTTGGACGTCACCTGGGACTCGTCCCAGCCGAACAGTTATTTCTATCACCCGCTGGGCACGATTCTGGGCACCAACGACGATTTCTCCATGTCCTTCGATTTGGTCCTCACCGATTACACCGTGGGTGGCAATGCGGGCTTTCCATCGGACTTTCCAGTCGCCACCGGCTTGTTGAATTATTCCGAGGCGACCGGCTCGAGTTTTTTCCGCTGCGGCTGGCCAACCCAGCCGGATCTGGCCGAATTTGACTTTTATCAATGGGACGACCTCGGGGATACGAATACTGTCTGGCCGACCTTTTTTGACAGCGCGAATGACTTGTTCTGGGACGGCGACGGCTCGTACGGCGTCGTCGAACTGCCGACGAATATCCTGATGCATGTCGTCCTGAACTACACGGCGGCCGATGAAACATGCGAGCTGGCCATCACCACCAACGGGGTGGAGGTCGCCGCGCCCGTGTTTGCGGATCTCGCCGAAATAGGCACGAATTTCGGCGATTATCACCTGGACACTTTTGCGGTGGAAAGCTACTCGCAGGTCAACTCGGAGCCTCCCGGTTCGCTTCTGGCCCACGGCACGATTGGCAACATCGTCCTGACGGTCCCGCCGCCGCCAGTCACGTTTTTGCAGGTTGCGCCCAACAGCGAGTGCTGGCAGGTGCAATTTGCCAGTCGGATGTCCTGGAACTACGTTCTGGAAAGCAGCGCCGACCTCGTCACCTGGTCCACGAACGGGCCGGTGGTCGCGGGCACAGGCGGCAACCTGATTTTGCGGGACACCAATTCGCTCCAACAGCAACAATTCTATCGCGTCAACGCCCTGCGGGCGGACTAATGAACTGTGACTGAACCTACGCTAAAAACCTGCCCGCGTTGCGGGGCGCGCTTCCCATGCCGCGGCGCCGACGGATGCTGGTGCGCGGATTTTCCGCCGCTCGCCGCCATCCACGCCGAATCCGACTGCCTTTGCCCCGACTGCCTGGGGCGGGCCTTGGCGGCGGCGCGCGCCGCGCCCCAAGATGGCGCACATCTCGAAAGCGCCCCCAGGCTCTTGGCCCCTTCCCTCGCCCCACGAAGTGGGGAGAGGGTCAGGGAGAGGGGATCGTTCAATCCAATCGCGGTGGTCTCAAGATTCCCCTGCCAGGCCTTCACCCTCGTCGAACTCCTTGTCACCATCGCGGTCATCGCCATCCTGGCCGCCATTCTCCTGCCGGCGCTGGGCGGCGGCAAAAAGTCCGCGCGGGCCGCCAAGTGCGGCGGCAACTTGCGCCAGTTTGTCATGGCCGCGCAAATGTATTGGGACGACAACAACGGGAACCCCTTCCCCTACGCTGGCGCCACCACCGCCCTCGGCACCTACTACTGGTTTGGGTTGCTGGGGCAGGGGCCGGAGGAGACCCGCTCCTTCGATCCCACCACCAGCCCCTTGTATCCCTGGCTGGGCGCTGGCGTGGATTTCTGCCCCGCCTTCGACTACTCCTCCCCGCAGTTCAAGCTCAAAGCCTCCGTGCCGACCTGTGATTACGGCTACAACTCCTCCATTTACGCGCCTGCTCTGAACATCAGAGATCTGCCCGCCCCCGCCAATCTCGCCTTCCTGGCGGACTCGGCCCAGGTGAACACCTTCGAGGCGCCCGCCTCCCCCCGGAACCCGATGTTCGAGGAATGGTATTATATTGACAACGAGGCCGGCCGGCCCGGCCCCCAGCCCAACGCCCAATTCCGCCATCAACAGCGCGCCAACGTGGTGTTTGTGGACGGCCACCTCGTCCCGGAGCAGATGGCCCCCGGCACCCAGGACCCCCGTCTGCCCGCCCAGCTCATCGCCAGCCTCCCGGTGGAAATCCTCCAACCCTGAAACCTCCAAACATGAAAGAGAAGATCGTCTTTTGCTGGAGCGGCGGCAAGGACTCCGCGCTGGCCTTGCACCGGTTGCGGGTGGAGGGCCGGTATGAAGTGGTGTCGCTGCTGACCACCTGCAACGAGCATTTTCAGCGCGTCTCGATGCACGGCGTGCGCGTGGAGTTGCTGGAACAACAGGCGCGGGCCATCGGCCTGCCGCTGGAAAAGATGTTTGTCAGCAATCGGGGTTCCAACGAGGAATATGTCGAAAAAATGAGGCGTCTCATGCTGGCTTGCAAGGCGCGCGGGGTCACCCGTTTCGCCTTTGGCGACATCTTCCTCGAAGACCTCAAACGCTGGCGCGAGGAGAATCTGGCGCAACTCGGCCTGCGCGGCCTCTTCCCAATTTGGAAGGAGGATTCGCGCGACTTGATCCGCGAATTTATCGCGCTCGGGTTTGCTTCGGTCATCTGCTGCGTCAACGACGCTTGGTTGGACCAAACCGCCCTGGGCCGGAACATTGACGCGGATTTCCTCCATTGGCTGCCCGCCGATGTGGATCCCTGCGGCGAAAATGGCGAATTTCATTCGTTTGCTTTCGCCGGGCCTGTTTTCAAACAACCCTTGCCCGTCAAGGTCGGCGAAAAAGTCTATCGCCCCGTCGAGGAGACCCATCTAGGCGCGCCGGGGGCCGCCTCTCCGCCGCCGGGCGCGCGCCAGGCCGGAGGATTTTGGTTTTGTGATTTGCTGCCCGCTCCGTGAATTTAAAAAACCGAGTCTCAGGGTCCAGAAGATCGAGAGCGGCGGAGACCAGGCCTTGCAGGAGAGGTCATTCAGGGCGACCTGTTTGTCCCGGCGCGTGATGGCCTCGGGCGCTTGTTCAGCCAGCAAAAGCACGGCCTGCGGCACAGCAGTACGAGGGGGCACGACCGTGAGCGCCAGCAGCTAAAACCATCATCCAAGAGATTCGCCAAAAAAAACCACTTTTTGGACTGCAATTATGCAGGGCATCGTAGTAATCTCGCCCCGTAATGACGCTCGACCAACTCATCGCTGGCTTAGATTACGAAGGCTCGCCGTATTTCTTGCGGCGTGGCAAGGGGCGCTTCGAGTCAGAACCTGGATACGGCCACATTTTCCGGCGTGGGGAAGACAAGAATGAAAATGCCAAACGCTGGACCGTCGAGGGTGTTTACGGGCTGCGCGACACCAACTCCACACCGCAGCGATTCGTCCCCATCGTCTATGTGTGCAAGGCGGACGACGAAGGTGCCGCCCATGATCTCCACCGCTTGGTCTGGAATCAGGACGTGGTGCCGTATGTTATTGTTCACGAGCCAAAGGGGGTTCGGGTGTATGCCGGCTTCCATTACAGCGCGAAGGGGAGAACAGATTCACAGCGCGGTGTGTTGAAAGCACTCACAGATTTTGACCAGGTCCAGTCCATTATCAATCTCTTCAACGCTAAAGCCATTGATGAAGGAAAAATCTGGCAGAATGCAGGGCTGCAGGTTGATCCAAGCCGCCGCGTTTATCACCAACTTCTCAAGGATTTGCGTGAACTCGACAAATGGCTGCGCGGCGCCGGCCACTTGAAGAAGGAGGTTTCGCACGCCCTGATCGGAAAATATGTTTATCTGCACTATTTGCGCGACCGCGGCATTCTCTCGTCCGACCGACTTACGGAGATGTGGGGCATACAGGAATCAGAAATCTTTGGTTCAATGGCAACAAAAGCAGCGCTGGAGAAGTTGACAGATGAGTTGGAAAATTGGCTTAATGGCGATATTTTCCCGCTTTTTTTCAAGGGATCCAACGCCCCCGCGATTGAGCATGTGAAACGAGTGGCGGCGGTCTTTGCTGGCGATAAAATCAATGACCAGCACTGGCAGCCGCACTTAAACTTTAAGGCATACGATTTCTCCTACATCCCGATTGAAACTCTTTCGCTCATTTACGAGCAGTTTCTCCACGCGGAGGACGATGCGGACAAGGAGGCAAAATGGAAAAAGACCAAAGGGCGTGCGGCGAGCGCTTACTACACGCCGCTGCCTCTGGTAAACTACATGCTCGCCGAGTTGCAGAGCCGGCTTCCGCTGAAGGAGGGGATGAAGGTGTGCGATCCTTCGTGCGGGTCAGGCGCGTTCCTCGTTCAAGCCTACCGCCGACTGATTGAGACGACCTATCCGATGGATGGTGGTCCACGCCCGAAGCCGACAGATCTGCGGCGACTTCTGCAAACGAGCATTTTTGGCGTGGACCTGGATGCCGACGCATGCCAGGTGACGCAGTTGAGCCTGCTTCTTACGCTGCTTGACTACGTAAGTCCGCCAGATCTCACTGGAAGAAACAGCAATTTCAAGCTGCCGTCGCTCCTGAATCCGAAGGTGCCGGACAAACCCAATCTATTTGAAGGTAATTTCTTCGAAGTGGAGTCAAAGTTGCGCGACGCTGGGAGTGGCGGATTTGATTGGATTGCGGGCAATCCGCCGTGGAAGCGCCTTAGTCAAAAGAGGCATGACGGCCATGACCAACCCGCATGGGATTGGATGGAAACCAACGCATCGAATTCACCCGTTGGGAGTTATCAAGTGGCACAGGCTTTCGCATGGGAAGCCCCACGCTTCCTAGCCAAGAATGGTGAATGCGGATTGCTCATCCCGGGGATGGGTTTATTTGAGGAGCCATCTCAGGAATTTCGGGAAAAGTTCTTCCGCCGTTTCCAAGTGCACGCCGTCGCAAACTTCGCGAATTTAGCGGAAGTCCTGTTCGACGGGCGTTCCCGCGTGCCAGCAGCCGCGCTGTTCTATCGGCGGCGACCAGAGGGGGCGACGGCCGCATCGGATGAACCGATCACAATCTATTCGCCATTCGTAGTGAATCAGGAAGCCACCCGTCCTCTGCATTCCGGTGAGCGAAGGAAATTATGGAGCCTCGTCGTCAATGGCAGCGAGGTTTCCACAATCGAACTGGGCGAATTGGCTACTGGCAGCGGCTTGCCGTGGAAACTTGCGATGTGGGGCACACCGTGGGACGAACGGTTCATCCGGCGATTGGAGAACAAATGGAAATCGGTCCGTATGCTGGAAGAAGACAACATCATCCAAGTTTCTCAGGGTCCGGAACTCAGAAGGCACCCAAAACGGGGAGCAATGGTCGAGGGGGATGAGGAGATCGAGGACAAGGATTTTACTGAAGGCGAAGCTGCTAAACAAAAATTTGAGCGCATGGACGACTTGGTTGGAAAGCCAAAGTTAAACGTAAACGCGTTGAAAGGATTACGCGCTGTTTTTTCAATTGCTCAAAATGCCTTAGCATTAAATATGCACAGGTGGGTTTGCCTAATCCACGGGAAAAGTGGATTGGAAGTGTGCCGGCCACCACACGTGTTGGTCAGTGCGGCTCGTAATTTCGCTATCTTTTCGGATGACTATATCATTGTGCCCTCGGGGCAAATAGGAATTGTAAGCCCGACCGGAGATAAGATTTTTCTCAAGGCCCTCTCGTTGTTTTTGAGTTCGGACTTCGTTTTTTACCACCAATTTTTGCGCTCGACACAATTTGGCGTGCAGCGAGGTCATGCCACATTGGACGCCCTTCGTCACTTACCAGTTCCGCTTACGAGTCTTTCGCGGGCGGACCTCAAAGGATGGGCCGATTTTCATGCGAAGGTGGCGAAGTGTCCTCCACATCCTCTTCATTTAGAGAAAAAGGCAGCCGAGCAAGGCAAATTGACGTTTGACGAGGAGGTTGAAAGCAAAGCGAAACCCCTACTTGATGAGCTGAATAATATGACCGCCCAAGCACTTGGCCTTGATTCCCGTGAGCAAGCGCTAGTTCACGACCTCGTGCGCGTTCGTTTCCAACTCAATGATGGAAAGCGAGGACAAGAGGCGATGCGTACTCCCGATACGGAGGAATTGGGTGATTACGCTCGTCGCCTAAAGCAGGAACTCGACGACTTCGTCGGTGATGACTCTGACCGCGTACATCGTGTGATTGTGGTGTATGATGTTCATTCGGCGATGGTGGAAGTGGATTTCACTCGTAACCATGAAGCAGCGCGCAAGGTAGAACTCCTCCGCGCTTCCAGCGAAGCAGCAAATAGGCTTGGCGCGAAACGCAAGGAACTTTTGGAGGAGCGAGCACAATGGGTGTATTTCAACCGCAATCTCCGCGTTTATCGTGGTCACCAAACGTATCTTTTTAAACCGTTGGAGCGCTTCCACTGGACGGAAAGCACCGCAATGATGGATGCCAGCGACCTCATTGCTGAAACATTGGGAGGCGGACAGTAACGTGCCAGCTTCACGAAACATCCACGCGACGGATTGCAGCAAGAATCGCGATGCTTATCGTGCCACTTTTCTGCGCCACGTTCACCGTTTGCAGCAACTCGGTTATGAGTCCTTGACGCCATCTGATTTCAAGAATGCGGAGGAAGACGACATCACGGGGGAATTGTGCAAGCATATGAAGCTGCTCACCGAGGAACAGCCGACCGAGCGGTGGATGCCGCGCTATTCAGTGCATGACCAAGACCCGGTCAACGACGTTGTCAACCCCGAAACAGGGAAAGTCCGTCGTGGCAAGCATCGCCCAAAATTGGACATTCGCTTGGTGAGCAAATCGCACACTCCAAACGTCCGGTTCTGCATCGAAGCCAAACGCCTTTACCGTAGCGACTCAGTGAAGCAATACACAGACGATGAGGGCCTGGGTGCTTTTGTGGCTGAATACTATGCGGAACATGATGATGCGGCCGGGATGCTCGGATACGTGCAATCAGGTTCAGTTGCTGAATGGTTGTCCAAGTTGGAGCAAGTCTTGTCGCTAGAAACCAGTTTAGAGAAGGGTCTGCACGGCGAGGTGTGGAGTTTGTGTCGCTTTCCGAAGGGCCCGCCAGACACTTACTTGAGTCTCCATCGAAGGAACAAATCAGGGCGAAAGCTGGATGTCTTTCACGTATTGTTTGCGTTTTGTTGAGCTTAACCGCCCGATGAAAATCAAGAGACATCCCATTGCCTCATGCGCGCCCTCCTTTCATTCAAGGTCCGGGGGAGGGCGGATGACGGACGTTTTGGCGAGGCGGTTTAGTTCCTGAATTTCTTCTTTGCTGTAGGAGGAGGCGAAGTAACCCGCCGGCCGGATGGGAATGGGATCAATGGGCGGAACTTCCTGCAAAAGGAAGCGGCGTTCCCCCCGCACGATGTACACAGTGTCGCCCCTGCCGGCCTTTTCCATCAGCCGCCCCAAATAGGTTTTGGCGTTGCTCAGACTGAAACTGTCCGCGCGCAAATTGACTTTCCGTTTTCGGGTTGGACGATTCGCCACTTTCATAGCCTGATTGTAGCCTGCTTGTGGGCTGTTGTCCAGTGATTTCAAGTGCCGGACTCCCGGTTGGGCGCATCTTGACACCACCATGCGCAATGCCAATTCCCTCGCCCCGCGAAGCGGGGAGAGGGCCAGGGTGAGGGGTTCGTTTGCTCCAATGGTGGTAATGCCAAGATGCGCCCCGCCCGGTTCCTCCGCCTACTTGGGATAAATCGTCGTATAAGTGACAAAGGCGATGTTCCGGCTGTCCGGCGACCAGGAGGCGACGTTGATCGTCCCCTGCCCGCCGAAGAACTTCGCCAGCGTGGTGATGGGGCCGCCGCTGGCCGCCATCATGCGCAGCGCCACATCCTTGTTGGCCGGGTGGTCGTTGGGCTTGACCTCCTTGCCAAACGTCAGAAACACCATTCTCCTTCCATCGGGCGAAATGTGGGCGAACCAGTTGTTCTGGTCGTCATTCGGCGTCATTTGCGTCTGCTCCGACCCGTCGGCCTTCATCCGCCAGATTTGCATCAAGCCCGACCGCTCCGAATTGAAGTAGATATACTGGCCGTCCGGGGAATACTCCGGGCCGTCATCCAGCCCCGGGGCGGTCGTCAGGCGCTTTTCGTCGCCGCCCGCGGCCGGGATCGTATAGACATCGAAGTTGTCGTTCCGCTGCCCGCAGAAGGCCAGCGTCCTGCCATCCGGCGACCATCCGTGGAAGTACGACGGTCCCGTGGGCGTGACCAACTGAAACGCGCCGCCGCCGATGGGTCCCACATAAATCCTGGACGGGTTGCCGGCGCTGATCGCCAGCCGGCTCCCGTCCGGCGAAATCCCGTGGTCGTTGTTGATGTTGCTCACCTCGGGAATCTCGATGGGTGTGGGAGCCGTGCCATTGGTGATTCCGATCCGGTACAACCTCCCGCCGCCGTTGAAGATCAACTCGTTGTTCTTGGTCCAGTTGGGCGCCTGAATGTTGACATTGGTGTGGAAGATGATCGTGCGGTCGGTGGACGCGACCGGCATGAACTCCAATGTGCTTTGCACCTCTCCTCTGGCGTTGGCCGCCAGCGGCGGCAGCGCCTTGAGTTCCACCTTGGAAAACTCCGCCTGCTCCGTCGTCGTGTCGTCATGGGCGCACACAACCAGCCCCACATAGTATTGTCCCGTGAACGGCAGCTTGAAGGAGCCGCCCGCCGGGTGCAACTCCTCCCCCCGCGTCGAAATCCAAAACGACACATAATCGCCCCGCTTCTCAATCCCGATCCGCGCCGGGCCGGAAAAACTGGATTGCGTCTCCTGCGTGTTGCCGCCCTTGGTTTCCCGGAATTGCAGCGCCGTCAAGCCGACCCCGTGCAGGGCCACGTCCACGTAAGGCGAGTCCATGTCCAAAGTCTGGCGGATCATTAGAATGGCCTTGCGATGCGGGTTCCCGCCCGGTTTGGGCCACCGCACGT
>JBEKAN010000017.1:0-22998 GCA_050015895.1 Verrucomicrobiota bacterium
GCAGTACACCGGCCTCTCCGACATCACGGTGCGCCCCTTCACCCCGTTCCTGAACCTCAGCGGCACCGAGCACGCCTTCCTGATTTTCGTCATTTGCATGGCCGTGCTCTTTCTCCCCAAGGTCCTCGCGCTGGCGGATCTGGCGCTGGACCGCGCCCGCGCGCGCGCCTTTGGCGGCCTGGCGCGCGCCGCGGCGGGCGCGGTGGGCGAAACGGCCTTCTCCGCCCTCCACGCCCCCATCCAGATGCTCTGGCACTCCAAATTTGTCGCCGCCGCTCTTCTCGGGGCCGACACCGCCTGGGATCCGCAGAAACGGGTCGCCGTAGGCGTCAGTTGGGCCGAGGCGGCCAAGCGCCACGCCGTTCACACTTTGGCCGGGCTGGTGTGGGGGGTGGCCGTGTGGCGTCTGGATCATCCGACCTTCTGGTGGTTCGCGCCCGTCATGGCGGGGATGCTGCTGAGCATTCCGCTCAGCGCGCTGACCAGCCGCGCCAGTTGGGGCGCGCGGGCGCGTGACTTGAACTTGTTCCTGACGCCGGAGGAAACCGCGCCGCCGCCCGAACTGGCCGGCCTGCGCGCGCGCATGGCCGCGTTGGAGCGCGCGGGCGAAACCGCGCCGCGCCCGGCTGACTCCGGCATGGCGGACGCGGTATTGGACCCGTATGTCAACGCCCTGCACGCCTCGCTCCTGCGCGAGAACCGGCTCAATCCGGCCTACGCCGGCGTTCTGGCGCAACTGGGGGCGGGCGGGCCGGAGATCCCGCCTTTGCGCGAGCGTCTGCTGGCCGAAGGACCCGAGAAGCTGCGGCGGCGGGAAAAACTCCTCATTCTTTCCGACGCCGAATCCCTCCCCTGGCTGCACCGGCAGGTCTGGCTTCGGCCGGCCGAGACCCTTTCCCCCTGGTGGCAGGCCGCCGCCCGCCAGTACGTGCGGTGAGGAATGTCGTTCCGAAACGAGGCGCGAATCATTACAAAACTGTCATCCCCGATTCATGCTCCTCTCATTCTCTTGTGTTCCACTGCGGGCGGTCGCGATTGACGCGACGCAACAGAATCAGGACCAAATAACTCTAAAACTATGAAGACAAGAAATATAATGAGCGCCCTGTTGGGCCTGGGGCTGGCTGGCGGCGTGGTTTCGTGCGCGCTGGCGCAGTCCGAAAAAGAAGACGAGTCGAGCAAGCCCGGCCCGGCGGTGGAGGCCACAATCACCAAGGCGGTCAAAGCGCTTTATCCCGGCGCCGCGATCACCAAGATGAGCAAAAACGAGGACGACGGGTTCTACTCTTACGCGGTCGCCCTGACGGCGGCGGGAGGCAAAGTGGACGCGGAGGTCACCTCGGATGGCACGGTTATCAAAACCACGGCGGAAGCAGCGGTGAAGTCGTTTCCCCCCGCCGCCGCCGCCGCCATCACCAAAACAGCCGCGGGCGCGAAGATCACCTCGGCCTCTCTGACCACGGCCTATGCCAAAGTGGTGCTGAGTGACTCCACCGGCGACACCCAGACGATCCATGTCCAGAAACTGCCCCAGCCCGACGTCACCTACGCGGTCGCTGTGGAGACTGACGGCAAAACGGGGAAATTCTCCGTGGGCGCGGACGGAACGGTCGTGAAAGCCATGAAGTGGAAACTGGCCTCAAGCGAGGCCACCAAAAAGGAATAGCGGTTCGTTTGCCGCTTGGACTCTTGGGCCGGTGGCTTAAGCTGCCCTCATGCGTGTGCTGATTGTCGAAGACGAGCGGAAAACCGCCGCATTCATCCGCAAGGCCCTGCAAGGGCAGGGCTTTGCGGTGGATGTCTGCCAAAACGGAGAGGACGCGCTGGCGGCGGCCGGCGCCACCGACTTTGACGGCATCGTGCTGGACATCATGCTCCCTGGGCGCGACGGCTTGAGTGTGCTGCGCCAACTGCGCCAGCAGCGGAACGACACGCCGGTCCTGCTGTTGTCCGCCCGGGGCGAGGTCAACGAGCGGGTGGACGGACTCAACGCCGGGGCCGATGATTACCTGGCCAAGCCCTTTGCCCTGGCGGAATTAATCGCCCGGGTCCGCGCGCTGGGCCGGCGCGGGGGCGAACCCAAGTCCCCGACTCTCTGTGTGGCTGACCTGACTTTGGACACCATCACCCGCCAAGCCCGGCGCGGCGGGGTCACCATAGAGCTGACTACGCGCGAATATCGGCTGCTGGAGTATCTCATGCGGGCCTCCGGCCGCATCTGCGAGCGGATGGCCATTCTGGAAAAAGTCTGGGACTACAATTTCGACCCCGGCACCAATCTGGTGGATGTCTATGTCCGGCGTCTGCGCGAGAAAATTGACAAGGATTTCGAACCCAAGCTGCTGCACAGCGTCCGGGGCATCGGCTATGTCTTGAAGGAGCCGCGATGACCATCCGGGCGCGTCTCACTCTCTGGTACGTGGGCGTCATGTTCATGTCGCTCCTCGCCATGGTGGCCCTTTCCTACAACGAGTTCGTGGTTGAGTCGCGCAAACACGCGCAGAAGAGACACGACCTTGCGGTCGAGAAAGAGGCGGATGACGACCAAGTTGAGGAGGCCTACGGAATTGTCCTCTGGTGCGGGCTTCCCGCCGCGCTCCTTGCCGTGGGCGGCGGCTGGTGGCTCATGCGCAAAGCTCTCACCCCGGTGGCCGCCATCACCCGGGCGGCGGAACGGATCAACGAGCGCAATTTGCGCGAGCAGTTGTCCCGCAGCGGCAACGGCGATGAATTCGACCGCCTCACGGAGGTCTTCAACGCCATGACGGCGCGGCTGAATGACTCCTTTTTGCGCATCCGCGAATTCACCCTCCACGCCTCGCACGAACTCAGAACGCCCCTGACCGTCCTGCGCGGCGAACTGGAGAGCCAGTTGCTGGACGGCCGCCTCCCGGAAGCCCAGCGCGAATGCGTGGCCAGCGAGTTGGACGAAGTCCAGCGCCTCAGCCGCATCGTGGAGGGTCTGATGCTTCTGACCAAGGCCGACGCCGGCCAGATCTCCCTCAGCCTGGAGCCGCTCCAACTGGAGGACCTGGTGCGCGACGCCTGCGCCGACGCGCAAATCCTCGCCAAGCCCTCCGGGATCAAGGTGAGCCTGGGCGTTTGCGAGGCCTTCCCCATGATGGGCGACCGCCACCGCCTCCGCCAGTTGCTGCTGAATCTGACGGACAACGCCGTAAAGTACAATAATCCGGGCGGCGCCGTGGACATCGAATTGCGCCGGATCGGTGACTCCACCGCCCAAATCACCATCGCCAACACGGGGCCGGGAATCCCCGCCGAGATGCTGCCGCGCGTGTTTGACCGGTTCTTCCGCGGCGACCCGAGCCACAACAATACGGTGGAGGGATCGGGCCTTGGCTTGAGCATCGCCCGGTGGATTGTCACCGCCCATGCGGGCGCGATCCAGGTCACTTCCACCCGGTCGGAGTCCACCCGGGTTGTCGTCAGTCTCCCAAGGGGGGATTTGGCCGGGACTGACAACCTCCTTCCCATCCCCGCGCCCTCCGCCACACTGAACCAGTGACGAAAGCAAATTCCATGAACTCCATGTCAGCCAAATTATCGTTGGGTCTGGCCGGCTTGTCGCTTGGCCTGGCGACCCTCCTCGCCGCGCCGCTCCAGCAGAAGAACCCGCCAACCCCGCCGGCCGACGCGGATCGTCCCCTGCTGATCTGGGATATTGCCCCGGACGCGCTGGAGGGCCTGCCGCGCAGTTTCCGCACGACCAGCGACAGTGTCAAGACGACCAACGGTCAGACCCCCGACACGACTGGGCTGGCCGATCTGCGCGCCTCCGGCAGCGCGGCCTTCAGTGAGGCGAACCTCAAGCTCATGCTTGCCCGGCTGCCCGGCCCGGTGACCGTCTTCGACCTTCGCCAGGAGGACCACGTCTATGTGAACGGGCAGCCCATTAGCTGGTACGCCACCAACGATTGGGCCAACGTCGGCCGGGCGCACGACGCCATCATGGCTCACGAAGCCGCGCGCGCCCGGGCGATGGCGCCGGGGACCGCCATCGAGCTGGCCGACGCCAAGCTCAAGAAGGGCGGCGCCGCCTCGGCCCCGCAATACCTGGTGGTGACACGGGCCGCAACCGAGCGCGAGATCGTCACCGCCGCGGGCGCGGGCTACGTGCGGATCACCGTCACCGACCATGCGCGTCCGCTGGACGAGGAGGTGGACCGATTCATTCTCGCAGTGCGCGCGCTGCCCGCCGGAGGTTGGGTGCATTTTCACTGTGAGGCGGGCAAGGGCCGGACCACCACTTTCCTCGCGCTCTACGACATGCTGCGCAACGCCCGGCGTGTTTCGCTGCAGGACATCGTCAACCGCCAGTCGCTGCTCATCGGCGACTACAACCTGCTCGATCTGGCGGGACAAACTGGCTGGAAGGCGCCGCTCTTCGCGGATCGCGCCGCCTTTGTGCGCGCGTTTTTCGACTACGCCCGCGCCAATCCCGGGGGCCGGCCGCAAACGTGGACGGAGTGGCTGAAATCACAGTAAAATTAGCGGCATTGGGAAAAGTCACCCGGGGAAATCACCCGGCTTTAATACGGAAGGAACTGGCCGCCACCAGTTCGCCGAGGCCGCCGCCGTGGAACTGGCGCAAGTAATCCTGGTCTTCGAGCAGGTGCTCGGAAAGCTCGCCGGCGTCGCGGCGCAGGATGAATTTCAGCTCGGCCAGGTCGCCGCTCCAGCGTACGCCGTTGAAAAATTCCGCGCCGGTGAACTGGGTCTTGTAAAGCGCCGAGCGCGAGTAGCAGGTGCCCAGATAAAGACGGCGGCAGCGGCGCTCGGCGAAAAGCGCGACCGCCGTGGTCATCATGTACATCCCCAGGTTGCGGGAGTAATAATTGAGGTCGTAAAAGGCGTAGTAATAGTAGGCCAGCTCCCGCTCCTCCAGGAACAGCGTGGAGACGCCCACCTCGGCCTTTTTCTCCGTGTCGGTGAACACCAGCAGGTGCGAGATGACGGGGGAGTCGAACAGCGAGTCCAGCCGCTCGTAAGTCATCACGTCCTTGCCAAATTTGATGTCGGCGTAGGTCTTGTAGAACTTGCGGCGTTCGGGGGTGTAGTCAAATTCCGCGCGGGGCGCCAGCCGGGCCTCGATGCCGGCCCCTTTGCGCAGGATGCGGCGGTTTTCCGTGGTGGGCTTGAAGTCGGCCAGGTTGACGCGGATGTGGCGGCAGAGATAATAGCGGTCCAGGTTGCGCGAGGAGGGGAGGAAGCCGGCTTGGAAAAGATCGGCCGGCGTCTCGCCCGGTTCGGGCACGGCCCAGACCGCGTAGGGAAACTGGTAGCGGGCGTAGTTGGATTTGTGCTCGGAAAAAAGGAGTTTCATGCGGGCGCAAGCCCGGCCAGCGGGCCGGCGGTGGGGGGTTCGCCATTGACGGTTCTTCTCCGCAGGCGCAGACGCCAGCTTGTAAGCACTTCGTAGCTGACGGAGTTTTTTAGTTGGGCCATCTCGTGGACGTTGATCTCCTCGCCGCCCTGGCCGCCCATGATGACGGCTTCGTCCCACATTTGCGCCTCGGGAATGCCGGTGATGTCCACGGTGATGGCGTCCATCGCCACGCCGCCGACCAGCGGGGCGCGCCGCCCGCGCAGCAGCGCGGCGCCGGCGTTGCGGACGCGCGGGAAGCCGTCGCCGTATCCGATGGGCAGGATGGCGATGCGGCGCGGCGCGGGCGCGGCGTAGCGCATGCCGTAGCCGACGACCTCGCCGGCTTTGAGGTTCTGGATGGCGGCGACGCGGGCCTTGACGGACATCACCGGCTGGATGCCCGCAATGCGGCGGCAGACGCTGGAGGGGAAAATGCCGTACATCAGGATGCCGGCGCGCACCATGTCGCGGTGCGCGGGCGGCAAATCCAGGAACCCGCCGCTGTTGCAAAGGTGCTGGCATGGGACGCGAACGCCGGCGCGCTCCAGGGCGCGCATGACCTCGTCGAAACGGGAAATTTGGAGGAGGGCGAAGGATTTGTCGGCCTCGTCGGATTGGGCGAAGTGGGTCATCGCTCCTTCCAGGCGCAGGGATTTTTGGGAGCCAATCGCCTCGAACAACGGCAGCGCCTCGTCCCAGCGCGCCCCGTAGCGGCTCATCCCGGTGTGGATTTTAACGTGGACGGGGACGCGTTTGCCGGCGGCGGCGGCGGCGCGGGCGAGCAGGCGGACGGTGTTGAGTTCGTTGACGCAGACGGTGAGGTCGTGCTCCACGCACCAGGGCAGTTCCGCCTCCTGCCGCTCGCCCAGGAGCAGGAGGGGCGCGGTGATGCCGCCGTCGCGCAACGTCATCGCTTCCTCCAGTGTGCTCAGGCCGAAGCCGTGCGCGCCCTCATCGAGCGCGATGCGCGCCACGTCCAGGGCGCCGTGGCCGTAGGCCTCGTCCTTGACCACGGCGAGCAATTTCACGGCTGGGGGAAGCTCCTGGCGGATGAGTTGGAGGTTGCGCCGGAGCCGGGCGAGGTCAATCTCGACCCAGGCCGGCCGCAACGGAAATCCTGCGGAATGAAGATTCATCAAATGTCGCGTGCTGTTTAAGCTCAGCGGGGCGCGGTCGCAATGAAAAAGCCCGGCATCATTCGCTCCCGGGCGGCCACAGGGATTGGCCGATGTCCTCGCGAAAATAGCTGGAGAGGACGCGGATTTTGCGGATGTTTTCGTAGGCGCGGGAAATCGCCCCCTCCAGCGTCGGGGACAAGGCGATCACGTCGGCGATGCGCTGGCCGGTGGCGGCCAGATGGCCGTCGGCGTTGCGGGTCACTTCGTTCCACCAGACGTCGCAATTGAATTCCCCGGCGATCTCCAGCGGCAGTTGCGGCCCGGCCACCTGCGTGTATGGATAGCCATAGCCGGCCAGGGTCAGGGAGCAGCCGAAATTGAGATCGTCGCGGAATTGCGGGGCGAGTTTTTCGTTTCGGGCCGTGCGAAGAAGTGTCTCCAGCGGGTTGCGGAGCAGGCGAAGGATCATCGGGCCGGAGGTGACGCCAATGCGGATGTTGTATTCGATGACGAACCACTTGCCGCCGCGCTTGACGACGGTGACCTGGATCGGGCCGTTGTACCTGACTTTGCGGAACCACGGCAGCAGCGGATGGAGGAACTGGCGGGCCAGGCCGTATTTGTCGCCGGGGTCCTTTTCCACCAGCCCGCCCAGGGGCGCTCCGGCGATGACGCCCATGTTGCCGTGGAAGGCGCGCTTGTACTCCTGGTTGGTGACCAGGGAATAAATCCCCCCCCCGCTGACCAGCGCGATGTGGCCGGCCTCGGCGCGGCCCATGTATTCCTGCAAGAAAACGCCCTCGGCGTAATTGACCCGCGCCAGCCACGCGCGGGTGTCGCCGGCCGTCTCGCACAGGATGGTGTGGACGGGGCTGGTGGGCGAGCAGAGGGGATTCTTGATGACGAAGGGACGGGGACGCCTGGCCACGATTTTTTCCGCCTCCAAACGGTTGGAGGCGACATGCGCCTCCGGGAAGGGGATTTTGAAATTGGCGCAGAGTTTGCGCGCGAAATCGCGCTCGCGCTCAATTCTCATCGCCTCGCCGGTGGGGCCGAAAAGGGGCGCGCCGCTTTGCAACAGTTCCTCCGCCCACGGCGCCTGCGCCCAATCAATGGATTGCGGAACGACCATCTGGACCCGGCCCCCGGCCAGAAGCGGGCAGGGGTTGGGGAAGGCGTCGCGGGTGTGAACCGGCCCGACCAGTTGGGGCGGAAAATGACCGTAGTTGCGCGTCAGATAGGTGGAGACCTCCGCCCCGGCGTCTTTGAGTGTCTGGCCGATGCTCTGGGCGAAGGACCCGACGCCAAAGAGCATCACGGAGGCGCGCGGGCGCGATGGGGAAGATTTCTTTGTCATGACGGCGGGCGGGGGACGCCCGGTCAGGAGGAGGCCAGGGCCCTCTTGACGGTTTCCACCAGCGTTGCGGGAGGGTAGGGCTTTTGCAGGAAATTCAGGCCCTCCTCCAACCCGAGGTCCTTCCCCAGCAATTCAGTGCTGTAGCCGGAGGTGAAAAGGACTTTGAGCGAGGGGTTGTCGGCCTTGAGACGTTCGGCCAATTGTCGGCCGCTCATGCCGTCGGGCATCACCATGTCGGTCAGCAGAAGATCAATGGGGGGCTTGTCCTGGTTCCACAATTCCAGCGCCGCCGTGCCCGAGGCCGCCTCCAGCACGTCATAGTTGTTTCGTTCCAGCACCTTCCGAACCAACATACGGAGACTTGGCTCATCCTCGACCACAAGAATTTTGGGTTTGTCGGCCATGCGAATCGAATGGTATCTTTTGGCCCCTTTCGCGGGTGGACGCAAGACAAAAAGGCCCATTTCTGCGGAAATGGACGGGCTGGCCTTGAGGGGATCGGGGGAGTCATGGCAGATTCCTTGGCGGCATGATGATTTTTTCTCCGTTGCCAGAATCCTTTTATGGGCGCTCCGCGGCGGTGGTGGCGCGGCGGTTGCTGGGGCATTGGCTGATTCGCCGCACGGCGGCGGGGCTTTGCGGCGGACCCATCGTGGAGACGGAGGCGTATCTGAAGGAGGACCCGGCCTGCCACGGGTTCGCGGGGGAAACCGCCCGAAATCGCGTGATGTTCGGCCCGGCGGGACGGGCCTATGTCTATTTCATCTATGGGAACCATTTTTGTGTCAACGCCGTCTGCCGCGCCCCCGGACATGCCGAGGCGGTGCTGATTCGGGCCGTGGAGGCCCGGTTGGGCGTGGAAATTCTGCGCCGCAACCGGCGCGGCCTCGGCGACGTGGAACTGACCAACGGGCCGGGCAAGCTATGCGCCGCGCTGGAGATTGACCGGCGGCTGGATGGCGCGGATTTGTGCGACGCCTCTTCGCCTCTCTTTCTGGCGCGGGATCCGCAAGTCAGAGGATTTCGCAAACGCCGCGGGCCGGTCGTCACCACCGCCCGGGTCGGAATCACCCGGGGGGCGGAATTGGCGCTCCGCTTCTACCTGGGGTCCAGCGCCTATGTGTCCAGGCGAATGGCCGGAAAATGAGTGGTCACCGGCTCCGGAGTCACCCGGAGCAAATCCCCGCTCACCGCCTCGGGCATCTTTAATCGCAAGGCCGTCCATTGCGCCGCGCGTTTCATCGTCTTCGAGGAGGCCAATATGCTGATGTGGCCGTAGGGCAGAGTCCAGTGTTCGGGTTTGCCCCACGCCTCCCATAATTCCTCTGTCGTTTCCGGGGGCACGAAAAGGTCGTGCTCCGCGCTCACCAGCAAGATGTAGCCTCGGGACAGGGTGGGTCTGTGGGATTGCAGATTCAAGCGAGTCAAATCCATTGGCTTGGTTGCAAGCGCGCGCCGGATGGGTTCGCAAATGGGCAAATCCCGGATCAACCGGTCCATCCGCGAAACCGGGGTGATCAAGGCCGCGCTGGCGATCCGAGGGTCATGGCACGCGGCCAAACCGGCCAGCCACGCCCCCATCGAGAAACCCATCAACGACACCCGCGGACAGCCTTGGGCAAGGAGCCAACTGACCATGCTGTTGATTTCCGCCAGCGCCTGGTGCGTCGCCTCCATCGTGCGCCCCAGATCCTCCGACACAAAATGCCGGATGGCGCCGGAGCGGCGCGGCCGGCGCTGGAAATGCAAGGGCAGTTCGAACATGACCGAGTTGATCGCCCGCCGATTATAGCACCGGGCCAGCCAGGGGAAGCGGTAGCGATAGCCAAAGCGGTCGTTCCAACCATGCAGAAGGATGACCGCCGGTTTCCGACGCCAATGCTTCCCGCAACGCGAGATGCGCCCGTTGACCACATTGTTTTCGGGAAAGGGCGTTTTGACCGGGGACGGGAACTGGAAATTCTTACCGCCTGTGTAGGTCACCGCGGCCACAGGCGTCCGTTCGCCAAAGAAACTGGGCGATTGCAGCAGGCTTTGCGCTTCTTCCACGTGTGGATCGCCGCCGGCCTGGCGGTTCACGCGCCAGGCGGCAAAACGAATGATCCACCGGTCAATCAGTTGGGATACGGACGAGTTCATGTCATTCTGTGTTGTTTCCAACCCTCTCCCAGTCTATAGCACAAGGTATGGTTGTGAGGATATTCGAGATTTAACTTCATGGCAAGCCTTTTGTCAGCGCCACCCGCCAGTCTGATCTATGAGCCGGCCTCGATCCTCCAGAGGCTGCCGGTGCAGGAACTGTTTCCGCGCCGCCAGCCGCTGGAGGTGGAATTGGGCAGCGGGGATGGCTCCTTTGCGGTGGAGTACGCCGCGCAAAGGCCGGACCTCAATCTGATCGCGGTCGAGCGCCTGCTGGGCCGGCTGCGGAAAATGGACCGCAAAGGGCGCCGCGCCGGACTGGCCAATTTGCGGTGTGTGCGGATTGAGGCCTCCTATTTTCTGGAGTACTTGGCGCCGGAGCAATCGGTGCGCGCCCTGCATGTCTATTTCCCCGATCCGTGGCCCAAACGCAGGCACCGCCGGCACCGCCTCATCAACCCCCATTTCATCCAGATCGCCCGCCGCGCCCTGGCCCCGGACGGGGTGGTCTGGTTGCGCACCGATGACGCCGATTATTTCGCGCAAATGCGGGATGTGTTCGGCGCGGCCGCGTTTTTCCAGGAAATCCCGACTCCCGCGCCCCTGGCCGCCCTGGCGACGGATTTTGAGCGCGTGTTCAACCAGCGGGGAAGCCAGACGTTGCGGGCGGCGTATCAGAGGAAATAGCGCCCCGGCGCCTTCACACATCAATGACCGGCCCTCCGCCATCCCCGCGAGGGGGTGGGGAGGGCGGGCCGGGCGCGCGGAATTCGATGTGGGTCCCGCTGCTTTTGGTGAGCATGTTCAGGATGATTGTCACCACGCTGATGACGACGGAACCCAATAACGCGCTTTGGAAATCCTTCACATGAAAACTGCGCATGTGGCCAACCCACCACAGGAGCAGGGCGTTGATCACAAAAATAAACAGTCCCAGCGTGATCACCACGAAGGGCAGCGAGAGGAAGATCATCACCGGCCGCACCACCGCGTTGAGAATCCCCAGCAGCAGGGTCGCGGTGATCAAGCCCATGAGGTTGTCGTAATGAATGCCCTCCACGATCTGCGTGGCGACCAGCACCGCCAGCGTGGTGAAAAACCAGCGTTTTAGAAACGATTTCATGTTGGGGAAATGCTTCCCCGCGAGGAGGATGGCTCAACCCAGTTGAATTTGCAAGAACCCCGTGTCCTCTTCCGCGCTGGCCACCGGCTGGCCGCAACAGGCCGGGATGAGACAGAATCCGCCCGCCGTCAGAGCCGCGCCCTGGCCTTGGTGGCTGACCCGCAGCACGCCCTCCACCACGCCGATGATCTGCATAAGTCCGCCGCGCATGGCCAGGGAGCCGCCCCGCTCCATGCGGCGCAGACTGACTTGGAAAAGTTTGTCCTTCACCAGGGGCCGAATAGTCCCGGGATAACCGGGGCCGGTCCCGTCCGGCAGCAAGGATGGCTGGAAATCGGCGAAATCAATGCTCGCCAGCGATTGGGCCGTGTGGAGCTGCCGCGGGTTGCCCGCCGCGTCCAGCCGGTTCCAGTCGAACACGCGGAAGGTGGTGTCCGAGTTCTGCTGGATTTCAAAAATCACTGTGTCCGCCCCCAGGGCGTGAACGCGCCCGCTGGGCAGGAACATGGCGTCCCCGGCCTTGACGGGGATGCGGTGGAAACAGGCGGCGACTGTGCCGGCGGCCAGTTGTTTTTCAAATTCCTCCCGCGTGACCCCGTTCTTCAACCCCGCGAAGAGTTCCGCCGCCGGCCCGGCCTGGGCCACATACCACATCTCCGTTTTCGGCTCCCCGCCCAGCCCGGCGGCGAGCGCGGCGGGGGGATGAACTTGGAGCGAAAGGGCGGCGCGCGCGTCAATGATTTTAATCAGCAGCGGGAAGCGTTTGGACGGCGGTTTGACCGGCCCCAGCAAGTCGCCCGCCCGCTGTTCCATGATTTGGCGCAGGCTTCTGCCCTGCCAGGGGCCGGCGGCAACCACGCTTTCGTCGCCGGGCCGGTCGCTGATTTCCCAGGACTCCCCGATCCGGGTGTCGGAGGGAAGGGGCTTGCCGTAGAGCCTCCGCAACTCCTGTCCGCCCCAAATCCGCTCCTTGAAGATGGGCTGGAAAGTCAGAATCGGCAGCATGATCAAAGCTGGATGGCGGGACTTTCCACCGCGATTTTTGGCGGCGCGGCGGAGTGAAGGGCGGGGGGGCGTTCGACCGGGGCCTCGATTTTCTCGGTGACGCGCCCATAAGCGCGGTATTTTTTGTAGCGCAATTTCAAACGCTCGGAATTGGGGAGCTTCTTCAAATCCTCCAAGTTCCTCAAGAGCGAGATTTTCAGTTGGGCCGCGGTTTCAGCGGGGTCGTTGTGCGCTCCGCCGGGGGCCTCGGGCACGATTTCATCCACCAAGCCCAGGGCCAGCAAGTCCTTGGCGGTGATTTTCAGGGCTTCGGCGGCTTTGGCGGCCGCGGTGCGTTCTTTCCAGAGGATCGCGGCGCAGCCTTCCGGGCTGATGACCGAATAGTAGGCGTTTTCCAAAATCAAGACCCGGTCGGCGACCCCGATGCCCAGCGCGCCCCCCGAACCGCCTTCCCCGATGACCGCCGCGATGAGGGGCGTCTCCAAAAGCATCATCTCCCGCAGATTCACGGCGATGGCCTCCCCGATGTGGCGTTCCTCGGCCCCGATGCCCGGAAAGGCGCCCGCGGTGTCAATCAAGGAAATCACGGGCAGGCCGAATTTCTCCGCCAACTGCATCAACCGCAGCGCCTTGCGGTAGCCTTCGGGATGAGCGGCGCCGAAGTTGCGGCGGATGTTCTCCTTGGTGTCGCGCCCTTTTTGTGTGCCGACGACCACGACTTTGTGCTCGTTCAACCGCGCGAAACCCCCGACGACGGCGTGATCGTCGGCATAGAGGCGGTCGCCGTGCAATTCGGAGAAATCGGTGAAGGCCAGAGCCACATAATCGAGCATGAAGGGCCGTTTGGGATGGCGGGCAATTTTGACCCGGTCCCAGGCGCCGAGGTCGGCGAATATCTGGCGGCGGGTGTCCGCGATTTTTTTTTCAATCGCGGCGATCTCCTCCTTGAAGCTTACGCCGGTGGATTGATTTTCCGGGTGTTTCTTCAGCTCATCCAGCTTGCGTTGCAACTCCAGAATCGGCTTTTCGAAATCAAGCTGATGTTTCATCGTCCAATAATTTTAAGTTCCTCACCCTCAATCGCAAGAAAATTGTGTTCTCAGCCTTTCGCCTTTTCCTCTTGAATGTCGGTAAATATCCGCGTCCGGCGGCGCGACCGCAGAATGCGCGCCAGCGGCGTCGTGGCATTTGGGGTCAGCGATTGGCGGAAAACCGCCTCTTTTCCCCGCCCGGAAACCAGCACCCACACCTGGCGCGCCGCCGCGATGGCCGCGTAGCTGAGGCTGACGCGGATGGGGGGCGGCTTGCTGGAACTGCGCGCCACCAAATAGGTCAATTCGCATTCCGTGACCGAGGCCGGAGCGTTGGGAAAGAGCGAGGCAACATGTCCATCCTCCCCCATGCCCAGAAAGACCAAATCCAGGACCGGCAGCCCGGCGCTGTTGGTCGGGGCGATCAAACCGATTTCCGCGTTGGCTTCCGTCACCGCCAAATCAGGCTTCCACTCGCCCCGGATGCGGTGGATTTGATCCTGCTCGATGCCCAGCGGGCCCAGCAGCTCCTTCTGGGCGGCGCCGAAATTGCTGTCGCGATGCTCCGGCGGCACGCAACGCTCATCCGACCAGAAAAAATGGACATGGCGGAAGGACATATCCGAGCCGACCGCCCGCTCGGTGACGGCGTCAAAACAGGCGCTGGCGATTCGGCCGCCTGAGAGCGCCACCAAATGGGCGGAGCCGGCGGAGCCGGGCAACAAGCTCAGCCAGTCATTGGCGACCGCCTGCGCCAACTCCAGGGCGCTGGCAAAGCGGCTGACATCCACATCCATCATATCATCATCCTAAAAACCTTCCCCTCCGTTGGCAACCCAAAGTCGCCGGGCACTGCGGCTCGCCACCGGCACGAGGCGATTTTGCATTTTTTGCCATTTGGAGCGACGGGCCACGGGGGGGGGTATTTTTTGGTTAAATTAACCTTGATTAACCTTCATTAGCCTTCATTAGCCTTCTTTAGGCCTGATTAAGTGTAATGGCTTTGGGTCTGGATCGTCCCTGGCTTTAACGATAAAGTTGCGGTTGTCGTTTCCTCCCGCCGCCGCGGCGAATTGCCGCCGGCCCTGACTTTTGCCCCACCGTATTTTTCTCATGCAATGGACGGTGGCACATTTGCTGATAAATGTCAAGTGCTTTGTTAATATTTTTAGCGGCGAAAGAAGCGAAGGGACACAAATTCAACGCAAAGCCGCCAAGTCGCAAGGGCGCAAAGATCCGGCAGAGAGACTGCGGGAGCCGGTTCTTGCCTCGATCTGCCGAATAAACGGTCAAAGCCGCGGGCTCGGAGGGAGTTCGCGGGCGCGGGCGTCGGCGCGGAGGGCCTGGATGACCTTTTCAAGCTGGGCCTCGAAATTGGCGTTGTCTTTGTCCCAGCCGGTGAGGTCGGGGGCTCGCCGACTGCTGAGGTGTTGCACACAGCCTGTGAGCATTATTTCGATTGCCAGCAAGCCCTGAGATTCGCAGCATACATTCCATGGACATGAAGCAGTTTATCGAAGAATTTCAGGACCACCTTGCCCCAAAGCTCGACGCCTACGAACAGGCAATGTCCCTGTACATTTTCCGCCACAGTCGTCTGCTTGGCAAAGACGAGGTCGTTGTTGCCTCTAAATCGGCACGCTCGCGCATGGCGTGCGGCGTTGGCGAGAAGGGCAGGCCGATGTCGGAGGGCACGGCTTATGTGAAGTTGCAATCGTTGACCGAGAAAGGGTGTCTTGTGATTATTTCTAGTGAGCGCAGCGGTCGCCGGCTCCGTTTGAACTTGCCTTCCGAGATACCCGGTCTGATTCCGCCTCCCGGAGGCGAGATGGCTGCGGCCAGCATTGAGGAGATGGATTTTTTTACGGAGCCAGCGAATCGGGCCTTGATTTTGCATCGAGATCAGAATGGTTGTTTTTACTGCTTACGGGCCTTAAGCACTGAGAACTACGTCATCGAGCATGTCATTTCACGTCCAACAGGTAATAACGGTTATCGCAACTTGGTCGCCGCTTGTCGTGAATGCAACAACCGAAAAAGTGACGCCTCCGCTGAGGACTATCTACGCGGCCTTTACCGCGATTCATTTCTCACTGCGGTTGAATTGCAAGACCGTCTGCTGAAGCTCTGTCAGCTCAAGAACGGCGAACTGAAACCAACTCTTTAGCTGACCGGTGTTCAGGTCGTTATTACCTTGACTGTCGTTTTTTTCGTGCAGAACGGTTCCAGTCCGAGTCATGCAAGGCCGTTATCCTTACCTCCTGTTCGAGTTTCTGAAACAGTCGCGGCTTCCTTCAAAATCTGAGATCAGTTTGCTGTGACGCAATCTTTGGTCACAAAATCAGCGGGATTGGGGACGAAGGAGGGGAGGCCGGGAGGGGTGATGGATTGGCCTTTGGATTCCTTTTCCGCGAGTTCGAGGTTGAGTTTGAGCAGGAAGGCGAGAATGTCGTCGTTTTCCTTCATGCCGTAGGCGGCGCGAACGGCGGTGTCCAGGACGGCGTGGGCGTCCCGCAACGGATTTTCGCCGGGAGTTTCACGTGTGCGATAGAGGTCGCGCAGCGACCAGCCATGATCCTCCAGGGTTTCGCGCCGCAACGCCCGCAAGGCCCGGGCGGCCCCGGCCACGGCGCGAATTTGTGCCGCTTTCGGTTTTTGCGGCCAGGGGAAGGTGGCGAAGACGGTGTCCGACGTGTAACGGAAATCGGCTTTGAGAGTCGAACATCGTGCTTTGAACCAATCCCAATGAACGCCCGATTGCAAAATGCCGAATGAATAATCGTCCGCGAAGGTAAAGGCCACCAGCGCCTCATTGGGGTGGATGACCGGGGAGATGAACTCAAAAATCGGTCTCTTGGTCACGCGCGAACAAGCGATGTAGCGCGGCAACTTCTTGAGAAGCGCAATGACCTCCGGGCGCGGCCGCCAAAACTGCCACCAGACTTTTGCGTGATTTTGCCGAGGTCCGACCGTCCTTCCGGTCTCATCCTTTTCGCGGCTCGCTTTTTCGAGGACGCCCGGCATGACCCGTTTCCGCGCGATTTCAAACGCAGCCTTGAAACGCATCGCCTGGAACATATCAAGCTGATCAAAATCAATGATCCATCTTGTGGGCCGGCCCGCGGCGATTAGATCCTCGCCCGTCAAATATGGATGGAGGACGGGACGGTGGTCGGGATTTTTTTTCAAAAAGGCCGCCGCCTCCTCGCAAGACATCAGGAAATTGTCGTTGTGGTGAATCTGCCCGACAAAAACCATTTTGGGAAGTTGGTTGGCTTTGAGAGTTTTTGCCGCGCCCACATCTTTATCCGGAAGGAGGGAGGAATTGATCGCCGCCAGCTCAAATTTTTCCCAGGGACTATTTCGGTCATCGCCAACTTGCCTCATCAAGACTTTGGGCGCCTCGGATTGACCTTTAATCCAATTGACAATGGAAACATGCACCACAGCCTCACCCGACCAAACTTGACTTGAAACGGCTTCCACAATCGTTCCGCCATTCTGCACGATGTAATCCAGGCCGCCTTGGCGCGAATAGTTCTGGCGAATCGTGTTTGTGCCGACAAGCCCAGCCCGGCAGCCAGGCTCCAAGTGGTCGTGCGCCCGGCGAAACCAATAAACGCAAAAGTCGGCGCGGCCTGGTATTTCGGGATAGGCTTTGCGCAATTTTGCCACGTAGGCTTTCCCGAACTCGACCGGCATCAGGTTCTTCGACTGGAAGGGCGGATTGCCGATGATGGCGTCGGCGTCGGGCCAGGGAGTGAAGAGGGCGTCGCAGCATCGGATGTTGTCGTCGAGGTTGTCGAGCGGCAGGTCTTTCTCGAATTGGAGGGCGTGAGTGTCGCCGCCGGGCAAGACGTCACCGTGAGCCTCCCAGAATTCGTGCGCCCGGCGCGCGGCAAGACGGCGGGCGAGCATGAGGGTGACTTTGGCGGTTTCGACGGCGTTTTCATTGATGTCCAGGCCGAAGAATTGTCTGGGCGAAATACCGCTGGCGGTGCCGACTTTTTCAAATTGGCGTTTGTCCTGTGTGAAGAGACGCAACAGAAGATTTTGCTCGAGTTCGCGCAAGGCGCGGTAGGCGACGAAAAGGAAGTTGCCGCAGCCGCAAGCCGGGTCCAGCACACGGAAGGCGCGAAGCTGGCGGAGGAGCTCGATCAATTCGGAGACGTTTTTGGCGGCGGCGACGCGCTCCTCCCAGGGGCGGACAATGGTGGGGCGGACAATTTTCTGGATGTCGCTCTCGTACGTGAAATGAGCGCCGAGGGCGTGGCGTTGCACCTTCAACAGACTGCCCTCAAAGAGCGTGCCGAAAATGACGGGTTGGACGCGCGACCAGTCCTCTTTGGAGGCTTCAAAGAGCAGACCGATTTCGGCGGGTTGCAGTTCGATGGGTTCGACTTGGGCGAAAAGGCCGCCGTTGAAGTAATCCACGCCAGCGAAACGTCCGCCGCGGGCGGGTTTGGCCTCGTTCATTTGGCGGAAAAGGCCGCCGATGAGGTCATAGGCGCTGGCGCCGCGGCGGCATTCCTCCAGGAGGTTGGTGAAGAGGCTTTCGGGCAAGAGTCCGATGTGCTCGGAAAACATGGCGACCACGGATTGAAGAATATAGCGCCGGGCCGTGGCGCGATCCTCGCCGCGAACCACCATGGAAGTGAAGGCGTCGGCCACGCCCTGGGCGGCTTTGCGGGTGACGGCGACCCAATTGTAGCCAAAGATCGGGGGGCCGAACTGGTGCGGGAAAAGAAAATTCAGGGCGGTATGGCGGGCGGGGAGTTCGCTGACTTTGAGGCGGTCCACCGGCTCCTGAAGCTGGGTGTTGAAATCGTAAATCCAGAATTCGTCGAAATTGCAGAGGATGACGTAGGGAGGGCGGTGCGGAACGAGGTTGAGCCAGTAATCAAAAGTCTTCTGGTAATGCTGGGCGAGCTTGGTCCCGCGAGACTTCATTTCGATGAGGACGCGACCCGGCCAGACGAGGTCGGCATATTTGGAGTGGTCGCCTGGGAAACGGATGCGGTACTCGAAAGTGCAACCTTGGGGGAGGGTGTTGCCCTCGTGGCTGAAGGCGTCGAACAGATGGAGGAGGAAGGTTTGCGCCTCGCTCTTCTCGTCGCCTTTGAGAGTGGCGGCGAATTGGGCGAACTCGTGGAAAGCGCGCTCCTGTGAATTCATTGGGGATGAGGTTAGAGAAGGTTGGCTGCGGTGTCAATTGGCGGACGGTGGGTGCAGCGATTTGAGTTGGAAGAACAGACGGAAGCGCACCAAAGGCGCGATTTGTCTTGCGGCCGATTCGTCTTTTTTGGTTGCGGTTCTCTGTTGTGGAGGTTTCGGTGGAAAGGCATGCCCGGCGGCATCGAGCCAACGCCGACGCGGCCCGCGCCGAGTCATCGCGGAGCGCCGAGCCTGACAAGGACATTAGTGTCGCCGCCCTGGGCCGCCGCGGCGCCCTGGGTGTTTTGATGCTTGACAGTAACGGTGACCGGGCCTTCGCAAACGTTGTCGAAGGAGAACTTTCCCAGGGCGTCCGTCTTTGTGGCAGACGGCATGTCTGGCGTTTCCCCAAGGCGGGGCTGTCCGGGACCGCTGAAGTCCACCGTCGCCGCTTCCACCGGCTTGCCGTCCTGCGCGAGCACCTGGCCGGAGAGTTTGCGGTCCGCCGGCTTGAGCACAAAGGTTGGGAATTCGTAGCGGTTGGTGCGCGCGTCTTTGGCTTCCAGACGTCCGTAGAGCCAACCGTAGCCGGGAGCGGTGATTCCCCACGGAAAGAAATACTCCCGTCCCTGCGGCAACCCCGGAATGGAAAACGAACCGGCGGCATCCGTCTTCTCCGGTCCCGGCCTCAACTTGCGGGATTGACCGCCGGACACGAAGTACAGATTCACCGTGACATTGCTCATCCCCACTTCATTCGTATCCATCACAAAACCTGACAGCCGAAGACCGGGTTGCAGATTCAGGTCCAGGTTGGTTGGCGTTCCGGAGAAGTCCTGGATCGCGGCAAGGTTCCGTTTGAGATCGCGGGCCAGGATGCTGTTGGTCGGGATGATCTCGCCTGTGAATTCGCGAGGATCAATTTGCAGGAGCATCTCGTATCGCCCGTTTTGATCCGTTTCGGCCGCGGCGGGTTCGGGCGCGCCCTGATAATGCCCCGGATACAATGTCACCTGCGCGCCCGCGGCCGGATTGCCAGAGGGATCGCGCACGGTGCCGGAAATCCTCACCGGCGACTGCGCGCCACCCAGGCCCTGTCCGGGGCAGACAGGCCCAAGAACCAAAGCGGCGCAGAAAACCCAGCCGCATTTCTGAAATCGTTTCATAACGTTTCCGAGTTTGAGAATTCCACTGGGGCGATCCTCACTCTTTATGACACCGAACGCCGCCTTTTATTAGAGAAAATCCGTTCTTTTGGGCGTTTTCCACCGAATGGCTCGGCAGGAGCCTCGCCCTACCACAATCACCCCGGTAGAGGCTCCTGCTGAGACGGGGCGTCAAGAAAATCAGATTTTTGTCTCCGTGAAGGATGGGATCAGCGGCATAGCATGTCCCGCAGGTTTAGCACCGAGCCAATCATCAACATGACAAAGGGAACAAACATGACAAGCGAGAGCACCAGTCCGGCCCAGGCAAGCGCCCTTTGCGGGGCCTTGCGCCGCGCGTGGAAACCGTAAACCACCGCGATCGGGGTCGTCAGGCAGAGGATGCTCTCCATGAGCACCAGAGTCGGATCCTGTCAGGATCGCCCGAAGGCCTGCCAGAGGGCCACCCCCGGAACGACCGGCAATACCAGGGCCACCAGGCCGGAGGCGCGGGCGCGCTGCGAGAGCACACCGGCGACTGAACCCAGAAAGGCCATGAAAAGGCAAAGGGCAGGTTCATTCATAAAGATCGGCTTTCATTTGTGGAAGAGTTGTTTCTTGCGGCAAACATCTTTTAGGGGGCGGGGGCGTTGGTGGCCATCGGATCGAGCTGCAAGGTCAATCCCGCGCCGGGGCCCCGCGCCCGGCCCCCGAGGGGAGCGCGCACCCCGATGGGGCCGCGTGACGCGCGAATGAACACGCTGGACTGGTCCACGGGCATTGTCGCCGCGCTGGCGCTGAAATTGGTCCAGATGTTGTCCTGGCGCAGGTACTGCTCGACGTTGGACACGTAAAACGCCGAGACGATTTCGTGCTTCTCCTTGAGATAGGACGCGACGGCGCGAAGGGCCTTGGGACCGCCGAAGTTCCCGATGACGGGCACGAGGAGGTTCCGCGACTCGAAATCCTTGAGGAAGCGGAACGAGTCCTCGTCCGCCAGATAGCTCCACAGGTGTCCGTTGGTGTCGCCGGCCAGCATCAGATTCGAGTAGGTCACGAAGTTGCCGCGGCCGCGGCCCCGCCCCATCGCCGCCGTCGTCTCATAGTGGATGTCGGGGCCGTTGGAGAACATGGCTTGGAAGACAAACTCGATGCCCTTGAAATCGTTGGACGCGAGGGCGAAGCCGTGGACTTTGGTGAGCTGGTCCTCGATGGCCTGGAGATTCCGCGTGTAGAGGGTCTGGTTGGAGGACACCAGCGCGTAGGCGGTGAAGATGTTCGACACGGTGGACGCGGGGGTGAGGCTGGCGGGCTGCGGCCTGGAGAAGAGCCGGGAGACGAAGTCCACCCGGTTCGATGACAACTCGAAGAGGGCCTTGTACATCAGATGCAGATCGAGGTTGCCGCGCCGGATGTCCACGATGAAGGCCAAGTCGGGCTTGATGGCCGCGATGTAGGTGAAGTTCTGCTCCGGCCCGACGCCGACGTAGGCGCGTCCCGGTTTGGCGACCTGGACCAGGCGGGACATCACGGCCGGGAAGAGTTGTTCGTTGGAGACCAAATTCTCGGAGCGGAAGGTGCCGTCGGGTTCGGAAAAGTCGGTGACCAGCTTCCAGAACTCGTCGTTGGAAAGCCGCGGCGAGGCCTCTTGCGCGGGCATCCCGCCACTCAATCCGACGGGCGCGCCGGCCAGGAGGAGGGCCGCAAGGAAGCCGACAAACAGAACGAGGCGGCGTCCGCCTACAGGAAAGAGGTTTGTGAGGGGCCGCGCCGGGATTGGCGCCGCCGGGGTGAGGGAGGACGGGATCTCGCTCGCGCGCATAGTGGCTTGACGCTGCCAGACGGGCGGGAGGGTGTCAAGGGCGGCAGTCCCTTAATTTGCATCTGGGCGAATCTTGGCACTACGGCGATCGGACGGAACGAAACCCTCACCCTGGCCCTCTCCCCGCTGCGCGGGGCGAGGGAATGGACAAATCGCATGGTGGTGGTTGCCAGAAATTCCTTCAGATCCCAGTGGTCACGCGGGGGCAAATATCTCCTTGAACGCCGCCGTAAACTTGGCCATCTCCTCCGCCGTGCCGACCGAGACCCGCATGAACTGCGTCATCGGCGGAAAGGGCCGACCGACCAGCACGCCGCGTCCGCGGAACTCGGCGATCACGGGGCTGACCTCCCGCTTGATATGCACCATGAAGAAATTGGCCTCCGAGGGAATCACGTCGTAACCCATGCCCGCCAATTCCGCCGTGGTCTTCTTGCGCAAATCCAGCGTCATCGCCTTTACTTTCGCCTGGGCGTCGGTGTCCTGGATTCCCGCCGCGCCGCCGTATTTGACCATGACGTTGATCGTCCCGGTGGTGTGTTGGCGCATCCGCGAGATCAAGTCGCCTGGCGCGACCGCGTAACCCAGGCGCATCCCGGCCAATCCGACAATCTTGGAAAAGGTCCGCGCCACGATGACCTGCCGGCCTTGGATGACATGGGGCACGGAGGTCCCGTAGTCGGCGCTCTCCACATAATGATGGTAGGCCTCGTCAATGAGCACCGGCACACTGGCCGGAATTCCATCCAGCAACTGCTGGATCTCCGCCTTGGTCACGATCAGGCCGGTCGGATTGTTGGGATTGCACAGATAAACAAAGCCGATGTTCCTGGAATTCTCATTGACCGCCTTGATCATCGCCGGGATGTCCTGCCGGTGATCGGGCCGGAGCGGAAGCCGGATGGCGTTGGATCGCAGCCCGCGCGCGAATTCATAAACGGCGCTGAAGGTCGGCTCGACCCCGACCACTTGTTTCTGTCCGTCCAGAAATGTCGCGTCCGCGACGTCGAGAATTTCCGTGGATCCCGCCCCGAGCAAAATGTTCTGCGCGCTCACACCGTGGTGGCGGGCGATGGCCTGCGCGACGCCGCTGGCGTCCCCCTGGTCGTAGAGGTTGGCGTACTGCATCGCGCCGTTCATGGCCTTCAACACCGAATCGGGCGGCCCGTAGGGATTCTCGTTGAGACACAATCTGGCCGACGCGCCGTTCATCGCGCCGGACCGCCGCCCCATGCCGCCGCGGGCGGCCGATTGCGCCCATGCTTGCGGGCTGGATTCCAGGCCGAGGCAGCCGGCGGCGAAAGCCAGGCCGCCCATGAATTTGCGGCGGGAAAAAGCGTTTTGAGTTTTCATCACTTTTCAATTCTCCATTTCAATGGCGTGAAAGCCGGCCCGCCTCCGACAAAAAGGCGACGGAACAAAGGCCGGACGGGTTGGAGTCTAACCACATCCCGCCCCGCCCGTCAACCAAGAGAAGCGGCATTGCAAAACAGGGCATAAATTGTGAAGATTACACACTTTTCTATTGACGTAGGGCGGCGTATATGTGATACTTTCACACGTACCCGCACCAATATGACTGAAATCAAAGTTCACTGCGCTTGCGGACAGAAGTTCAAATTCGACGTGGAACCGGTGAATGGACAGGTCCCGTTCGCGGTGAATTGTCCCGCCTGCGGGGCGGACGGGACGGCCGCCGCCAACGCGATCCTGGCGCA
>JBEKAN010000018.1:0-22499 GCA_050015895.1 Verrucomicrobiota bacterium
TTTGGGTTGGGAAAAGCCGTCACACCGTAACAAACGTTGATAATCAGGCACTTAACCCGTAACAAAACCCGCCACAAACCGTCTCCAGCGGCGTCACAACGGCAAAGACGGCCCGACCCCAACAGGTCGCGCGGAGAAGGAGGCAACTGCGCTCCAATCGTGAGCGAGGTGCTTGGAGACTCACCCAAAAAGGGATCTGCTTTGGGCGGATGACACATGCGCCTCCCAATTTCCAGAAACCCTTTGCCATGCTCTTTCTCCCGCCGTATTTTTTAGGCATGACCGAAATCGAACAGCGGGTCTTGGATTCGTTGCTGGAAATGGAGCGCGCGGTGCAGGGAATGGCCGCCGCCAAAACCAAGCCCGATCTGCTCCCCATTTTTGCGCGCCTGGACCGCCTGGCGCGGCAACTGCCCCCTTCCACCGACCCGATGCTCGTCCATTACCTCCACAGGAAAAGCTATCAAAAGGCGCGCCTGCTCCTCCAGGAACTGGCCGCCCGCTGATTCCGCCCCCATGCTTGACGACACCATCGCGGCCATTGCCACTCCTCTGGGCGAGGGTGGAATCGCCGTCGTCCGCCTCTCCGGGCCGCGCGCTCTGGCCGTCGCCGACGCCAGTTTCCGCCCCGCCGGCAAATCCGCGCCGCTCCCCTCCGCCGCGCCCACGCACACCATCCATTTCGGCGGGATTTTCCGGCGCGGCCGGGCCGTGGACGAGGTGCTGCTGAGCGTCCTGCGCGCCCCGCGCACCTTCACGCGCGAGGACGTGGTGGAAATCACCTGCCACGGCGGCCTGCTCCCCGCGCGAATGGTGCTGGAGACGCTCCTGGAAAACGGCGCGCGTCCGGCCGCCCCCGGCGAATTCACCCGCCGCGCCTTTCTCAACGGGCGCATTGACCTCGCCCAGGCCGAAGCCGTCGCCGATTTGATCCATTCTCGCACCGAACTGGCCCTGGCCGCCGCGCAGGAGCAACTCGCCGGCGCGCTTTCCCGGCGCGTCAACCTCTTGCGCGACGATCTGATGAACATCCTGGCCCACATCGAGGCGCACATTGATTTTCCCGACGAGGACATCGCCCCCGACACGCGCGAAAAACTGATCGCCCGCCTCCGCGCCGCGCTGGTCTTCATGGACGAACTGCTCCGCACCGCCAACGAGGGCCGGCTTTTGCGGCGGGGCGTCCGCGCCGCCATCGTCGGAAGGCCCAACGCCGGCAAATCCAGCCTTCTCAACCAGCTCCTGGGCCGCGACCGCGCCATCGTCTCCCCCGTGCCTGGCACCACCCGCGACACGATTGAGGAGACGGCCAACATCCGCGGCCTGCCGGTTTTGCTTATTGACACCGCCGGCTTGCGCGAGGGTTCCAACGAGATCGAGCGCGAGGGCGTTCGCCGCAGCCGCGAGAGCCTGGCGTCCGCCGAACTGATTTTGCATGTCCTGGACGCCTCCGAGCCGCTCCAGCCCGCCGACCAGGCGCATCTGGCCGAGTCCGCCGGCAAACCACGCATTCTGGTGCGCAACAAAGTGGATTTGCCCCGCCGCATGGAACTGCCCGCCCCGCTGGCCGCCGTGGATGTCTGCTGCCTGACCGGCCAGGGCGTCGAGGCGCTCAAAGACGCCATCAAGGAGCGCGTCTGGGCCGGGGAAATCCGCGCCGAAATGTTGCAGGTGATGATCAACGCGCGGCATCAGGACGCCCTGCGCCGCGCCCGCGAGGCCGCCGGGCGGACGGCGGACGCCTTGTCAGGCAACCTGAGCCTCGAACTGGCCGCCCTGGATTTGCGCATCGCCGCCAACGCGGTGGGAGAAATCGTCGGCAAAACCACCACCGAAGACCTCCTCGACTCCATTTTCAGCCAGTTCTGCGTCGGCAAATAATTCCTTCCCCCGGAAAACCCTGGAGCGTGTTTCAAGAATCTCATTTTCCCAACGCCCCGGCTCGGCAGGAGCCTCTATCGAAGCGACTGTGGTAGGGCGAGGCTCCTGCCGAGCCATTCGCCGCAAAGCCCTCAAGAAAAGCCTCTTCAAAACACCCCCTACCACCCCACCGCCGCGCTGAACCTTTTTCCAGAACGATTCGTGTAAAGAACTTTTTTGTTGGCCCGTCCGTACTCGTGGACCATGCGGGTGATCTTCACGTCGTAACAGCAGTACTCGGCGATCTCCAGCAGTTTGCCTTGCCGGTACCATTCCAGGGCTTGCAGTCCCTCGCCGGTCTTTTCCACACCAAGCGTGGCCTGCGCGACCGAGTCCAGCGAGAGCCGGTGATGCAGGACCTTTTCCAGCTCCACCAGCATGTCCAGTGTGCGCAGTTGCTCCGCGTCGAAGAGCGGGTTGTGGCCCGCCAGCACCTCGTAATCAAACCGCACCGTGTTGAACCCCACCACCAAGTCGGCCCGCCGCAGCTCCTCAATCAGCGCGCCGATTTGCTTCTCGCCGTAGATCTTGTACTCCCCCCGCTTCGTGCTGTAGGTCACGCCCACGCTCATCCGCATGTCGCGAATGTGGTGCCACCCACCCACCTCGTCGGCCGACTTCTGCGTCTCCAAATCAAAATAAACGATGTTGTTATCCATCAATTGCGTTTAAGATTAGGATCAAGATCAGGAAATTAAAGCTTGAACTCGTCCGACATCCAGTTGGTTTTGTTCGATGTGGACGGCACGCTCGTGCGCACGGGCGGCGCCGGGGTCAAGGCCTTTGCCCGCGCCTTTGAGTCCGAGTTTGGCCAGCCGGACGGAACCGAACTGGTCAAGTTTGGCGGGCGCACCGATCCTTCGCTCGTGCGGGAGCTTTTTTCGCTCCGCCAAATCGAACCCTCGCCCGAAAACTTCCGGCGCTTTTTTGACGCCTATCTGGTCTGGTTGCAAAAGCTGATTGTCGAATGCGTCGGCGGCGTCTGTCCGGGCGTGCCGGAGTTTTATCGCGCTCTGGAGGCGCGGGACCAGCCTCCGCTCATCGGACTGCTCACCGGCAACATCCGGCGCGGCGCGCAGATCAAGCTCCAACGCTACCAACTGTGGGAAAAATTCCCCTTCGGCGGCTTTGGCGACGACCACGAGGAGCGCCCTCAAATTGCCGCCATCGCGCGGGAGCGCGCCGGCGGGCGCCTGGGCCGCCCTTTGCATGGCGACGAAATCCTGGTCATTGGCGACACCCCGCTGGACATCCACTGCGCCCGGTCCATTGGCGCGAAAATGTTGGCCGTGGCCACCGGCCCCTTCACCGTCCCTCAACTTCGGGCTTACCACCCCGATTGGGCCGTCCCCAACCTCTCCCAAATCGCCCCTGACCAGATGTAACGGAGTGGCGTCAAGATTGCTGAACCGACTGGCCACCCCCCTTCCAAGGGTTTTGAGCCGTCAACCCGTCAGGCGAAGGAATCGGGAATGGGGAATAGGGAATCGTGAAAGCTGCTGGATTGCTTTACAACTCACTAATAATCAAGCACTTGCCGCGAAAGGACGCGAGAAAACACTGACGGGAGGTTCGTCCGCGAATTTCGCCAATTATCACGAATTGCTCCGCGTCCCAATTCCAGAATCAGCGGCCACTGATGCTCCTCAATTCTCAATTCCCTATTCCCTATTCTCAATTCAAACCGCCTCCGCGTGTGCCAAACCAAAATTCACGTGATTTCAGGACTGGCTGGCGCGATGTTTTGCCGGTTTCATCATACCGCATAAACGCTTGCAGCGCAACATGTTACAATTCATTTCGGGCAAAACTATAGTTTGACCCCTTGGAGGCCTTTGTGGCCCCGCTCCAGCCGCGGCTGGACTGGCAGATGTCGTTCGCCGCGCTGGGCAGTCTGGGGCAAAACCAATGGTTTCTCAGGCTGGAATATATGCTTTTAAAAAACTCGCCGCCGGTGGTCGGTCTCCTGGCTCGAAATCCTTTCCCCAGAGAGCCCCCCAAATTCATCCGCGCCCAGCTCTACCAATACCACTTCACCGACCCCGCCGCGCGCCGGACGACCGGCCAGTGGTGGCGGCGCGACTACCTGGGCGTCTATGCCCCGCCCCTTTCCCTCGCCGATTTCGCCCCGCCCGAGCCGAAGTGAGCGCGCCCAATCATTGGCAAGGTCTGGCGGAGGGCACAGCCCGCAAGCATGCGGGCCAGCCCATTGTTGTCCCATCTTGCCCCGCGTGGCGTGCTCGACGCCCTGGCCGAACTCGATACAATCAAATGACTCTTTACTCCAAACCCGCCACAAGAGCCTTACTCACCGTCTGCGGAATCGACACCTCTAACAAATGGGAAATGTATGTGCGGCTTTTCACAAAATTTGCTACGCTCAACTCCTTACTCTCCTTTTTCAAAAGCTTCTTTTGCTCCGCCTTAAACTGTGCATAAAAAATGTCGATAAGCGCCTTAACGGGTGTATCCCACTCAGTTCCAGCACGATTCCACAATTCTTCAAGACGGTCATTTAAGGGTTCCTTTCCAAAGGAAATTCCCGCTTCGAACAGAGCTTTGCAAATCAAGGCATATACGCAGAAGTCAATGTAGGATTTCAAATTCGCGATATATTGCTTACTGCTCCGAAGGCGTCGCAAAGATGACCCCATGATTTCACCTAAGACAAACAATTGATATGCTCTCTCAGGGCTGGTGCTTCTAATTAGCGAGTAGGCATCCTCATCGAATAGAAGATTAATCTGGCCTTGCGCGACAGCCGGGCCAAGTGTCTTGGAGTTATAGTAAGATGATGCAATCAACTGCATCATCCACCGCAGATCCGGCCCTCTATTGATTTTTATACTTTGAAGTTCCACCTTTCGCTCCCGCCACTCATACTGCCTACGTTCATAATACAGATGTTTCGCCCAAAAATGGCGCGCAAGATCGTTTTGGAAGTCATCATTGGAGACCAAATTCCATCGCTTTATGGGGTTTTGCTGGTTTGAGCGAATTGAAATCTTGTGAATGACTTCCTTGCGCTTTTCAATTCGTGCTGGAAGATCGTCATGATTGCTCGCCGGAACATTGATGATTCGAACCATGACGCGCGCATTGGTTGGGGGATTTTCCACTTGCTTGATGCTGTGCAATGTTTGCGATCCGTTCACAACTCTTGGGTTTTCCAGCAATAGTTCTTGCTTTCCTGGGTCGTGTATATGTTTCTTACACAGAACCGTGATTCCGTTGTTGCTGTAAGCAAATTCTTTGGGGGCGTTTCGAAAGGTCTTTTGTATTTCCTGATTTGTTTCTGTATTTCCTAGCCAAAGCCTCACGTTTCTGGCGAAAAGCAAATCAAACGGGTCGCTCTCCATGTAGTGGATAAAGTCGATCAGGCGGGCGAAAACAATGGATGTAGGCACCTCCGATTCATTCGGAGGCGGGGTTAACGGATTGGAAATTCCTGTCAGGAGCAGGGATTCCGTTTCTGGCATGGCCCCTTCCGTGTGCTCGGCCACGTATTGCAGGACTTCCTCTAAGTGCAGGATAGTGATGCCATAACGTTGCACACTGCGGAACTGCTTTTCATTGGCCTTATGATTTGTGACAAAGAAGAGTTCAGCCTTGCCTTCATCATAGAGCTTGAAAAGTCGCTTGTAATGATAATGGAGGCTTTGCCGCACTACATTGGTCAGGTAATCTTGGCGATTCGATTTATTCTCAAAGGCCTGCCAAAAGCGGGTGATTTCATCATAAAATGCGACGGGGGAACTCTTGTTATATTCGGTTGTGAATTTAGTATTAAGAATCTTATACCGGATTTTTTCTGCGAGTTGGCATGTCACCAGAATATCGACTTTCCCATCGCCAGTTCCATCTGGAATTTTGATTTGGGACACCCCTTGGAAATACATTTCTGAAAACCAGCGGCCAAACGCTTGTGGCAATTTATCGCCGTTTTTGTCCGCCGTGAGCTTGATCTGGCTCATCATGAAATCGAAATAATCTTTGTTTGTAATCATGTGGTGCAAAGTTAATTATGAGCCCAATTTTGGTAAAAATGGGTTGACACTTTTTGGTTCTTGTTGGGCCGGACCGTGATCAGTCCCTGGCAGACAAGCCAGGATTCCACGGTGAGGCTCCAAACAGCTTGCACTTGGTGGTGATTTGCGTTCGGCATATGTTTGATTGTCCTCCAGAACCGCCGGCACGGCAAGAGGAAAATCTGGTTTCGCTCCCTTTTGGACAGGCGCAGCCGGCGGTGCTGGTCGTGAAAGCGACAGTTGGTGACGCGCCATCTTGATTTGAGAACGGGGTTTTTGGGCATTGAGAAGTGAGGAGCTTCCGTCGCCGCGGATTCAGAAAGCGGGACGCGGTGAAATTTGCGGTGAACAATCCCTGATTTCCTCTTGTTTTGAGATCCTCGCCCCGCGGCGTTTTCAAACCAGTTTCCGGTACGCCTCGTTCTCCGCCAGTTTCCGCACCAGCTCCTTGACCTTCTGCGCCTGGCTCTTGTGGGCCAGCAGCACCGCGTCGTCCGTCTGCACCAGAATCGAGTCCCGCAGGCCCACCACCGCGATGGGCGTCCGGTTCTTCTTGGTTCTCGCGTCAAAAATAATGTTGCGCGCGGCGTCCACGTGGATGAAGTCGCCGACCGCGCAGTTGCCCTCCGCGTCGGCCTTGAGATGCCGGCCCAGCGCGTTCCACGACCCCAGATCGTCCCACTCAAACGCCCCGTCGGCCACGACGACGTTTTGCGCGTGCTCCATCAGCGCGTAATCAATGGAGATTTTTCGCAGCCCCGGATATTCCGTGGCCAGCGCTTTGTCCAGCTTGGGGGTGCCGGCAACCTGGAACCAGCGCTGGCAGGCGGCCGCCAGCTCGGGTTGGTGCATCTCCAATCCTTGCGTGATGGTGACGAACGACCACACAAACATCCCGGCGTTCCAACGGTACTGGCCGCTGCTCACATACTCCAGCGCGCGGTCAAAATTCGGTTTCTCCACGAATTGTTCCGCCTTGAAAAAAGTCGTCTGGTACGGCTTGGCCCCCTGCGGGGCGGGGAGGGCGGCGCCCACCCGGATGTAGCCGTAGCCGGTCGCCGGCTCGGTCGGCTTGATGCCAATGGTCACCATCACCTGGCCGCGTCCGGCCAGGTCCAGCGAATCGGCCAGCACCCGCTGAAATTTCTTCTCCTCCGGGATCACGTGGTCCGCCGGGAGCACGGCCATGACGGCGTTGGTGGAGCGCTGCCCGGCGATCGCCGCCCCCAGCGCGACGGCGGCGCAGGTGTCGCGCCCGACCGGCTCGGCGACAACATTTTGCGCGGGCAGTTTGGGCAGTTGCTGGCGGGCCGCGGCGGCCTGCGCGGCGTTGGTGATGACCAAAATGTTTTTCGGCGGCACCAGTGGCAGCACCCGGTCCACGGCTTGCTGGAGAAAGGAGCGGTCGCCCAGCAAAGTGATGAGCTGCTTGGGGGTTTTCTCGCGGCTGACCGGCCAGAACCGCTCCCCCCGCCCCCCCGCCATGATGATGACAAACCAGTCGTTGTTTTGCTTTGGTGTTTTCACAAATCGGGTTTCAGAATGTCCATTCAATCGAAGATTTGGTTAGTTTCCCGCCCATTTTCGAACTGTTCGTCGGCCAATCGTTCCGTCGCTTCCCAATCGACCAAGTCATGTTCGATCGCAAAATTGACCAGCATCTCTATGAATGCGAGCTTGGGCCGCAAGATGGTATCACCGCAATTGCCCTGCTTTTTGGCAGCCCCGGCGAAGATTGGGTTGAAACGGCTCTCCCGGCTCAATTTGGCGGCTGTTGTAAGCAAAGAGGATGAGGACCGATTGACCAATCTGCAAAATGCCAACCGGGCACTTGTGTCTGCCGGGCATTTGGCTGAGACCCTTCCCTTCCTTGGCAAGCTGGCAACGAAACTATAATAGCCTGCGAGTTCCGGATGGGTCGCCATGAGGTCGGGGTGTGCGAAAACCTCGCTGGGGAGCAAATCCAAATCTTCCGCAGCGCGGCGCGCACAGTCGGAAATACCAAACCTCCTCCATTTCCAGACAAGGTTGTTCCATGATGCGCCGCGCGCCATTTTTTGCCAATCACCCAGCTTGGCGCCACCGCTTTTTGGCAAAAGGAAGCCTGGGAGAGAAAGGCGCTTTTCTGACTGTTTTGCCTTGTCAATCGGTTTCATAAGTTTGGCTGTTTGACAGCGTTAATCAGGGTCGCGGTGAACTCCGCCACGCGCGGGACCAAGTCCGCCGCCTGGCCGTGCCGCGCGATCTGGTCCACCACCGCGCTGCCCACCACCACCGCGTCCGCGCAGGCCGACACCGCCCGGGCCTGCTCCAGCGTGCTTATGCCAAAGCCCACCGCGATGGGCAAGTCCGTGTGCGCCCGGATTCTCGCCGTCATCCGCCCGAGGGACTCCGGCACAACGCTTTGCATTCCGGTCACGCCCTCGCGCGAGACGCAATAGACAAACCCCGTGGCGCGCCGGACAATCCTCTCAATGCGCTCGTCGGGGGTCGTCGGGGCGACCAGGTAAATGACGCACAGGCCGGCCTGGCGCATCAACGCCTCGTACTCCTCCGCCTCCTCGGGCGGCAAATCCAGCGCCAGCAGCCCGTCCACCCCGGCGGCGGCGGCCTCGTCCACGAACTTTTTCAACCCGCGCCGGTGGATCAGGTTGAAGTAAATGTACAGCACAACCGGAATCCCTGATTTCCTGCGAATAGCGGCGACGGTTTGGAGCACTTTGGCGGGAGTGGTCCCGGATTCCAGGCCGCGCTGGGCCGCCAGTTGGTTGACCACTCCGTCGGCCAGCGGATCACTGAAAGGCACACCCAGTTCCAAGACATCCACGCCCGCCCGGTCAAAGGCCAGGGCCAGCTCCAGGGTCGCC
The DNA here is from genome assembly GCA_050015895.1 of Verrucomicrobiota bacterium. GTDB lineage: Bacteria > Verrucomicrobiota > Verrucomicrobiia > Limisphaerales > Palsa-1400 > JBEKOF01. The sequence continues at coordinate 8,816 of JBEKAN010000018.1, forward strand.
TCCAGATTCGGGTCCCCGGCGCCAATATACACAATAAATCCCTTTTGGCCCTGCTTGCCCAGGCGGCCAAACCGTTCTATGATGCGATTCATCGCCGTCACAATGGCCGAATCCCATCCGGCGCACAAGAAAGGAGAATCAGAGGTGAGACCAGAAGAAATTGAGTGGAGGCAGGGGGAGGGAGCCAAACCACACGCGGTGCGGGCCGGAGAAGGGGCAAGCGGGCAAGCGCGCGGGTTGTGCGGGGCGGTGGCGGACGGACCCATGCGCCGAAAGGAAATGCGGTGCAAAAAGTGCCTTCAAATCCTCAAAGCCATGGAGCGGTGGGAAAACGCGCAAAAGCCGGGCAAGGAGAATTCGTGACCGGGAAAAACGAGCGGGCTGGCACAAATGCCCATAAGCCTCAACCTATCGCGAGCGCGTGCCAAATCCTCAGAAACCACCGGCTCCCGCAGTTTCTTCTCCCTCCCCTCCACACCCTTGTGGAGGGGAGGGCCGGGGAGGGGAGGTTCCAAGCAGGTTCATGGGCAGGGGTTAGAACGGCGATTTGATGGGAGGCTCAATTAGCTGGCCTTTGGAAGGCGGAACGAAACGATTATTCCCCGACAGACGCACCACCGCCACGCAACCTGTCCGCCTTTGGACTGCCTGCCAAATCTCCAATAAAACTCCCGCCGGATTGCGCCGCCATTGACGATTCCAAAATCGCAGTTCCTCAATGCCTTCCTGTGCCAGCCATTGCTCCCGCGCCACGTCCTGTTCCCGTTGACCGGGATTTCCATGCCCAAAGCCATCTAATTCCACCGAGAGGCGAGCGCGTGGGCAATAGAAATCCAGAACATATTTTCCATCCGGATGTTGAGGGCGAAACTTGAATCCAGCAAAGCGTCCGGCCCGCAATGCGCGCCAGAGTTGCTTCTCCTCAAGAGTCTGGTCGCGGCGGAGGCGCCGGGCATTGCTGGTCGGGTTCACGGTCCCATCGTAGCGACTGCCGACTTGCAAATCAATCCCCTCTCCCTGTCCCTCTCCCCGCCGGGCGGGGAGAGGGAATTGCTCCTTGCCTGGGCCTGGAACGATAAATTTGTGCGACATCGCCAAAATTCCGGCAAAAAAAAGCCGGCCCGAAACAGGCAGAAGCAACTGGATGGTTTCCAATGCGCATTTCAATCCACCCTGCAAAGCAGACAGGGGCTTTCGCCGCCTTTTTCCCGCCGCTCCTCCCGGTGCGCCTCCCAGGCCAGACGCAGGCCCTCCAGGGTCAGCAGCGGCTCCACGGCGGTGATTTGCGGCAGTTTGGCGGCGACCAGGCCGGCATAGCCGCCCGTGGCCACCACCGGCAGACGGCGGCAGCCCAGGGCGCGCTTCAATTGGGAAAGCAGCCCGGCTATCAGGCCCCGATACCCATGCACCGCGCCAATCCTCATGGCCTGCACGGTGCTTTTGCCCACCAGCGCCCGGACTTCGCGGATTTGGACGCGCGGCAGCAGCGCCGTCTTCTCATGCAGATAATCGGTCATCACATTCAGGCCGGGGGCGATGATGCCGCCGATGTAATTGCCGCGCCGGTCCACCACGTCGAAGGTCACCGCGGTGCCGAAATCCACCACCACCACCGGCGCGCCAAAGCGATGCCGCGCCGCCATCGCGTTGGCCAGCCGGTCGGGCCCGATCGTCCACGGCTTTGGATAGGCGATGCCAATCCCGCGAACGGAGCGGGCGGTCAGCGCGAGAGGGTGGACGCCGGTTTTTTCATGGATGAAACAGGAAACCAGGGGCGTGACGGCGGGGACGACGCTGCAAAAGGCGGCGCCTTGAATGGAGCGGCCCCGGAGAAACTTCTCGGCGGCCATTTGCGTCTGGCCGTTGGACCAGTCCGCCGTGGCCGGACCGATCCGCCGCAGAACGCGGCTGGAGTTGGCCAGGCCGATGTGGGTGTGGGTGTTGCCGACGTCAAAGAGCGCGATCATGGAGGTGGGTCTTGGGTTTGGAGGCTCAAAATTAAAGTTTGCTCCCGCAACCCAGTGGCATATTATTCCCCGCAAGTCAACCCCGACTCCGCCGACAAATGCGCAAAAGAGTGATATTCTGGTTCGTGCTGCTGCTCCTGGCGGCGGGGGCCTACGTATATTTCTTCACCAATTGGAGGGCGAAGAAGGGGATCACGATCATTGCTTCACTCCGGCCGCCCTCGGCCGTGGGCATCCGCGCCGGCAGCAGGTCCCTCTTTCCCGTTCTCTTCCAGTTGGACCACGATTACAAGCTCACCAGCCTCAAAGCCGTGGAGGTGTTCACAAACAATGCCAACGCGCCGGAGCACATCCTCTGGCACCTGGTGGCCACCAACGGTTCGAACCCAGTGAAGCTCTTCCTCTACGGCCAGAACATCCAAGGCATGGCCCCCTATCTCAAGGACGTGCGCCCCGAGCCGTTGACCACGAATGTCATGTATCGGCTGGAATTGACGGCGGGCGAGCTTAAAGGCAGCGCGCTATTTCACACCAAAGAGATGCCCCAATGACGCCCCGTCGGAGGGCGAACTCAGGGGTCCCCAAACTCCGTGCCTCGATAATTTGGATCCGTGCACCAAAGCTCGACCGGCGTCAAACTCCCCCACTCCTTCAAATATCTCACGCTGTTGTCACCAAATACAAAAACGGACCCGCCAAGATTGGTGTTGACGCCGCTGGTGTGCTTCGTTTGGTCCAACACGTCGTGGACGTCGTCCAGATTGACATAGTCCATGAAAAAATCGCCCGCAAAAGACAGCTTTTCGCTGAAAATCACCGTGTCGGAAGGCAGGGGGATGTCCGTTTCCGACAGGAAGGGCAGTTGATTGGCTGGGTTGACGCAGGAGCCTGTGTTCGTCCACCCGGGCTTGTATTTGAGCGCGTAGCCGTCGTTGAAGCCGTTCATTATGTAGCTGCGACACACCGTGTCGGCCTGAAAACTGTGATTGCCTCCACCCGTGACCGGCGAGGAGGTGTTTTCGCTGGGGCAGATCAGAAGATTGGTGTTGCTATAATCCGGGAGCAGGAGGTCGGGCCAGCGCGGGTGGGAATTGGCGACGTTGTCCTCCGGACGCGGTGGATAAGCGCCATTGTAGTCCCCGGCATACATCACGTCGGCCAGACCAATCTGACGCTGATCGCTGGCGCATTTGATGCGGCGGGCGTCTGATTTGGCGGCAGCCAGCGCGGGCAGGAGCATGCTGGCGAGGATGGCGATGATGGCGATGACCACCAACAATTCAATCAGCGTGAACGCTGCCATTTTCCGGGCCAGGATCTTTTTCATGTTTTGGTCTCTCCAAGAGCCATGTTCGCAAGTCGTTGATTATCAACAAAATTGCCCAAAGCGGTTCATCCTCCACGCGCAACTCCTTTTGCAACAGGCGAACTGGCTCCTTCCACCGGCGCCTCCATAGACGGACAAAACCGCGCAAAACTCTCTTGAACTATGGTTGGACGGGGAACCGATGTCAATTGCTCAATTTTTTCTAAAAAAACTTGCAACCAAAAGCTGCATTTTCCCGTCCAATTCAATACATTCGCTGCTGAAACATGCGCAAAAGAGAGATATTCTGGATCGGGGTGCTCCTTGTGGTGGTGGGGGTTTGGATTTATCACTTGAGCCACAGGGGGGGGGAACCGGTAATGATCGTCACCGCTTCCCTTCGGCCGGCCGTGACGCGTGTTGGCGGCGGCGGCGGCTTCCGTCGCGGCGGCTTTGCCCGGGGCGGCGGGACTAACGCCGCACTTGCGCGCGGCGGCTTCGGTCGCGGAGGACCGGGTCGCGGCGGCCCTGGTTCCACCGCCACGGATCCTGGGACGAACCTTCCGGTTCTCTTCGAAATGCTCAACCCTTACAAGCTCACCAGCCTCCAAGTCGTTGAGGTGAACACAAACAACCCCAACGCCCCCGATCACGTCCTCTGGCATTTGGTGTCCACCAATGGTTCGGACCCGGTGAAGAATTTCTTCTATGGCGCGAACCTCCCAGGCATGGTGCCTTATCTGGCTGGTGTGACTCCCGAGCCGTTGATCCCACATGTGTCCTACCGGCTGGATTTGGAGGCCGGCCTTATCAAAGGCAGCACCACTTTTCAAACGACCGAGAGGCCCTAAGGAGCTTCCGCCGGAGGGAAGGGGAATTCAAGGAGGCGCGACCCCATTGGTCCGATACGCCGTGGTGCACCAAAGGATGACCGGCTGCATGCTCGTCAGATCCTTCATATATCGCGCGCCGCCATCCACAAAGGCAATGACAGACCCGCCAAGGTTCGTGTTCTGGCCGCTGTGCTTGGTCTGGTCCAATATGTTGCCGTCGTCAATATTGAAATAGTCCATGAAATAATCGGCCGCAAACGACAGCTTTTCGCTGAAAATCGCCGTGTCGGATGGCAGGGGGATTTCATTTTCCTTCAGGAATGGCAATTGGTTGGGTGGGTTGGTGCAGTACGTGGTGCTCGTCCACCCCGGGGCGTACTTCGCCGCGTAGCCGTCGTTAAAGCCATTGATGATGTAGCTGCGATACACCCGGTCCTGGAGATAGGGAGAACCCCCGGCGATTCCGGCGGCGTTGGGCGTGTTGGTGGCCTCGCTTGGGCAGACCATAATATTGGTGCTCAAATAATACGGGAACAAGAGGGTCGGCCAGCGCGGATTGCGATTGGCGACGCGGTCCTCCGGACGAGGGGGATACCCGCCGCTAAAATCGTCGGCATACATCATGTTGGCCAGGCTGATCTGATGCTGATTGCTCACGCACTTGATCCGGCGGGCGGTGGCTTTGGCCTGACCGAGCGCGGGGAGCATCATGCTGGCCAGTATGCAGATGATGGCGATGACCACCAACAACTCAATCAGCGTGAACGCCGCCATTTTCCGGACCATGAGCTTCTTCATGTTTCGACCTTCTTCCAAGCACAATTATGGACGGACACAACCTGAACAAGGTTACTGAAACTATGGTTGGACGGCAAAACGATGTCAATTGCTCATTTTTTTTGAATCCTCAGCCCGGATGGCCTTATTCTGGTGCTTATGAAGCGCAAATTCGCCGCGGTCCTGGCCGTGATCTTGATGGTGTGCGCCTGGCACGCTTGTTGCTACGACCGCGCGACTTGGTACGGCGGATCGGACCGCGGAAAGCTCATGGCCGACGGCCGCCCGTTCAACCCGGACGCCCTGACAGCGGCCAGTTGGGATTATCCACTGGGATCGAAGCTGAAAATTGTTTATGGGAACAAGAGTGTGCGTGTGGAGGTGACCGACAAGGGCGGCAAAAGAGCCTTCCTGCAATTCGGCAAAGTGGTGGACTTGAGCCATGCCGCGTTCGCCAGGCTGGCAAAACCGGAGGTCGGATCCATCCGCGTGACAATCCGGCGCGAGGATTAAGAGCTTATCCGTAAATACGATTTTTGACGCAAAAACATGAGAAAAAAGGCCATTTCCAAGACTTCGGCGTTATTTACGGATATGCTCTAAGCCACACCGGACTGGGCGGGCCAGGCGGCGTCGGCGGATTGCCGGGCTTGGAGGGCCTGCTCATATACTTTTTCGTACGTGATCGCCGTGCGCTCCCACGAGAAATCCTTGCTCATCCCGTTGCGGCGGTAAAAATCCAGCAACTCCTTCTCGCCGTAGAGCACCAGGGCCTTGCGGATGGCTTTGGCCAGCGCCCGCACCGAGTACTCCCGGAACTTGATCCCGTCGGCGTGGGCCGGGTCGTCGCTCACATCGGTCACCGTGTCATCCAGCCCGCCGGTCACGCGCACCACCGGCACGGTCCCATAGCGCAGGCTGTACATTTGGTTCAATCCGCACGGCTCATAACGCGAGGGCATCAGGAAAAAATCACAGGCCGACTCGATGCGGTGGGAGAGCGTGGTGTCGAACCCGATCCTCACCGCGCATTTGCCGGGGAACCGCAGCGCCAGCTTGCGGTAGCCCCCCTCGAACTCCCGACCCCCGCTTCCCAGCAGGATGAATTGCATGTCCGCCGCCAGCATCTCCTCCAGCGCGCCCAGTTGGATGTCCACCCCCTTCTGCTCGGCCAGCCGGGCGACCGTCCCAAAGAGCGGCGTCCCGGCCCGCGCGGGCAAACCGAATTCCTCCTGCGTTTCCGCCTTGTTGAACGCCTTGCCCCGCAGGTCCTCGGCGGTGTAGGACCGGCTCAAATATGGGTTGCCCACCGTCGTCCACTCCTCGTAATCCACCCCGTTGAGAATCCCAATCAGCGCCCCCCGCCTCTGGCGCAGGGACCCGTCCAGCCCGCAGCCGAACTCTTCGGTCGTGATTTCGCGCGCGTAACGCGGGCTGACGGTGGTGATGAGGTCGGCGTGCCGGATCCCCGCCTTGAGACAACTCATCCCCCCGTAAAACTCCATGCTCTCCAGCCGGAAGTACTCCGCCGGCAGATTGGTCAGCGCGAATTTCGCGGCGGGGAAAATGCCCTGAAAGGCCAGGTTGTGAATCGTCAGGCACACCGGCGGCGCGCCGGCCCAGCCGCCCCGCCGCCGCTCCTCCTCCACCAGCGCCGCCACCAGCGCCGCCTGCCAGTCGTGAACATGGATCACCTCCGCCCGCCAGGGCAGATACCGGGCCAGGTTCACCACGGCTTTGGAAAAAAAGATGAATCGCTCGGCGTTGTCGGGATAATCCGCGCCCCTCTCCTGGTACAACTCCGGGCGGTCATAGAAGGCCGGATGGTCAATGAGGTAGGTCGTCGGCGACCCGGCCAATTCATGCGCGCGGACTTTGGCCTGCGCGCGCTGGTCTCCCAGCGGCAGATCCAGTTTCCAGTCCAAAAGCTCCAGGCCGGGAAACCGCCCCTCAATCCCGCGATAGAGCGGCGTCACCACCGCGACCTGATGCCCGGCGCGCCCCAAAAACTTGGCCAGCGCGCCCACCATGTCGCCCAGGCCGCCGGACTTGGACCAAGGATAGACCTCGCTGCTCGCCAGCAAAATTCTCATCGCGCCTTTGCTTGGGGGGCATTTTGAGCCCGGTAGGATGCGATTTGCCAATTCCCTCGCCCCGCGCGGCGGGGAGAGGGCCAGGGAGAGGGGTTCGTTCCGTTCAATGGTGGTAGTGCCAGAATGCGCGCCTTTGCCCGCAACATGGAGGTTTGGAACTTCACGATTTCGGAGGCCCGATCCGTCCGGTTTTCATCCACGGCCGCAACGGCTCCGGGATGACGACGCTTCCGTCGGGCTGCTGATGGGTTTCCAGCAGCGCCACAAAAAGCCGCGCCAGGGCGGTGCCGCTGCCGTTGAGAATATGCGGGTATTGCGGATGCTTGTTTTCCCCCGCCTCCGCCTTGAAGCGCAGGTTCATCCGGCGCGCCTGGAAATCCTCGCAATTGGAGCAACTGGACACCTCCAAATACTGCCCCTGCCCCGGCGCCCACACCTCCAGGTCGTATGTCATCGCGCTGGCGAATCCCATGTCCCCGGTGCATAGCTGGATCACCCGGTAATGCAGGCCCAGCAGTTGCAGCACCCGCTCGGCGTTGGCGACCAATTTCTCCAGCTCCGCGTAGCCCTGTTCCGGCCGGGTGATCTTGATCAGCTCCACTTTGTCGAACTGGTGGACGCGGATCATCCCGCGCGTGCCCACTCCCGCCGCGCCCGCCTCGCTGCGGAAACACGGCGTGTAGGCGCAATACAGAATCGGCAACTGGCTCTCCCGCAGTATCTCGTCGCGGTGGATGTTGGCCACGGGCGTCTCGGCGGTGGGAATGAGAAACAGTTTGCCCAGCGTGGCCGCGTCCCGGCCCTCCTGGACGGCGTAATACTGGTCGGCGAATTTGGGGAACTGGCCCACGCCCGTCATGCACGCGGCGTTGACCAGGAACGGCGGCGAGACCTCCGTGTAGCCGTGCTCCCCCGTGTGCAGCTCCAGCAGAAACTGGATCAGCGCCCGCTCCAACCGCGCCCCCTCATTTGTGTAAAGAAGAAATCCGCTCCCCGATATCTTCGCCGCGCGCGCGAAATCCACCAAATGCAGCGTCTCGCACAATTCCACGTGCGTCTTCGCCTTGAATCCAAACTCCGCCTTCCGGCCCCAGGCGCGCGTCTCCACATTGTCCTCCGCCGTCCGCCCGATTTTCACGCCGGCGTGGGGCAGGTTGGGCAGTTGCAGCATCAGCGCCTCCCGCTCCTGCTCCACCGCCCCCGTTTCCTTGTCCAATTCCGTGATGCGCTCGCCCATGCGGCGCGTTTCCGCTTTTTTGGTTTCGGCCTCCGCGGCCTTTTTTTGCGCCATCAGCGCGCCGATCTCCTTGGAGACCCGGTTGCGGGCGGCCTTGAGCTGCTCCACTTCGGCCAGGATTTTGCGGCGTCGCTCGTCCAGGTGGAGTACCTGGTCAATTTTGGCCTCGTCCCCCGCCCCGCGCGCGGCCAGGCGCTGGCGCACAAAATCCGGTTGCTCTCGAATCAATTTAATATCCAGCATCGCCGGAGTATAGGGTTGGGCAATTTGAAGATCAAAGTTGAAATTGAGTTGCTGCGGGGCCGACCGGCGTTTACGATTTGGCTCAGTTCGAACCATGCCGCATAAATCCGAAAACACAGAGCGCCCGGCGGTTAAGCTGTTTCACTCGACACAGCGGGGCGAGATTTATCACGGCGATTCACTCGACCTGCTCACGTCCAAGCTGCGAACCGGCTCGGTGGATTTGATCATGACGAGCCCGCCTTTCGGACTGGTGCGGAAGAAGGAATACGGAAACGTGGACGCGGACAAATACGTCGAATGGTTCAAACCGTTCGCGGAAGCCTTCAAGCGCGTTCTGAAGCCAAGCGGCTCGCTGGTGATAGACATCGGCGGAGCGTGGAATGCCGGAAGACCGACACGAAGCCTCTACCACTACGAACTCCTCGTGTCCCTTTGCAAAGAATCAAAGTTCCATCTCGCGCAAGAGTTCTTCTGGTGGAATCCGGCGCGGCTTCCCACTCCGGCGGAATGGGTCACCGTCCGCCGTGTCCGCGTCAAAGACGCCATCAACTGCATTTGGTGGCTCTCTCCCACCCCTTGGCCCAAAGCGAGCAACAAACGCGTCCTTCAACCTTATTCAGACAGCATGAAGGAATTGCTGGTTTACGGTTACAAACCGCAGATGCGCCCATCTGGACACGACATCTCGGACAAATTTCAAAATGACAATGGGGGTTCTATTCCGCCCAATTTGATTGCCGCCGCCCACACCGAGAGCAACTCCGCCTACATCCGTTACTGTGCCGACAAGAAACTGAAACCCCACCCTGCGCGCTTCCCGAGCGAGGTTCCCGAGTTTTTCATCCGGATGCTCACAGATGTCAACGACCTCGTTGTCGATCCATTCGCGGGCAGCTGCGTTACCGGAGAAACCGCCGAGCGCACTAAAAGGCAGTGGATTTGTTGCGAACTTCGAGAGGACTATTTACAGGGTGCTCTCGGTCGCTTTCAGAACGAAGAAGGTCCCTCATCCGCTCTCCATGAAACCTCTTACAAAAAGCCGCTCGGAGGAGAAAAAGATTTTTACCGGATTTCCAAACCAGGTGTTTTGTGGAATGGCGTGGAAGGTCCGCAACTCGCGCCAGATGGCGGTTTTAAACGTCCGCCAAAGCCGGGGAAAAAACTGAAAACGACGACATACTCCCCCCATCGGTCCCATCAACCAGAGCAGTTGGCCCTTATGGACGCGAGCGAGCGCCGAAAGGGAAAAGGCAAGCCTGATGGCAAAGCTTAACAAAACAGAAATGCTCACGGCTGTCCTGAAGGCGATTCGGGCATCTGGATGGGACGCCATCGTACTGGACAGACGTCACCCGTTCCACATTTCAATGTATCGCTCTGAGGAGAGGGTGATCTTCCTTTGCTACATTTGGAATCTCACCCACGGAGGCTATCCGCGCGACCCGAACGAGCTGCGCATTCAAATCACGGGGGTTGACCGCTTCACCATCGAAAGCGGTTCAAAGACGTTGGTGCTCGGATTTAGTGAGGCTGAGAACATGTTTGCTGGTTTTGATGTGACGAAGCACCCGATTTCAATGAGCGGGCGCTCCCCTTCCTTCCAAATTCGTCGCGAAACATTGCTGCACGCCGCGACAACCGGGTTTTATCCCCAAACCCGCCATAACAACGAGATGGCTATCGCGTTCTTGCCAGGTTTCTTTGCGACCTACGTCACCGAACTCGAAGCACTACATGGGAGCGCGCAGCATCCGCAGGACATTTTGGCGCTGGTTCAAATCGCCGAAACGAATACCACAAACATTCAGGACATTCCCGCTGGGCCAAGAAGAACGGTGGTGCAGCAAATTCAGAAAAAGGTCCGCAACACGCGTTTTCGAGACAATGTTCTCGCCTCTTATGGGTATCGTTGCGCTGCGAGTGATATCCAGTTGGATCTTCTTGATGCTGCTCATATCATTCCCGTGGAGCACGTGCGCGGGACGGATGAAACCAAAAACGGCCTGTGTCTCAGCCCGATTCATCACCGCGCCTTCGATCATGGGCTGCTCGGAATCAAACGCAATTATTCCATCGTTTTCCATGATGAGAATTTCACCAAATTGCGGGCCATCGGGTGGGACGGGGGCGAGAAGGCCTTTCGTGGAAGTTGCCGTGACGCAATTAATCTTCCATCTCGTCGCGAATTTTACCCCGATCCTGATTACTTGGAGTTTGGTCAAGTCTTGCGAGGATGGAATCCTCGTCAGATCTCCTGAAGTCTTGGGGGATTCCCCAGTACCGAAGGCCTGGAGGAGGGGTGTTTTTTTGTGACGAATAAAAGTTCTGGCGTTTCTCCAGGGATTCCTCCATAAAGTCCAAATCAAGCACGACAAGCACTAAAACGCATTATGAAAAAAATTATCCACAGGACGGCTCTCTGCGGCGCGGCTGCGTGCCTCGCCATTCTCGCCGGCTGCTCCACGGGCGGAAACTGGCCCCCCTCCCCCTCCAACATCACCCAGGCGCGCTATGGAACCACGCCGGACGGCAAGGCGGTGGAGATTTACACCCTGCGCAACTCCAAAGGCGCCGAGGCCCGCATCATCACTTATGGCGGCATCGTCGTCTCCCTGAAAATGCCCGACAAGAGCGGCGACTTCGGCGACGTGGTGCTGGGCTGCAACAGCCTGGAGGATTACGAGAAGGCGACCACCTATTTCGGCGCGCTCATCGGGCGCTACGGCAACCGCATCGGCAAGGCGACTTTCACCCTCGATGGCGCGACTTATCATCTGCCACCCAACAACAACGGCAACACCCTTCACGGCGGCGACAAAGGCTTTGACAAGGTGGTCTGGAACGCCCAGGGCAGAGACTCTTTGCCTCCGGGGACCCAGGACATGAAGCCGGAACCTCGTGGTCCGCAGTTGATTCTGACTTACACCAGCAAGGACGGCGAGGAGGGCTTCCCCGGAACCCTCAACGTGACCGCCGTTTACACATTGACGGAAGATAATGAACTGCAGATTGACTTCACCGCCACCACCGACAAGGACACCGTCGTCAATCTCACCCACCACTCCTATTTCAATCTCGCGGGCAAGGGCGACATCCTCGGCCACATCGTCACGATTCCCGCTGACAAAATCACCCCGGTGGACGCGGGGCTGATTCCGACCGGGGAAATCGCGCCAGTCGCCGGCACCCCGTTTGATTTCCGCAATCCGACCGCCATCGGCTTGCGCGTGGACCAGACCAACAGCAGCGAGCAGCTCAAATTCGGCCCCGGTTACGATCACAACTGGGTCTTTGACAAAAAGGTCGGCGACCTGTCCCGGTTGGCGCGCGTCAGCGAACCCACCACCGGCCGCGTCCTGGAAGTCTGGTCCACCGAGCCGGCCCTGCAGTTCTACTCCGGCAATTTCCTGGACGGCACCATCACGGGCAAGGGCGGCTGGGTCTATCAAAAGCACGCCGCCTTCTGCATGGAGCCGCAGCATTATCCCGATTCGCCGAACAAGCCCCAATTCCCCTCCACCGAATTGAAACCCGGCCAGACCTACCACAACACCATCATCTACCGTTTCTCCGTCGCCAACTGAGCGCCGACTGCCAACCTGAATAATAAACTATGCAAATGTTCACCCCTCTCCTCGCGGCGGCGGACGTGCCCGCCGCGGCCCAGCATGCCATCCTGACCGCGCCGGACTGGGTGGCGATTGTCGCCTACTTCGGTGTGCTGCTTTGTGTGGCTTGGTGGGTCATCAAACGCCGCAAAGACACCGCCGAGGATTACTTCCTGGCGGGCCGCAATCTGAGCTGGTGGGTGATCGGCGCCTCCATCTTCGCCTCCAACATCGGCTCGGAGCACATTGTCGGCCTGGCCGGCTCGGGCGCAAAGTCCGGCGTGGCTATGGCGCACTACGAACTGCACGCTTGGTGCCTTCTGGTGCTGGCGTGGGTGTTCGTCCCTTTTTACGCCCGCTCCATGGTCTTCACCATGCCGGAGTTTCTCGAACGCCGTTTTTCGCCGGGGTCCCGCTACGTCCTCTCCGTGGTTTCGATGATCACCTTCGTCGTCACCAAAATCGCCGTCGGCATCTACGCGGGCGGGGTCGTCTTCTCCACCTTGCTTCCCGAAATGCACATGCAAATTGGCGGTTCGGACATCGGCCCCTTCTGGATCGGTTCCGTCCTGGTCGTCCTCCTCACCGGTCTTTACACCATGCTCGGCGGCATGAGGGCTGTCGCCTATAACGACGCCGTCCAAGTGCTCGTCCTCATCGGCGGCTCGGCCACTCTCACCTTCTACGGCCTCCATAAACTGGGCGGCTGGCACGAACTGCGCAATCTCTGCGGATCGGACATGTTCAACTTGTGGAAACCCCTCATCCCCGCCGGCGTCCAATCCAGTTGGTCTCCAGTTTTGGAGAAAAACGCGGCCGGTGACGTCGTCAAGGAAGCCTGGTATTTCAACGGCAATTTCCCCTGGCTGGGCATGGCCATCTGCGCGCCGGTCATTGGCTTGTGGTATTGGTGTACCGACCAATACATCGTCCAGCGCGCCCTCGGCGCCCCCAACCAGCAAACCGCCCGCCGCGGCAGCATCTTCGCCGCCTTTCTCAAGCTCTTCCCCGTTTACCTCTTCATCATTCCCGGCTTGATCTGTTTCGCTCTCGCCAAAAAGGGCAATGTCCCCGGCCTGGAGCAAGTCTATGACCCGGCCACCAAACACGCCGCCGCCGCGTCCCAGGGGGCTTTCCCCTTGATGGTGGCCCATTTGCTCCCGCCCGGATTGCGGGGGATCGTCGTGGCCGGGTTGCTCTCCGCCTTGATGGGTTCCCTGGCCGGCGTCTTCAATGCCTGCTCAACCCTCTTCACCGTGGACATTTACGAGAAGCTCCGTCCGGGCAAGGCCCAGCATGAGATTGTCCGCATGGGCCGCATCGCCACCGCCGTGATGGTGGTGCTCGCCATCGCTTGGATTCCGGTGGTCAAAGGGCGCGGCAGCCTCTACGAATATCTGCAATCGGTGCAGGGTTACCTGGCCCCGCCGGTCTTCGTCGTCTTCTTCTTCGGCGTCTTTTGGAAGCGTCTCAACGCCCAGGGCTGCTTCTGGTCCATGGTCGTCGGCTTTGTCATCGGCCTGGCCCGCATGATCATTGACACGCCGGTGGCATTGTATAACACAGGCCCCACGCCCTTCGAGTACACCAAAGACTCGTTCCTCTGGATCATCAACA
>JBEKAN010000019.1:0-22449 GCA_050015895.1 Verrucomicrobiota bacterium
TCAAAGTCCTCTCCGAAATCCTCGCCCTGGCCGAACCCAAGACGTTCGGCCAGGCCGAATCCCTGCGCGACGCCATCCGCCTGCTGGCCGGCTCCTTGAACGTCACCCCCACGTGGGACCTGGAGGCCGCCGCGCTGCTTTCGCAAATCGGCTTCGTCACCATCCCGCCGGAACTCATCCTCAAAGCGCGCCAGGGGCAGCTCCTGACGGCGCGGGAGAAGGATGTGTTCACCCGCATCCCGGCCATCGGCAGCAGCCTGCTTTCGCAGATTCCGCGTCTGGAAAATGTGGCCCGCGTCATCCTCTACCAGAACAAGCGTTTCGACGGCGGGGGATTCCCCGAGGACTCCGTCGCCGGGGAGTCCATTCCGCTGGGGGCGCGGATGCTGAAGATTCTTGTTGACTTGTCGCGCGTCGAGGCCTCCGGGGCCGGGCGGCCCGCCGCGCTGGCCCAACTGCGCGAGCGCCCCGGCTGGTACGATCCCCGCCTGCTGGACGCGGTGGAAAAGCAGGCGCCGCTCCTGGGGGCCAAGGGGACCGGCCCCGTCGGCAACGCCACAGCCGTCAATTTTTCCAGCCTCCGCGTCGGGCACATCCTGTGCTGCAACCTGGAGACCAAAGGGGGGATGTTGCTGCTGGCCTCCGGAAACCGGATCACTCCCATGCTCATGCACCGGCTGCGCAACTTCTCCTCCCTCTACGGCATCCAGGAACCCATCTACATAGACGACAGCGAAGCCCCCGTTGCCCCCCGCGCCGCCCCAAAGCCCGCCCCGGCATAAACCCCCGGCGCCCATTCAAATTCCCATGTTCGCCAGCATGGCGGCCAGGCGGTTGACCACCGCGACCAGTTTCGGATGCGATTGCTCCAATTCCTCCACCGAGGATTCCAGCCCCTCAATGGAATGCCGCAGCAGCGTCGGGTTCTTCTCCTCCCGCGTCGCTTCGTGCGTGGAGACTTCCGTGAAGCCCGCGATGCTTTGCGCCTGCTCCTGGTTGGTTTGCGACAGAGTGTCAATCTGGGATTTCAACTGCCCCAGCAGATCCAGCAGCTCGGCGCGGCTTTTGTCCTGGAGCGCCCCCGCGTTGCGGATACGCTCCTCAATTTTAGAAATCGTGTCTTGCATCATGCGGCCATGTTTGCCACACCCTAGCCAATCCCCGCAAAATTGAAAGCCCGGAAAAAGAGGCCCAAACCTCGCGCCAATGTCCCTCTGAGAATGTTCTAAACGGATTCAGGCGGCGCGGCAATCGGAATCAGCGGCAGATCCCTTGCACGACCGATGCCACTCTCATCGTTTTGACTACCAATTCGGGTTGACCGCCGAATCCGCCGCCCGCCACAGGTAGCGGGCCGCCAGTGTGCGGTGCGGAGCCCAGCGCGAGCCGTATTTGGCCAATTGCTCCGGCGTCGGCGGAGTGCGCTTCTGGTATGCCGCCTGAAAGCCCCGGCGCACGCCCAAGTCGTCAACCGGCAGCACATCCGGCCGGCCCAGATTGAAAATCAGAAACATCTCCACCGTCCACCGCCCAATGCCCTTGATCTCCGTCAACCTGGCGATGATCTCCTCGTCCGGGAGCGGATCGCACTCCCCCAGGCTCGGAATCAGCCCCGCGTTGCATCGCTTGGCCAAATCAATGATGTACGCCGCCTTCGGGCGCGACAATCCCGCCGTTCTGAGCCGGTCCACAGACGCCTTTGCGACCCGGCCGGGAGCGGGGAATTCGTCGTCCGGGAACAGCCTTTTGAACCGGTCCAGAATGGTTCCGGCGGCAATCGAGTTCAATTGCTGGTGAATGATGGCGTGCGCCAGCGATTGAAACGGCGGCAGCCGGCGCGGGCGCGACCGGATCGGCCCGATCCTTTCGATCAACCCCGACATCACCGGGTCCAAACTCAAATGGTCGCTGGCTCGTGTGCTCATGGGCGGTCAGTTTACACGGGCCTTCTTTCCAGGCGAGCGGATTTGGGGGCATGTCTCCCGCCGGGGCGCGGGACAAAGTCCTTCGGCATGCGACATTTGCCCGGGTAACGTGGTTGTCTCTCGACGTACTACTCATCGTCTCGCGCGTTCTCTCTCTCCCCGTGTGCGGGGAGAGAGCCGGAGAGAGGGGTTGGTTTCCTCCAGGGTGGTGGTCTCAAGACGCGTCCGACCAACCATGCCCGCCATTTTCGGCCATTTTCGGTATTGACTCCAGAGCCTTCCCGGTATTATACCATCCCGCATGACAAATCTATCAAACATAACGACAACCCAACTCAATCAAATCATCGCCATCAAGGAACAGATCGAGGCGCTTCAAGCCCAGATCGAATCCATCGCCGGCGGCGGCGACGAAGGTGGAGATTCTCCGGTGCCATTTGTGGTCACCAAGCGTCGCAGATCGCCAGCCGCCCGCGCCAGGATGGCCGCCGCGCAACGGGCCAGATGGGCCAGGATCAAAGGAACTGGCGCCAGGGCCTCCAAGCCGGGCAGGAAGGGCAAAAGGCGGTTGAGCGCGGCGGGAAGGGCGGCCATTATCGCTGCGACCAAGGCAAGATGGGCGAGAGTGAAGAAGGCCAAAAAGAAGGACCGTCGCAGCAGTCCGGAGGTGCGGGCCAAGCTAGCCGCCGCCGCAAAAGCCAGATGGGCCAAAGCCAGGGCGGAGGGGAAGACAACTCTGTAATCCTTCCACATCATGCCGGACTGTGCTTGTCCCTGACGCGAAGCGACAGTGATATGCGTAAGGTGCATTATTGGTTGAAGACCGGGGCAGCGCTGGTGTTGTGGGTAGCTATTGCCTTGGGGCATCGAGTTTATGCTCAAGCCCCCGCGACAAACTACGTGTTTCCTTGGACCAACCGAGCCGCGCCATTCGACATCTACGGTCTCCGCACTCCCCCCACTCCGTTTGACAGCAGCATCGTGGATCGCCCGGGGGTCAAGCTGCCCGAGCAGGGTCCGTGGACCGTTTCAGTTGGCGATTTCAATTATCCGATACTGTTCATCGTTGATCTGGTGGAACACAATCATCCGCCGTTCCCCTTCTTGTGGGACTCGCTCTCGAGTGAAACCCGGTCGGCGTTGGAGAAAGAGTACAGGGAGATCAAGGTCTTCTTCGGTGACGACGACCCGGGCTTTTGGAGTGTTTCGGAGCTGGAGAAAGTGCGCGTGGAGATGAAGATCCCTGGCGGGCACTATGCACCCGGGCCAGGCCTGAAGGACTTGGCAGCAAACCTGAACCAGTTGATTCAAGGCAAGTTGATTTACGACGAAAAATCATTTGCGCCAATCAAACCGTATCTTTCCGGAGACACCGTGACACTCCTCCACCAGCCGGCTGGAGCCTTTGTGTCCCGGCTGAACCGCTTGTTGCTGGAGGACGCCTTTCCGCTCGACATCAAGCGCCGCCCCAAAATTCTGTTCGACGCCGCTGACCAGAATTATTTCTTCATTGATTTCACCAAGAAGACCATTTCTCTCTACGGGAAAGACGGGAAAAAGAAGTGGACCGCCGATTTGGGTCCTACCATTGCAAAAATTGCAAAGGATTGGGGCGGGTTGCTGGGGATGCTACGGGTGGACGGCCGGGATACGAGCATAATCCCGGTCACCCACAACAATTTAGGGATTTTCGATGTCTCTCTGCAGCCGCGCTACCCTGGCCTGCTTCTGGTCGAGTTCGAAGGTGTCCAGTATGGCGTAATTCAGTTGAGTACCGGCCGCGTCGCTAATTTGAGTACCGGCGGCGGCGTTCCGAGGCATTTTAATTAGTTGCCCCGGTATGCCCCTGCTTCTTCCCGCCGTTCTTATTGCCCGTAGCGGGCTTTGGCGCGTGGCCCGGCTCATGGCTGTCTTGGCGGTGTTTGTCATGACGATCGCCTTGCGCGCCCAGCAGTACGAAGTTGATGGCGCCATTGAATTGAAGTTATCCCGTCCTGACGGAAGCTTGTGGAAGGGTTTTCACGGCAGCTTCCGTGTGTATGTCAACGGCTGTGCCTGGCTGATTCAAGTCACGGAAACCAATGACTGGGGCATTCCACAACGGCGCGAGGTTGGCACCAAGGATGGCAGGGAGATGTTTGAGATGGTGGTGCCTTATGAGCCGATTTCTGCTTCTGATCCAGTACTGTTTGACGCGAACGCCGGCCCGCCCGGCGCTCACCTTGATTTCGAGAGAGACGGGACACCCGATGCAGTTTATGCGGCGACCGGTTTCACGAATGTTGGCGCGCTCACGCTGCCTTCCGGATTTCATTTCACCGAGCCCGGTACGGGCTTCAAAGAAGTGAGCGCTGTGGTCACCGCCGTCCGCCCAACTTGATCCCGTGCCGATCTCCGTCCTGCTCTCAAGCAGCGGATATCCATTACTGACTTGCGCTGGTATCCTGGCGACCTCCCCGCCTTTCACATGACAACCTATCCGGCCGACTATTGGCCTACGGTGGAACAAGCACAGCAAATATGGTATTCGGCGCGTGCCGGAAACCTTCACCCTCCCGTACCCAAGCCATCAAACTGATCCTTGTGACATTGCTGGGGTTGTTCCTCGCGCCTCCGGTGATCATTGTCTTGTCGAAGCTTCGGCCGCGACAAAACTCAAAGCATTAAGATCTTTTCCAACAACATGGGTGTTTCGGGGCCAAATCAGGTCAGTCTGGGCTTGCAAAACAAATCTTTCAGACATTCCCCTGCCAGCCATTCCCTTGACTTTTCGCCCCGCTTGCTCCGGGCATGCAAAACAAATCTCGTCGGGGAGGGACGGGAGTCTTAATTTGGCCGGCTCGCCTGCTGCTTTGGGGTGGAACGGGTCCAGAGCCAACAGAGAAGAAACAGAAAACCGGGCGCGGCCAGGACCAGAAAGGCAAAGCCTCTCGGAAAACTGGAGGAGGTGAGGCGATTCGCCAGATAAAAGGCGGCGAGACTGGCAACGGTGACAAATCCGCCCAAACCCTCCCACCGCCAAGCCAGAGCCATCCCCAGAGCAACCCCGAATGGGAAGAATAAGAACAAGAGCAACTCGCGGGCGGTGAAATGGGAGAGGTTTAGTCCTTCCCCAAAGGCGAACAGAAGAACCACCCCCACCGCGAGGATGCTCCACACCCTTGCCGACCACCGCAGAACGCAAAGGGAAACTGGCTGGTTAGTCATCGGGCTGCTCATGTTATTCTTCCTCCGTATAAGATTATTGTGAATGGGTCAAGGTCAGAGAAGTGGCGGTGAACACCATTTTGTCCTTTCCGCCGAACATCCAGCCGCTGGTGCCCAGTCCCCCCGTGAAAGCGTCGCCGCTAAAATCAAGCGGCATCATCACGCGCTGGCGGGTGATTGCCTCAGCCGCCACGATTGGCCCGTCCAGGTCGCCGGTGATGATGTAATCGGTCGCCAGATTCAACTTGCGACCCAGCCAGCCACGATTCCGCTGGAAACGACCCTCGCTGAGTTTGGCGTCCCCAACGGAGCCGGTCACGCTCCCGTCTGCATGGATGTCCACCTTTACCGGAAGGTTCTTTTGGCGGCACCAGGAAACGATGATCCGGGCGTTTCCTTCCCAATGGCCAACCTGGGCCGGGGTGGGGGCGCTTTGGGTGGCGCATGAGGTCAAAACGGGCGGCATCAGGGCAATCGCCAGCAACCATCGGACGTGATGGAATGTAAAAACCATGGGCGGAGAATACACCTCCTCCCGGCTGGGGTGTGAATTGAAAAAAATGAGGGACCATTGAGAAAAATGATGATGGGGGAAGTCGGTTCCCATCAGAGGGGTCTCATCGAAGCATCGAAGTTATATCGAAGGGTCGAAGGGGTCAAACTATAGCTTTGTCCAATGTCAAGCGCAACTGATTGCGCAGCAAGCACTTATGCGGGAGCGGCAAACCGTCAGACCATCGCGGAATGATCGCCCTGCGTGCCGACGGAGCAGTCGTGGAATCATGACACTTTGGGTTTGACACCTGCGCGGGGGCTTGTCAGGCGTTGTCATCGCCATCGCAAAAGAAAGGCGACGAGCGGCCCGGCGAGCACGCCCCAAGCGCCCGCGACAGCCAGAATAATCTCGAGTCAATGTTGGATGGTGGGGAGACGCGTCTCGCCTCGCGTTGCCACAAAGTCAGGTGACATAATGAGGGTCGTGGACGGCGCCGATGGCGTGCTTGCGCAGGAGTTCGACAAATCTGGCGATGCCGCGGCGCTCGTCGGAGGCCAAATGGTAGTGGATGTGCCAGCTCAGATAGTCTTTCCGAAAATTGTAATCAAATTCCGTCCGGCTGGAGATGATGGACTCCAGCGTGTCCAGGCCAAAGTCCCTGGCCTGGCGGAGTTGCCGGCGCAAGGGCGCGTTGGGGACGCGCCGCAGCGCCCAAACGGCATACACAAAAGGCAGCCCGGTCAGTTCATACCAGGCCGCGCCCAAATCCAGAATCTCGTGCTCGTGCGGAGCGCGGAGGAATTCCAGGGCGCGGTCGCCAATCATAAAAACGTTGGCCAGGGCGGGCGCGGCGTCATAGGAGGGAAGGGGCTTCAGTTCGGGTTTCAATCCCCGCTCGGCCAAAAGCACTTTGAGGAGGTTGAGGCTGGCCAGGGAGGCGGGATCGCAATGGAGTTCGCGCATTTCGGACAGCGGCTCGCGGTGGGCCAGGAAGACGCTCTGCACTTCGCCCAGCGAGGCGATGGCGATGCCGTCCAGGATGTCGTACCGGTCGTGGAAGAGCGTTTCGGTGACGCTGACCAGGGCGGCGTCCAGTTCGTCGCCCTCCAGCCGCCGGGCCAGTTCGGATGGTGGGACGAAAAGAATCTGATCTTCCAAGCCGCGGGTCAGGGGGACGGCGTTGAGGTAGGGGACGGAGCCGACGCGGAATGGGGCGAGGGAGTTTTCCAGCGTCCGCTCGCGTTGGAGGAGCGCGGAGCGGGTTTCGCGCTCGAAGCGGCGGGCCAGTTCTTCCGAAGTTTCCGGGGTGACGAGACGGGGTTGGGAGGGGTTGTCGCGCATGGGCGAAAAGTGGTTCAATTCAAGCGGAGGCGAGGTTGTCCTGCAAAATCTTTGACGGTTCGGAGACGGGAGAGGGTTCACCGGGTGGCGGCGTGTCCCAGACTTTGATCGGTTGGTAAAAGGTGTCGCGCTGGACGGGAGTGCGTCCGGTTTCGCGAATGGCGTGGATCATGTCGGCCTCGGTTTGGAGCTGCGGCGATTTTGCGCCGGCCATGTGGAAGATGTGTTCTTCCAGGATGGTGCCGTGGAGATCGTCGGCGCCGTAGTTCAGGGCGACTTGGGCGAGTTTCAAACCCATGCCAACCCAGTAGGCGGTGATGTGGTCGAAATTGTCCAAGTAGATGCGGCTGACGGCGATGGTGCGCAGGGAATCAAAGCCAGTGGGGGCGGTGTGGACGGGAATGCCATTGTTGTCCGGCTGGTAGGGAAGGGGGACAAAGCCGGTGAAGCCGTGGGTTTCGTCCTGGAGGCCGCGCAGCCGGCGCAAGTGGTCCACGCGGTCGGCCAGGGTTTCGACGTGGCCATACAGCATGGTGCAAGTGCTGCGCCCTCCCAGTTGGTGCCAGGTGCGGTGAACGTCCAGGTATTCCTCGGCGGATTCCTTGCCGCGGGCGATTTCGGAGCGGACCTCCTTGCGGAAGATTTCCGCGCCGCCGCCGGTCAGGGATTGGAGGCCGGCGTCCTTGAGATCAAGGAGCGTCTGGCGGACGGATTTTTTGGCGAGCCATGCCAGGTGCAGGATTTCAATGGCGGTGAAGCACTTCAATTGCAGGCGGGCATCCAGCGCCCGGAGCGCCCGCAGCATGTCGGTGTAGTAGCTGAAGGGAAGGGAGGGATGCAGCCCGCCGACGATGTGCAGTTCGGTGACGCCCAGATCCAGGGCCTGGCGGGCCTTCTGGACGATCTCCTCGGTGGTGTGCTGGAAGCCGTCGGCGTCGCGCTTTTTGCGGGCGAAGGCGCAGAACTGGCAGCTCAGGATGCAGTAATTGGAGTAGTTGATGTAGCGGTTGAGGATGTAGCTGGCGCGCCCGGAGGTTTTGCGGCGGCAGACCATGTCCGCCATCGCGCCCAGGGCGTTGAGGTCGCGGCTCTCGAAGAGGCGCAGGGCGTCGTCTTCGGAAACGCGCGCGCCGGCCGCGACTTTTTCGTAAAGGTCGCGCAGTCCGCTGTGTTGGAGCGAGGGGTTCACCGTTTCCATTGAAACCATGGAAACACAATTTCGGTCAGGGTCACAACCAGAAAGACAACGCTGATGAGGGCGTTGAGGCGGAAAAAGGCGTTGTGGATCCAGTTCAAACTGCGGCGGCGCGCCAGCCAGTGTTCCAGGAGAAGGCAGCCGAGAATGAAAATCAGGCCGACGTAGTAGGCCAGGCGAAAACGGGCCAGCAGACCGAATATCATCAGAATCATCCACATGATCATGTGCGAGAGGAAGGACGCCGACAGGGCGAGGTTGGGGCCCCAGCGCACGACCAGCGAATGGAGGCCGTGCCGGCGGTCGAATTCGTAATCCTGCATCGCGTAGATGACATCGAAGCCGACAAGCCAGAACACCACCGCCGCGGCCAGAAGCAGGGGGAGGATCGCGCTGTGCTCCAGGCTCAAGCCGTCGGGGAAGAAATGGAAACTGCCTTTGACGGCCAGCCACGCGCCGATGGGGGCCAGGGCCAGGGCGACGCCCAGGAAAACGTGGCTGAAATCGGTGAACCGTTTTGTCATCGAATAAAAGCAGACGATCATCAGCGCGACCGGGGAAAGGGCGCAGCAGATCGGGTTCAGGAGCCAGCTCGCCCCCACCAGGCCCGCCGCGCCAAAGAGGCAGAGCGCCCAGGCGGCGGCGAGGGAAATCTGGCCCGAGGGCAGATGGCGCCCGGCGGTGCGGGGGTTGGCCCGGTCAAATTCGCGGTCGGCGATGCGGTTGAAGGACATGGCGCAGGTGCGGGCGAAAACCATCGCGGCGAGAATCAGCGCAAATCTGCCCCAGCCGGGCCAGCCGTGGGTGTCGCGGGCGGCCACGGCCATCGAAGCCAGCGCGAAGGGCAGGGCGAAGACGGTGTGCGGGAGCTTGATGAAATCGCTGTGTTTGCGCAAGGTGGGGAAAAGCATGTCACCTTGTGGCGGCGGTCTGCGACCGCCGCAAGTTTTGGGAAATTAGAGCATGGCGGCGTGGATGCGCCGTGTAACCACCACCACGCGCTTTGTCAATTCCCTCGCCCCGCATAGCGGGGAGAGGCTCAGGGAGAGGGGTTCGTTCTCTCCGTTTGTGGTGGTGCCAAAAAGCGGCTTGGCGGCCGTCGCAGACCGCCGCCACAGGCGTTTTGCGGGGGTCTTGCGTTGTCATTCCGACTCCTCTTTCCAGCGCGGGGTGAGCTGGTGGGCGACCGACAGGTGATCAAGCACGCGGCCCACCACGCTGTCCACCACTTGTTCGATGCTGCCGGGATGATGGTAGAAGGAGGGGTTGGCGGGCAGAATGACCGCGCCGGCCAGGAGCAGAAGCTCGAAATTCTTGACGTGGACCAGGCTCAACGGGGTTTCGCGCGGCACGAGAATCAGCTTGCGCTTCTCCTTGAGCACGACGTCGGCGGCGCGAAGGAGGACGTCCTCGCTGAAGCCGTGGGCGATCCGGCCCAGTGTGCCCATCGTGCAGGGGATGACGACCATGGCGTCCACGGGGTTGGAGCCGCTGGCAAAGGGGGCGTTCATGCTCTTGAGGGCGTGGGTGTGGACGCCCTCGGCCAGGCGCAGGCCGCCGGGAAGCTCCTCGGCCAGCACCACATGGGCGTAATTGCTGAGGATGACGTGGATTTCGTGCAGGCGCGGATTCAGATTGTCGAGCAGGCGCTGCGCGTAAATGGCCCCACTGGCCCCGGTCATGGCGACGAGGATTTTCAAGCGCGCCCATCATGGCATCTGGCAGCCTTTTCCACAAGGCGGCAGCCGCGCCAGCCGCTCAATCGGTCAGCCCGGTGAGGTAGGCCAGGATCAATTGGGGCAGCTCGTCGCTGTAGCCGCCCTCCAAAACGCTGAAGGCGGGGACTTGCAATTGGCGCACGGTTTGTCCGAGCCAGTGAAAATCCTCCGCCTCAAGCGAGCCGCTGGCCAGCGGGTCGCCGCGATACGCGTCAAAGCCGGCGGATACGGCCACCAGGTCCGGCTGGAACTTCCTCAACCGCTCGAACGCCTTCTCCAAAGCGGCGACATATTCCCGCCGCGGCGCGCGCGGCCGCACGGGAAAATTGAAACAGTTGCCCCCGCGGTCGGCCAGGCCCGTCCCGGGATAGCAGGGGGATTGGTGGACGGAAACGAAGGCGAGGCCGGGTTGGTCAAGTAGAATGTCTTCCGTGCCGTTCCCGTGGTGGACGTCGAAATCAAACACCGCCACCCGCCCGCACCCGCACGCCCGCGCCTCCAGGGCGGCGATGGCGACCGAGTTGAGATAGCAAAAACCCATCGCGCCCCCGCGCGTGGCGTGGTGGCCCGGCGGACGCATCAGGCTGAAGGCCGGCTGGCCGGCGCGGGCCAGGCGCAGGCCTTGCAGGGCGCCCCCCGCGGAACGCCGGGCGTGCGCGGCGATTTGCGGATAAGCGGGCGTGTCGGCGTCGAAGTCCAAAGGAACTTCGAGGCGCCGGAGGTGTTCGGCGGAGTGGGCGCGCAGGAGCGAGTCCTCCCCGACGGGGAGCGGCTCGACCCAGTTCACCGGGAAGGCCGGGTGGGATTCCAGGGCCTCGTGGGCGCCCAGGACGCGGCGGGGGCCTTCGGGATGGCCGGGGGCCGAGTACTCGGCGCAGCGTGTGTCAGTTATAATGTTCATGGCGGCTTTGGGCGGCGGCCGAAAAGGCGGCTGGCCCGCGCGCGGCATTGGTGATACGATGAATGAGGAATGGTTTCGATGAAATTCGGAAAAATCAGCCGCCGGCGGTTTTTGTTGTATTCGCTCCTGGCCTCGCCGGGACTCGCGTGGGCGGACGCCGACTGGATCGAGCCGCAGTGGGTGCGGGTGCGCAAGCTGCGCCTGGGCGCGGAGAAACCGGCCCGCCGCCTGGTTCAATTCAGCGACCTCCACCACAAGGGCGACCGGCCCTTGCTGGAATCGGTGGTGCGAAAAATCAACGCGCTTTCGCCGGAGGCGGTGTGTTTCACGGGAGATTTGGTGGAGCGGCGGGAGTTTCTGCCGGAGGCGCTGGAGGTTTTGGCAAAGATCAAGTCGCCCATGTACGGCGTGCCGGGGAACCATGATTATTGGAGCGGCGCGGATTTCAGAAAAATCGGAACCTGTTTTGCGGCGACCGGCGGAGCGTGGTTGCTGGACCGCCAGGTGACGACGGCGGACGGGAAGGTCCACATCAGCGGGGCGACTTGTGTGCGGGGCCGGCCGGTGGCGTTCGCGCCGGTGCCGGGCGGCAAGAGCGTGCTGCTGATGCACTACCCGCTCTTCGCCGGAGGGCTGGCGGGGGAGAAATACGATCTGATCCTGGCCGGCCATTCGCACGGCGGGCAGGTGCGGGTGCCGTTCTACGGGGCGCTGATGCTGCCGTATTGGGTGGGAAAATACGACCTGGGGCTGTTCCAGGTGCCGGCGGGAACGTTGTATGTGAATCCGGGCATCGGCTGGATCGGGACGCCGCTGCGGTTCAACTGCCGGCCCGAGATCACCGTGTTTGATATTTAGGGCGTCCGCCCAAGCGGGCCGGGACGGCTTGACGATTGAGCTTTCAAAAGACTTTGCGCCTGTGATAATTCCTTTCGCAAACGGTCTTTGCCAAAACGAGTGTGGAGGCAAAATTGAAAACACTGGCGGCGATTAAGCAATGAAGCGGCGGGGCATCAGGACCGCCGCGGATTCGGGGGAGACTGAGGAATTTGTTTGATGGGAAGCAACCTAAAAGACGTTTTTGAAGAACGCGTTTTGTTGGATGGCGCTGTCATTGGCGGGCCCTCCGACGAGGGTGCGGCCAACGTTCCTTTGGATTCGGCGGGTCTGCGACTAATTGAGAAACTGGACGCCGGGGCAAAGAGGCGGTGGAACGCAAAGCTGGTCGTGGAGCCGGCGCTCTCCCGCGCCCTGGTGAGCTTTCAAGCCAACAAAACAAGGGCGGTTTATCGTTGGTTCAAATACAAGGAAGCCTTTTCCGCCGGGTTGCTGGAGTATCTTCATAACCGCTATCGCATTACGAGCGGTACGCTTTTGGACCCCTTCGCCGGAAGCGGGACGGCCTTGTTCACGGCCGGAGGCTTTGGTCTCGCGGCGGAGGGCATAGAGCTTCTGCCAATCGGCCAGAAAATTATTGACACAAAGCAACTCATTGATTGGGAGGTGGAGGAGGCCGACATCGCGCGCCTGGAACACTGGCTGCGTCAAAAGCCGTGGGTGGGCCATCCCAATCATAAGCCTCCATTGGAGCTTCGGATTACGCGGGGCGCTTATCCCCAAGAAACGCTCCGCGGGCTTGGACGATTCCTGAGCGCGTCGGAAAACGAGGGGGTCCGCGTGAAAGCGGTTTTGCTCTTTGCGCTCCTCTGTATTCTTGAATCGGTTAGTTTTACCAGAAAGGACGGACAGTATCTGCGATGGGACCATCGTTCTGGAAGGCGCCAGGGAAAAAAGCGCTTTGACAAGGGGGCCATCCTAAATTTTGACGAGGCGATCACAGACAAGCTCCACCAGATCGTCACGGACTTAAGGCAAAGCGGCGTGCCGAACGATTTGTTTGCTAGTCCCCGCAAGCGCACAGAGATTCGCCTGCATGCCGGTTCCTGTCTTGAAATCATGCCGCGGCTTCAGGCCGGTTCATTCGACTGCGTGATCACTTCACCGCCCTATTGCAACCGCTACGATTACACGCGCACTTACGCGCTGGAACTGGCGCTCCTTGGGGTGGGAGAAGAAGGATTGGCGAAGTTGCGGCAGGAGATGCTCAGTTGCACGG
Organism: Verrucomicrobiota bacterium; assembly: GCA_050015895.1. GTDB lineage: Bacteria > Verrucomicrobiota > Verrucomicrobiia > Limisphaerales > Palsa-1400 > JBEKOF01. The sequence continues at coordinate 12,900 of JBEKAN010000019.1, forward strand.
TGGAAAACAGGGCGAAGGACCTGATAGCCCTGAATCCAAACTGGCGGATTCTCGTGTCTTGCGCGGACGACCATGAATTACTACAGGCAATTCTTGGATACCTCGAATGGCTGAAAGAGCTCAAACTCCTCAACAATACTGGAATCGCGCGAATGGTAAGGGGTTACTTTTACGAAATGGCCTGTGTCATTGCCGAGTCGGCCCGGGTTCTCAAAAAGGGAGCCCCGCTCATCATGGTCAATGACAACGTGCGTTACGCGGGCGCCAGCATTTCGGTGGACATTATCCTCACGGAGATGGCCCAACTCCTGGGCTTTGAGGCGGAACACATCCTGGTGTTGCCGAATGGCAAGGGAAACAGCAGCCAACAAATGGGGGCGCATGGGCGCGAGCCGCTGCGGAAATGCGTTTATGTCTGGCGAAAAACATGAGGAAATGAGCAATTCTTACAGGGAACACCTTCAATCCAGCGCGGATCTCGTGACACCGTACGAGGCGGTTCGCGCTGGCTTTGTGGCTTTGGCTCTCGAAAAGAACCGAAGAGCCACACCGTTTGTCGCGATGGCGCGGGCGTTGAAGGCCGCCGCGACCAAGGCCTCCAACCCCAGGCAGTTGCTCTCGATTCCCGAAATTCAACCGGCGTTGTTGACCGCCGCCGGAGTTTCGGACAAAGCAACCAATCATTTACAGGACAAAGACAAGGACGAGGCAATAATGGGGCTGATCAAAACATTTCTTGAACCGGCGGGAGTGAACTTTGTCGAGGAGCTTGTTTTTCGCTTTCTTCTGACGCGAGGGGACACGCTGGGCGGGTCCATGCGAAATATTGGCGGTTTCATGGCGCGGAAGAAGTTGACACGCTCGCTCATCGCACACTTCAAGCTGGCCGGAAAACGCTGCCAGTGGCTCCGCACCGAGTCGAAAGTTTGGACTGACCTTCCGGGCGATGACACCGACATCGAGCTTGGCCTTCGCGGGCTTTCATGGGTCTCCGAAAAGGGAGATCGAACCTTGATCTACAATCTGACGGTTCCAATCGTCCAAAACAACGTGGACCTCAGTCTTTTTGATTGCGCCGCCGCACAAATTTCTCCGGTCATTTATCGAACGCCAGGCGCTTACATCGCCTTGGGAGAGTTAAAGGGTGGAATCGATCCGGCGGGCGCTGATGAACATTGGAAAACAGCGCGGTCGGCGCTGAATAGAATCAATTCGGCTTTTGCCAAAAGGAGGCAAAAGCCCCGCACTTTTTTTATTGGTGCCGCGATTGAACCCAAAATGGCCTCGGAAATCTGGGCTTTGCTCAAAGAGGGTGATTTGGAAAACGCCGCAAATTTGACAGACGAGAATCAAATTGCCTCAATCACGCGTTGGTTATGCGCGCTTTGATATTTAGGGCGTCTCCAAAAAAAGACTATTGCCGGGCGGGGTAATCCCACACCCAGTCGCCTTCCTCCTCATCGAACAATTTCTTTCCCGGCGCGCCGCCGTCGTCCTTTTCGTTCCAGCCGACGGAGTAAAGAATAAATTGGCCGTCCGCCGTGCGGCGGTATTTGTAGGGCTGGCCGCCGATCACGTCATTGGGCAGTCGGGAGATGAACCGCGGCGTCAGCGCCCCCAGAGTTTCGGGGAATTGTCCGTTCGCAAGGCGGTATCGCTCCAACGCGCAGGCGATGGCGGCTTGGTTGGCGCAGGTCTGGAGGACCGCCGCCCTCATGGGAAGTGACTTGCCATAATCGAAGAGAAGCGACGCCATTGCCTGATGATACACGATGAACTTCAAGGGCGTCGGCCACTCTTCGTGCCTTAATTGCCCAGCCACTTCGGCGTGATTGGATGCGACCTGGCCGGGGAAAAACCTCGCGGCCGCCGCGTCCACGACCCCTTTCGTTTGCGCGTCAAAAAGAACGCAGTAATTCAGCCGCTCAAAATCATACCAACCCGCCGGCGCGATCCGACCGACCGCGTTCACAGACGCTTGATGCAGCGCCGGTTTGACAGAGTCCAGGAAATCCGAGTAGGTGCTGAAATCCAGCTTTGCGCGGCCCACGGAATCCATAAAGGCCAGTCCCTTCTTCTTGACGTAGTCCAACTCTCGAATCATGTAAGTCTTCTCCCCCTGGAAGGCATGATCGAAGTCGGCGGGGAAATCATAGTGTTGGAACGACTGCTCGAGCTCTTGCAGTTGCGAATCCGTCCAACGGCGCTCCGCCAGCCCCTCCCAAACCGGTTGGACCGCAATCTGTAAGCAAGCCACCCGCACCAGATAGGAGATCAACATTGGCTCCGTTTTAATGGAGTCGGCCAGATAAAGCATCAGCTTCTCATCGGCCAGGGCCTTGTCCGGCTGCCCCGCAGCCAGTTCCGCGCACGCCTGTAGGTTCAACCGCGCACATACTGATTTGATATTCGCGAGGTGGGGAAGGAGAATTCGCGAAGGATCTTCCTGGTCGTATTGGATTGGAAACCGCGAATTCGTCCGGGCGCTGGCCAGGCGAATCGCCGCAAAATCCGCTTCGTCGGGTTTCATCCCCTCCAGAACCGCCGGTGCCGCCGCCGCCCTGGCGGCAAGGCTGCCTTGGTCCGTCTCAAATTGCTGTTTGTCGCCCAAAGGGCCGCTTTGGAGGGCGACAGAGGCCATTTGCCACGCCACCAGGTCCACAAAATGCCGGTGGCCCTTGTCCGCGATGTTGGTTGTCGAAATATTGAAGGTGGCGCGGGTGTAAAGGTCGTTGGTAAGAAAGCCGCTCCCGAAGGTCAGGCACCAGGATTTGACGATGGGCGCCTCGGCGAAATTCTCTTCGGCGGGAACCGGTTTCGGAATATAGTCCCGAAAATCAACAGACACGCCGCGCGCCGCCATCGCCTGCCCGTATCGGTTCCAATCCCTCCGCCCGCGCCAATCCTCCTCCGCGTAAAAAACCACCACCAGCGCCACAAACACGCCAAGCCAGAAGAGAGGCTTTCGCAGCCAGCGGCGTCGGAAAAGCCGGCGAGTGGGCGGAGGTTCGTCCGGTGAGCGGTTCATAAGGAAAGGATACGCCCCTGTCCGGGCGCGTCAAGCAAGCCCCTGTAGCCCCTGTAGCGGCGGTCTATGACCGCCGCCATGCTATTTCCAATCCCAACGGGATTGAATCACTCAGCCCGGCGTTGGCCCGACTCACAGAGGGCTTGCGCCGGGTTGCCACCAGAAAGGTCCACAACCCTGAAAGAGGTTGAATCTCAAAGCCTTACGCACACTCAACATTCCGGGAGCGCGACCAACCCGCATCGCTGCAGAGCGTGTTTTCAGGATTATTCCCCTGACAAACATTCCCATGACTTTTCTCCTGTCTTTTCCATCCTCCATCCTCCCGGTGGTTGCCGCTGGACCCGCTGGGCGCGGAGAGCGGAAATCCATCGTGCTGAGGATTGCTTAACTCACTCAGAATGAAGCACTTGCCGCGAAAATGCTCAACAGGCTCAAAAGAGGAAAACAGGGATTGTCTGCCGCGGAATACGCCGAATACGCGGGAAAGCTGCCAAACGACCGGGAAAAATGGTCGGATTTTTGGGATTTGGCCTTGACTCCTGCACCACAAGCGCCCACTGTGGACATAAGAAGACTCCGAACCAGTTCCAGATGTGGAGTTGGCCCCATATCTCCAACCCGCTTGGAGCCCTCAGAAAACACGCACGTTTACCAAGTGAGAACTCACACCTGTATGGCCCGGGTCAACGAGGGCGTCGCCCTATTCGCGGCGGACCGCGACCTCCGGCGCTGGGTGGAGGCGCTGGGCGGAGCCTGCGACAAACCCGGCTGGCGCGTTCACTCCTGGGTGCGGATGAGAAAGGCCCACGAGTTGCTGATCGAGACCCCTGAAGCAAACCTGTTCGCCGGAATGAAGTGCTTTCAGGGAACCCGCGCACAACGCCAGCCAAAGGCCTCGAAACATGCGACCCGCCCGCGTGCGCCAACCTCACCAAGCCATGTCCAAACCGCCGGCTTTGGGCCCCTCCGCGAGGAGAAGGAAATGAATGCACACCAATTTCTAGGGGTGACCCTTTTACTACTTGCGGTGCGAGAAAAAGGCCGCCAACTTCGAGGCGTTGCTGCATCTGGACATCGCGATCATCTGCTGGAGAATGTGAAAACATCAGAAAAGTCATTTACGGATAAGCTCTAAACCAGATGAAAGCCGTTTTCATCCTCGTCGCCCTAATGGTTGCCGGGCTTTGCCGGGCTGCGGAAACGAACGCGCAGTTCCATAATTTCTGGACGCAGGGAAAGCCGGGTAAAGTGCCCGCCGGCCTTGAAGTCAGCCTCGTGGCCGACAAGACGAATTTCTTTCTTGGCGAAAATATTTTGCTGCACTACCGCATCCACAATGCTTCCAGCAACACGTTCAAAATTTCCGTGGGTGGTGATTACCGGGGAAGCACGCGGGCCGACCGATTCACAGTGACGGCGGTTTCTGCCGATGGAATACCTGTCGCCGACCCGACGCCGTTCATGCGGAATATGGGCGGCGGGCTGATGCCGAATAGCGAGATCAAACCGGGCGAGGACTGGTTTGAAAATGTCTGGGTGATCGCATACTGCCGCTTTGATGGGCCTGGTAGCTACACCGTTCACTCGTTTCACGATTTGGGTTTTGGTGAACCAATGGCGGCTGATCCGCGCGAAACGTCCTGCACGATTCGATTGCGTGCGCCGACCGAGGCCGAAGCTGAGTCGATTCTGGTTGAGGCAGAGACCGCCAAACCCTATAACGGCAGCACTTGGGGCAAAAAGGGTGAGGCGCGGTTGGACTACCATTGTATTCGCTGGCCTACATTTTTGGAGCCGTTGGAAAGGCGTGCTGAAAGGGAAAATACCGACGCGTTGGAAGGGATTGCAAGCATCCGAACCCTCGACGCCACACGCGCTTTGGTGCGGCTCCTGGAACATACCAACATCGCTTTCGCCGCGAAAGCGGCTCAACAACTCGAAGTCCGTCTGCCACATCCAGAAAGTGATTTCACCGGGCCGTGGGGCAAAGAGCGCCGCCAGGTTATCATCGAAGGCGCGTGGGATGACTTACTCGGCCAGCCGGTGCAGGACTTTTGTGCGCGACTGCTCATGTGGAAGGAACGCAGCGGCTTTTTGACGGCAACTTCCCTGCTGAGGCTCGTCGGCACCACAAACCAAATACCGGCATTGAAGCGAGCTTTGGCGTATGGCGTGGTCCAGACAAATGCGGAGTATCTGTCCGACATTCACTATCCTTCTCCCATTCGCGTCTGCGACGCCTTGGCCGTCACCATCCTCGGGTTGGACGCCAAAATCGCGGACAAACTTGACCCTGATGTGTCCCCGGAGAACCTAGTGCTGTATCTCAGCCAGCATGGTGGCGCGGACAAGACTTTTTCGGACACCGATGTGAGGTGTTTTCACAAGGCTATGAGGTCTGATCTTCCGTATTTACGCATGAAATCCTTGGAAAGTTTGTCAACAGGAATTCCTGCCGCACTCGAAGACGACATCACCCGGTGCCTGAGCGACAATAACCTTGGCGTTCAAAACTACGCCTTTCTCGCTGCCCAGCGAATGGAGAATCCAGCACATCGCGATCTCGCACTGGCGGTGCTAAAGTCGGCGGACGATGAGTGGTTACGCCAGAACGCCCAGCAACTGGCGGACAAATACGGCTCACGCTATGAGAGCGCGATGGCCTGGTGCGCTCACCTGGTTGCGCCAAAGGACATCAATGATTACACACTGCACCACGCGCTCGCGGAATTACTGCACATGACCACGGGCCGATACTCCGGTGGCGGTGGCTTTTATCCGTCATTTACAGATAAAGATGCGAAGGCCTTACGCAAACGATGGGAAGAATTCCTGACTGAAAACAGGAACCAGATAAATGCCGGGAAAATTTTCACAAACCAGCTCACGGGCGTTCCATCCGACCTCATTCCGCCGGGCTGGACTTTGAATCCGCTCTGAATCCAAACTGACCCGGGCAAAATCGATTTAGACTACTGCGTAGGCCTTTGGATGGTTCGTCAAAGGGGTCAAAGGGGTCACCCAATAGTTTTGTCCGATGTCAAGCGCAACTGATTGCACATCAAGCACTTACGCGGGAGCGGCAAACCGTCAGACCATCGCGGAAGGGACGCCGTGCGCGCCGACGGAGATCATGGCGTCGAGGTTGGAAAAGCGGTCGGTTCCGGCCCTTTGAGTTCCTTGTGTTCTTTTGCGGCTATGATTGTCTGTGTTCATCTGTCCCAATCTGTGGCTGATTTATCGAAGGGGTCGAAGGGTCGAAGGGCTCAAACAATAGTTTTGTCCCATGTCGAGCGCAACTGATTGCACAGCAAGCACTTACGCAGAAGCGGCAAACCGTCAGACCATCGCGGAACGGACGCCCTGCGCGCCGACGGAGATCATGGCGTCGAGGTTGGAAAAGCGGTCGGTTGCGGCCCTTTGAGTTCCTTGTGTTCTTTTGCGGCTATGATTCAGAAATCCCGAGGGCGTTGTGGCGGCATATTGAATTGAGAATAGGGAATTGGGAATTGAGAATTGAGGAGCCACAGCCGGCGCATGCTTAGAAATCGTGTCATCGAGCAATTCGTGTCCATTGGCGAAATTCGCGGATCACCCCTCATTCATCCTGTTAATCCTGTCACAACTGCTTGCCGTTGAGCTTGGATCGGGATAAAATCCGGGCATGATTTCCCCGCAGACTCCAGAGCGACGGCCCGCCGGGGGTCCCGGAGGCCGAATGCGCCCGGAATACGCCTCGCTTCGAGATCACCCCGACGTCTCCGTCCTGATCGTGGGCGGCGGCGTCAACGGCATCGGCCTGCTGCGGGAACTGGCGCTGCAAGGGGTGGACACTCTGCTGGTGGACAAGTCCGATTTCTGCGCCGGGACCAGCGCCGCCATGACACGCGTCATTCACGGCGGCCTCCGCTACCTGGAAAACGCCGAATTCCGCCTCGTCAGGGAGTCTCTCCGCGAGCGAAACCGCCTCCTGGCCAACGCCCCCCACTACGTCAAGCCGCTGCCAACCACCATTCCGATCTTCAATTGGACCTCCGGCATCGTTCCCTCCGTCCGAAATCTGCTTGGTTGGCCCGCCAAGCCCGGCAATCGGGGCGCGATTCTCATCAAAACCGGTCTCACCCTTTACGACTTCCTGGCCGGCCGCAAGTCCACCCTGCCACGGCACCGGTTCCACTCCAGGCGCGCGGCCCTCGCCCTTCGCCCGGCCCTGAACCCCCAGATCCTCTGCACCGCCACCTACTACGACGCCAGGATCACCTATCCGGAAAGATTGTGCCTGGAATTGGTCCAGGACGCGGAAGCCGCGTTTGCCGGGGCGCGCGCTTTGAATTACGTCAGCCTTCAGAGCGCCGCCGGCAACGCCGTCGTGCTGCGCGACGAGGTCTCCGGCCAGAACTGCCAGGTCAGCCCGCGCGTGGTGGTCAACGCCACGGGCGCCTGGATTGATCTCACCAATCGCGGCCTCGGGCGCGAGTCCCGTTTCATCGGCGGAACCAAAGGCTCCCACGTGGTGCTCGACCACCCCGAACTTGTGCGGGCGACCGGGGACGGGATGATTTACTTTGTCAACCGCGACGGACGCATCTGCGTCTTCTACGCCGTCTGCGGCAAAATCATCGCCGGCGCCACCGACCTCCCCACCGAGGACCCGGAGGCGGTCTGCGACGAGTGCGAAGTCAACTATATTTTAGAGGCCATGCGGCTCGCCTTCCCTTCCATCAAAGTGGACCGCTCGCACGTCGTCTTTCGTTTCTGCGGCGTCCGCCCCCTGCCGCGCAGCGACGCCCGCACCCCGGGCCAGATCAGCCGCGACCACAGCTTTCCGCTCCTGCCCCCGGGCGGCGGCGTGGATTTCCCCATTTACTCCCTGGTCGGCGGAAAGTGGACCACCTTCCGCGCCCTGGCCGCGCAAGTGGCCGATGAGCTTCTGCGATTCTTGGGCCGCCCGCGAATCCGCGATTCGTCGGATCTGCCGATCGGCGGAGGCGGGAATTACCCCCGGATACCTCGGAATACGGGCCTGCCCCCGCTGCGCCTGGCAACGCTCGCCGAGCGCTATGGCGCCGGGGCGGACAGCGTCGCCGCCTTCCTGCAAGCGGGGCCGGACGCCCCGCTCTCCTTTCACAGCGGCTACTCGCGCCGGGAGATCGAATTCATCGCGAAGCACGAGCGAGTGGCGCGCCTGGATGACCTCATCCTCCGGCGGACGCTGATGGGGATGCTCGGAGAGGTGAGCCTCCCATTGCTGGAAGAACTGGCGGCAATTCTCTCGCCGGTGCTGGAGTGGTCGCAGCAGGACGCCAGGGCCGAGGTGGAACGAACCGTCCAACTGCTCTTGAAAGTTCACGGAGTGACGCTGGCCAGGTGATCGAAGTCGCCCTTCAGGTGCTCGTAGATGTCCCGGTACACTTCGTAAATCCGCGTGTACCTCTCGTGATTCGCCTGGTTCGGATCGAAGCGTCTGCCAAGCCGCACCATCCCCATCAGCGACTTCCGAACGTCCGGATAGACTCCGACGCCCATTCCCGCCAGCACCGCCGCGCCGAAGGGCGAGCCGACCGACGTGCGCGGCAGCAACAGCGGACACCCCAGCACGTCCGCCTTGATCTGATTCCAAAGGTCGCTGCGGCTGCAGCCGCCCACGCTCCGCAACTCCCGCACTTCGGCCCCCGCCCGCAGCGCGACCTCCATGTTGTGGCGCAGCGCAAAGGCAGCGCCCTCCAAGATCGAGCGCACCACCGCCGCCTTGGGCGTGGCCAGCGACAGACCAAAAAACACCCCGCGCGCGTTAGTGTGCCAAAGGGGGGAGCGCTCCCCCATCATGTACGGCAGGAAGACCACCCCGCCGCGTCCCGCCGGCGCCTCGGCCGCCCGCCGTGTCAACAAATCGAATGCGTCGCCCTTGCCCTCGGACGCCGCCTGGACCTCCGGCTGCCCAAACTGATCCCGGAACCAGCGCAGGCAGCCCCCCGAGGCGACCATCGCGCCCAGCAGCAGATGGATTCCCGGCAAGGCATGGGGCATTGCGATCAGCGCGGGTTCCGTCAGGCCCTTATTATTCGGAATGATGACCACTGTGGAAGTTCCCGTCATCTCGGCCGCGATGCCAGACTCGACCACTCCAACCTCCAACGCCGCCGACGCGCTGTCCACCGTCCCCGCCATCACCGGAGTGCCAGCCCTCAGCCCTGTGGCTTCCGCCGCCTGCCGGGTCACTTCTCCCTGAACGCCGTGCGCCGCCATGACCTTGGGGAATTGCGACGGCTCCACCCCGCAGGCCGAGCAAAGAGCCTCGGACCATTCCTCCTTGTGGTAGTCGCGCATTTGCAAAAGCACCGCATTCGATGGATCCAGGGTCAGTTGTCCCGTGAGCCGGTAGTTGATGTAACCGTTGACTTGGGCGAACTGCCAGGTCCGCGCCAGGATTTCGGGTTCGTGATTCCGCAGCCAGAGAAGCCGCGCGGCGACGTAAAAGGCGTCGGGCCGGTTGCCGGTTACCCGGTAGATCTGGTCCGC
>JBEKAN010000020.1:0-22266 GCA_050015895.1 Verrucomicrobiota bacterium
CGAAGCGGCTGGCCCTTTGCCCACGCCAGTTTGCAGCCCTGTGGCTCGGCGTAAAAACCGCTTCCATTCTAAAAGCTCTTAAAAACTCCAATTAAAAACCACCGGAAAATTCCGGAAGAACCTGAAAAGGCGGGGTGCGGGACAAAATTCTTCGCCGGGCGATATTTGCCCAGAGAACATATTTGCCCAGGGAACGTATATGTGTCGTGCCCGCGCGTTCTCCCTTCCATCCTGTTCAAGATCTTTGCCTGCGGTCGGACAAAGCCGGAAGCGCGTTGTGCGCCCTGAAGGGCCAAAGTCAGAATGGTTGTCAAGGGAATGAAAGAGAGCATTTTCAGGATTATTCCCCTGACAAACATTCCCCTGACGTCTCTGCAGCCTTTTCCAATCCAGATTTTTGCCAAGCCGCCTCAGTCAGCCCAACTTCACCAATCGCCAGCCAGGCACAGGGGCACCGAACAAGCAAAGACCATGGTCCGCAGAACACGGGTATGACGCAGAGGAAGAATTCTCCGTTTGCCCATCTGCGTCATTCCGTGTTTTGCGGGCAATTCTGGATTCAGTCGTGGTGGGCAGCATTGGGTCCTTCGCGGCAAGTCCTTCATTCTCAGAGAGTTATGTATCCGCAAAGCGACTTTCACCACTCTCCACTCAGCACTCTTCACTCCCAACTTCTTCGTAACGGCTTCATTACGCATCGTAACGGGTTTTGTAACGGGCAAAAACGCAAAAATCCACAATGTTTACGCGGGTTGTAACGGTGTAACGGGTCAAAACCCCCAAGACGTGCCTGTCCACATGCGCGCCGTCCTTGCGACCCTGCGACCCTGCGACCTTGCGTTGAAGTCTGGACCATCCCAACAAGGGCAAATCAAGCCAAATAAAGGTAAATAAAGGTAAATAAAGCCAAAAAAATATCTCTTTGTGCCACAGTCTGGCGATATCCGTCATTTCCGCGAGGATTTCACCCTTTGCGCAGACGCAGCGCGTTGAGCACCACCGAAACCGAACTCAAGCTCATCCCCGCCGCCGCCAGCATCGGGCTGAGCAGCAGGCCGAAGAACGGGTAAAGCAAACCCGCCGCGATGGGAATTCCCGCCGCGTTATAGACGAACGCAAAAAAAAGATTCTGCCGGATGTTGCGCATCACTTTCCGGCTCAGTTCCACCGCCCGCACCAGCCCCTGCAAATCCCCTTTCACCAGCGTGATCCCCGCGCTCTCGATGGCCACATCCGTCCCCGTGCCCATCGCGACGCCCACCTGGGCCGCCGCCAGCGCCGGCGCGTCGTTGATCCCGTCCCCGGCCATTGCCACGACGCGCCCGGAGTCCCGGAGTTGCCGCACGACTTCGATTTTCTGTTGGGGGCCGGCCTGGGCGCGGACATCGTCAATGCGCAATTCCCGGGCCGCGCTTCGGGCCGTCTGCTCGTTGTCCCCTGTCAACATCACAATTTGCAGCCCCATCTCCTGGAGCCGGCGCACGGCCGCGGCGCTGGTCCGCCGGATCGGGTCCGCGACCGCCAGCGCGCCGAGGATTTCCCGGTCCCGCGCCACCCACACCGCCGTCTGCCCCAATACTTGACACTCCTGCCCGCCGGCCTTGTCCCCCGTCCCGCCGCGCGCGCCCCGCTCCTCCAGAAACGCCGGATTGCCCACCGCCACCTCCCGCCCCTGGACGCGCCCCGTCACGCCTCCGCCCGTGAAGGAATGGAACTGCTCCACCGGCGCCAGTTCCAAGCCGCGCTCCCGGGCGGCGCGGACGACGGCGGCGGCGAGTGGATGCTCGCTTTGCGTCTCCACGGCCGCGGCCAGGCGCAGCAGATCCGCCTCGTCAATCCCCGGCCGCGGGAGAATCCGGACAACGCGGGGCCGTCCCTCCGTCAGCGTGCCGGTTTTGTCCAGGACAATCGTATTGACTTTTTCCAGCGTCTCCAGCGCCGCCGCCTCCCGGACCAGCACCCCTTCGCGCGCGCCGCGCCCGACGCCCACCATGATGGACATCGGCGTGGCCAGACCCAGCGCGCAAGGGCACGCCACCACCAACACCGCCACCGCGTTGGCCAGCGCGCGCGCGGCGGCCATCTCCGGCGCGTCCGCCAGGCCGGGATTGGTCCCCAGCCACAACCAAAGCACGAAGGTCAACACCGCCGCGCCGATCACCGCCGGCACAAACCAGCCCGAAACCACATCGGCCAGCCGCTGAATGGGCGCGCGGCTCCGTTGCGCCTGCGCCACCATTTGCACGATGCGCGCCAGCGTCGTCTCCCGGCCCACCCGTTCCGCCCGCATGAGGAACGAGCCGGTTTGGTTCAGCGTCGCGCCGGTGACAAAATCGCCGGGGCGCTTTTCCACCGGCATCGCCTCGCCGGTGAGCATCGCCTCGTCCACACTGCTCCCGCCTTCGAGCAAAATCCCGTCCACCGGGATTTTTTCGCCGGGCCGCACGCGCAACGTGTCGCCCTTGCGAACCTGGGCCGCCAGGATTTCCTCCTCCTTGCCTTCCCGCACCACCCGCGCGGTTTTGGCCGCCTGATTGAGCAGCGCCCGGACCGCCTGGCCCGTCCGCCGTCTGGCGCCGCCCTCCAACATCTGCCCCAGCAAGGTGAGCAGGGTGATCATCGCCGCGCTGTCAAAATAAACCGGGATCGGCTCGATAGTGTGGCTGGAAACCGCCGCGCCGATGGCGGGGCTGGGAACCCTCGGGGCCAGGGCGAAACTGGCCGCGCTGAACAACCAGGCCGCCAGCACCCCCATGCCGATGAGCGTGAACATGTTCGCGCTCCGCGCCACCAGCGAATTCCGCGCCCGCCGCAAGATGGGCCAACCCGCCCAAAAAACCACGACCGTGCCCAGCACGAGCTGGATCAAATAATTGCCCTCGAACCGCGCCTCCTCAAAATAGCGGACGCCGGCCATCTCGCGCGCCGCCAAGATAAAAATCGGCAGGGAAAGCGCCAGCCCCACCCAAAACCGCCGCGCCATGTCCCCGCCCTCCGCGTCCACCCCCTCCTCGCCGGCGGTCGGTGTCACCGGCTCCAGCGCCATGCCGCATTTCGGGCAGGCGCCGGGGTGGTCCTGCCCGATTTCCGGGTGCATCGGGCAGGTGTAAAGGGCCGCCTCGGCGGGCGGCGCGGCCGGCTTGCCCTCCAGAAACTTCTTGCGGCAATGTTCGCAGCAAAAAAAGTAAAGTTGCCCGTCGCGCGCGGCTCTCAAGCCGCTCACCACATCCACCTCCATCCCGCAGATTGGGTCCTTGGCCATGGGATCCGGGCTACGCGGAGAGCGCCACCGCCTGGCGCAGCTTGTGCTGGATCGCGGTGATGCGGTCGGGATTGAGGATTTTCCCGCCGTTCTGCTCCGTGGCGTAAAAGCTGTCAATGGCCGCCCCTTTTTCCGTGAGGATGTTCGCCAGGGAAAGGTCCACCTGGAGCGCGGCCAGCGCGTTGGAAAGGTCGTACAACAACCCCACCCGGTCCTCCGTTTGCACATCAATCACGCTGCGGTCCTCGGATGTCTCGTTGTCAATCTCTATCACCGTCGGAATCCGCTCGCCCTCGATGGACTTGTAAATGGAGGGCGCGGCCTTGGTCCGCGCGATCAGCGCCCGCAGGTCCACCGGCGCGCCGGTGAGGACTTTGTGCGCCAATATCTCAAACTTCTCCCGCTCCTCCCGTCCGGCCGGCAGCGCGGTTTTGGCGTCCGTCACGCAAAATGTGTCAATCACAACCCGGTCCTTGCGCGTCAGAATGTCCGCCCCCAGGATGTTCAAACCCGCGGCCGTCAGGCAGCCGGTGATGTTGCTGAAGAGCCGCTCCCGGTCCCAGGTGCAGACCGTGACCGAGCTGTACCCGCGGTCCGGCTCGTTGTGCCAGGAGATGATCGGCGCCAGCGCGTTCTCGTCCGCGGCGGTCAGTTGCAGCCGGATGAAACGATGCACCTGGGTGACATCGCGCAAGATTTCCCGCGCGTCGTTGATCTGGCAGTAGCGCTCCGGCAAATTGTGGATGTGGGCGCGGACCTCCGCCGGGTCGAAGGTGGGCGGGGCCAGGCGCTGCACCTCCTCCACCAGCAGGTCCCGCTGCCGCTCCTCAGCCACGCGGAACTCCGTCGTCCCGGCCAGCAAGTCGTGCGCGCGCCGGTGCAGCCGCCACAGCCCGGTGTCCTTGAACCCGTTCCACAACTGGTCGCTGGTCGCCATCGAGTCGGCGAACGTGTGCAGCGTGAGCATATTCAAATTCTCGATCGTCTGAATCTGCCGCGCAAAACTGCGGATCACCGAAATATCATCCAGATCGCGCCGCTGGGAGATTTGGGCCATGGCCAGGTGGTTTTCGATGACCAGGCTCAGGACGTGGGTCTGGGCGCCGTCCAGACCCAGCCGCTTGGCCGCGCGCAGCGCGTTCTGGCTGCCAATGATCTCGTGCCGGCCGGTGCGCAGACCCTTGCCCGAGTCGTGCAACAACAAGGCCAGATACAGAACGAAGGGCTGCTCCACCTCTCGAAAAATCTTGGCGTACTCGCTGAACGGCGGCGTCTTGGCGTTCCACACCTGATCCAGTTTTTCCAGGCACACCAGCGTGTGCTCGTCCGCCGTGTATTGATGATAAAACTCGTGCTGCACCAGGCAGGTCAGGCGTCCGAACTCGGGGATGAACTTCCCCAGCAGCCCCACCTCGTGCATCAGGCGCAGCGCCGGCGCCACATTGCCGCGCTGGTTGAGAATCTCCAAAAAAGTCTCCCGCACGTGCCCGTCGCTCAAAAACGCGTTGTCCACCAGGCGCATATTCTGGCGGATGAGCTGGGCCAGATCGGGGTGCAGTTTGAGCCCGCGCTGCTGCGCGTGCAAAAAAACCCGCATCAGCCGGCGCGGACTGTCGCGAAAAATCCCCGCCGCCGCGGGGCGTATCTCCCCCTCCGCAAACTTCAGCCCGTCCACCGTCTGTTCGGGAGCCGCCTTGCGGCGGAAAATCCCCGGCAGCCGCAGCAGCCGTTTGGGCGCGGGCACCAGCGCCAGCCGCCGCTCGGCCATCCGCGTGATCAGGTCTATGTTCCGCGCGTGGGTGTAATAGGCCCTCATGAACTTCTCCACACGCTCGCTGGGCGAGCGCTCGTGCCAGCCCAGGCTCGTGGCCACCGCCGCCTGCGTGCTTTTGCTCAGAACATCGGCGGGACGGTCCATGAGATAATGCAGGGCGTTGCGTGTGCGCAGCAAAAAGTCGTACGCGCTTTCCAACTGCTTGCGTTCCGTCTCGCCGAACACGCCCGCCCGCTCCAACTCCTCCGGCGTGCGGGTGCGGTCCTTGAAAAACGCCATCCAAAGCAGATTCTGGTAGTCGCGCAGCCCGCCGCAGCCGTTCTTGATGTTCGGCTCCTGCATGCACGCCGAATTGCCGAACTTGGCCCGGCGCGACTCCTGGTCCGCCAGCCGCGCCTGGATGTATTCGTTCTCATGACCCTTGACGCACCTGGCCAGCAGGGCCTCGCGGAACCGTTCGAACAACGCCTCGTCCCCCAGAATCCGCCGCGCCTCGATCAACGAGGTTTTGGACTGCATGTCGCTGTTGGCGACGCTCACGCAATCGTCCACCGAACGCACCGAATGCCCGACCTTGAACCCCAGGTCCCACAAGGTGTACAGCAGCCCGTCCACCAGGGCCGCCAGCGAGGGCCGCGCCTTCCCGTGCACCAGCATCGCCCCGTCGTGCAGGAACATGATGTCAATGTCGCTGTGGGGATTCAGCTCCGCCCGGCCGTAGCCGCCGATGGCCACCAGCGCCAACACCGGCATTGGGACGCCCGCCAAAACGGGCGAGGCGTTCTTGATCCCCTCCAATATGTGCCGCAGCAGCGCGTCCAGCATGGTCGCGCGCGCCCGGCAAATTTCCCGTCCCGAACCGCCCGCGCGATGCAACATTTTCAGCCGGTGCGTCTCGACCTTGAGATACCGCTTGTATCGGGCCAATTCCTGCGCCGGCTGCGCCTTGGGCGGCAGCACCAGCCGCGCCGCCGCGCTGGCCTCAATTTTTTCCAACAACGTCATGTCCGCGGGCAGGTTAGGGCATCCGGTGGCTAGAAGCAAGAATCGCGAACCCTTGGTACCGTCATAGTTCGAATTAGTTCACTTTCTATAGAAAAACTTCGCGAAAAATCTTGTCACCATTAAGATTATGCCACAGCCGACCATCCAGACGAACTCTATCATAGGATTTATGATAAGATGCGTGGGGCCTTCCCTTGGGCCTCTGGGAGTAAACACATAAATGAACACAGCGCAAAGTACGATCCCAATAATCCAAATCAACGCGCTCTTTCGTGTCATTTCTTCCGCCTCTCGCCGATACCGTCCGGCATCCTTGGCGGCTGCCAATCGGTCGTGTCCTGAACCGATCCATGCCACGCTCGCAACTTGTGCATGGAACACACAGGCGAGGATTTGCGACACGATGTTCGGGAAGGGTGCCTTGGAGAATCCGCATTTGCCTGGCGCGCAGTCAGCCAACCCAACAACTCGCGGGCCTGGCGTCCAGACAGCGTTTTAACTTTTCGAAGAGCGATCTCCACCGTGCTCATGCCGGACACGATAGCCACGAATTCGGTCTTCAACAAGCGGCATGTGCCTTCGGAACCCGGTCGTTTCTCGGCATCTCGAAATAACAGCGCTTGCGCATTTTTTGTTATTCAGATATATTGAGGCCGGAACAGTTTTATGAAGGACACCATGAACGTATCACTTGGAGAAAAGTGGGCGCAATTTGTCGAAGGCAAGGTCAAGAGCGGCGATTACCAGACCGCGAGCGAAGTACTGCGGGACGGGCTGCGGCTTCTCGAAAAAGAGGAATTGCTGAAGCGGATTTCCGTGCGGTCCCTGCCTGAATTGGAGGCGAAATTGTTGGAAGCGGCGAAGTCGCTGGACGCTGGCAGGGGTGTGGACGGAGAAGAAGTGTTTGCCCGGTTGCGGAAACGCATCAAAACCCGCCGCCAGAATGCCTAAGTTCCTCCTGGCGGAATTTGTCGAGCCTGAATTGGATGCCATTTGGGAATATATCGCCATCGACAACATCGAAGCCGCTGACCGGTTTGTGGAATCAGCCTATGGCACTTTTCAGGAACTGGCGCGAATGCCGGGCATGGGCCGTGTCCGGCGTTTCCCTCAAGCCCGGCTGCGCGCGTTGCGGTCATTCCGCGTCAATGGATTTGAAAACTACCTGATTTTCTATTGCCCGATTTCCGACGGCATTGAAGTCCTCCATATCCTTCACGGTGCCCGAGACCTTGAGTCATTTTGGGAAGGGCGATGATGCGGGACTTTCTTCCGTCTCCGCCATTTTTCTGCTTTCTGCCCGCGCCGGATGGCGCAATTCGTCTTGTTGTTCCAATCTCCCAATTTCTGCTTTTGTTCATCCGCAGCGATGTCCCGCAACCTTGTCCCCCTTCCGGGGTTGAGCTACCTTGGCACCAATGCTCAATACGACCGACCCAGACGCCGCCCTAATGCTCCGCGCCAAAGACGGAGACATGGCTGCTTTTGAGGAGTTGGTCGAGAAATACAAACAGCCGCTCCTCAACCTCATGTTCCGCATGTTGCACGACCTCTCGGAAGCCGAGGATCTGGCCCAGACCGTTTTCATCCGCGTCTTTCAATCCGCCTCGCGCTACGAGCCTTCCGCCAAATTCTCCACCTGGATTTACACCATCGCCCGCCATCTCTGCCTGAACGAAATCCGCCGCCGCTCCCGCCACCCGGCCGTCTCTCTGGACTCCAGCCAGGACGACGACGAAGAAGCCGCCCCCCGTCAATTTGAGGACCAGAGAAGCTCCACCGCCCCGCAGGCGATGTTGCACACGGAACTGGAGGCCAAAATCCAGCAGGCTCTGGACCAACTGCCTGAAAAACAGCGGCTCGCCGTCCTCCTCTGCCGCCAGGACGAGCTCTCCTACGAGCAAATCGCCGACATCCTCGGCCTTTCCCTTTCCGCCACCAAATCCCTCATCCATCGCGCCCGCGAGACCTTGAAACTCAAACTCAAACCCTACCTCCAATCCGGCGCATGGCAGGAAGAATCCCCCGAAACCACACCTCTGAAACGGTGTTTATGAAAGATATGGACGCCAATATGCAAAACTCCAAATTCCAGGAACTGACCGACTCCGCCTGGCGCCGTCCCCTCACCCCGGACGAACAGGCGCAACTGCTCCGGCACTTGGGCGACCATCCCCTGGCCCGCGCGCAATGGGAGCAAGACGCCGCCCTGACCCGCCACCTCAACCGCCTGCCCCCCGCGCCCATTTCCTCCAACTTCACCGCCCGCGTCATGCGGGCCGTCCAACGCCCGCCCCCCCGCCGCTCCTGGCTTGGCCGGTTGGACTTCGCCTCATGGCTTCCATCCGGCTGGATGCCGCGCGCGGCCGTCGGCGCGGCCATGGTCTGCCTGTGCCTCCTGACCATCCGCCAATATCAGATCATTCAACGCCAGAACATGGCCCGCGACCTGGCCCGCGTCAGCCGTCTGGCCGCCCTTCCGCCGGTGGACTGGCTGCAAAACTTCGACACCATCGCCCGCCTCGACCGCGTCAAAGTCGCCGACGACGACCTCCTTTACGTCCTGCAATAAATGAATCCCACAATCCATCTCCGCGCCGCCCTTGCCCTCGCCATCCTGTCGGCCGCTCCGACGCATCTTCGCGCGCAGGGCGCCGCCACCAACGCGCCTCCCCTTCCGCCGGTCCCCAACTACCAATACCAACAGGTCGGCCCCGGCGTCACCCTCCGCCAACTCTCCCCCGTCGTCTATTTCCGCGGCATCCTGGGAATGACCCAGGCCGAGCGCGACCGCGCCCTGGCCGGCAAATCCCCCGAATACAAAAAAGCCGTCTTGGGCAAAGTCCAGGAATACCAGGCCCTCCCGCCCGACATCCGCGAAGCGCGCCTGCGCCAGACCCAATTGCGCTGGGACCTCATCACCCTGATGAAACTCCCTCCCTCCGCCCGTCCGGCCCTCCTGAAAGACCTCGCCGCCCAAGACCGCACCCTCCTTGAAGCGCGCCTGGGCCAGTGGGACCAACTCCCCCCCGACCTGCGTGGCGAGATTCTGAAAAAAGAAAGCTTCCTGGATTACTATCTCCGCTGGCTTGACAGTTCCACCGCCGAGAAACAGCAAATCCTCAAAGACTTCTCGCCAGCCCGCCGCCAGGAGTGGACCAACGAACTGGTTGACTGGCAGAGCCTCCCCGATTCCCAGCGCCAGCAACTCTGCGCCGATTTCCACAAGTTCTTCGATCTCGACCCGGAACAACAAAATCGCACCCTGACCACCTTCACCGACACCGAGCGCAAGGACATGGCGGCGGCCTTGAACCATTTTGCCGCGCTCTCGGCGGCCCAGCGCAAGGCCTGCATTGATTCCTTCCAGAAATTCGCCACCATGGCCCCGGATGAACGCAGTCAATTCCTCAAAAACGCCGCCAGTTGGGAGGCCATGACCTCCGACGAGCGCGTCCTCTGGCGCGCCCTGGTCCAAAAATTCCCCATCCTGCCGCCCATGCCGTCCCTCGTCGGGACCCCGCAGTTCCCCCCCCTGCCGCCCGGCATGAAACTCACCCCGCCCCTGCCCCCCGGCATGAAGCCGCCCCCTTCCGCCGCGCCCCCGCCCCCCGCCGCCACGCCCTCGAAAATGGCCGCCGTCACCAACGCCGCGAGGTGAGCCGGATTTTTACGGTTTAGACTTGCGCGGCGGTGTCTCCGCCATGCAAATTCCGCCCAACATGAGAGCCGCGCTCGCCGCCATTCTGCTGGCCGCAGCCTGGGCTGGCCCGGCAAAGGCCGGCATCCAGGGTCTCGAACACGTCTCCGTCGGCGGCGAGGATTATCTCCGCCTGGCCGAGTGGGCCGAGTCCAATGGATTCAAGATGACTTGGCGCGACAAGAGCGATCCCATCGAACTCACCAATCATGCCGCCAGCCTGCGCTTCGCCACCGATTCGCGCAACGCCCGCAAAGCTCTGATCAACGGCGCCACCGTCTTGCTCTCCCTTCCCATCATCGCCCGCGGCGGCGCCGCCCTGATCTCCCTCTCCGATGTGCAGAAGAACTTGGAGCCGGTCCTCTTTCCCCAAAAATCCCGCGACCTGGTGCGGACCATCTGCCTGGACCCCGGCCACGGCGGAAAGGACAAGGGGGAAATTAGCGGGGACAACTTCGAGAAAAAATACACCCTCCTGCTGGCCCAGGCGCTGGAGCCGCTCCTGCGCGACGCCGGGTTCAAGGTCGTTCTCACCCGCACCAACGATGTGTACGTCGAACTCGCCGACCGCCCGGCCCTGGCGGCCCGCCAGGGCGCCGACCTCTTTGTCAGTCTCCATTACAACTCCATTGCCACCCCGGGCGTCAGGGGAGTGCAAGTCCATTGCCTGCCTCCTCCCGGCATGAAATCCAGCGACGCCGGCGGCGGACGCGCCAGCAACCCCGCCTACCCCGGTAACGCCCAGGACGCCCGCAACATCCTCCTGGCTTGCGAGGTGCTCCGAAACATCACCTCCAAACTTCCCCTCGAGGACATCGGAGTCAAACGCTCCCACTATGAAGTCCTTCGTGACGCCCAGATGCCGGCTATCCTCATTGAGGGCGGCTTCATGACCGACCCGCAGGACTCCAAGAAAATCTACGACCCGGAGTTCCGCCAGCGCATGGCCCAAAGCATCGTGAGCGGCATTCTGGCCTACAAGGACGCGGTGGAGGAGAAACCGGGCGAGATCAGGGCGGCGGGCGCTACGGTCAAGTCGCCGGCGCGCCGATAAACCAGGATGGAGATGAAAATAGGAATTGCAGCGGCTTGGCTCGCCATCCTCATTCCGGCGCAGGCCGCCCCCAACGCGCCTCAGCACGTCTATAGCGAAACCAGCGCCAAGGCCGTCCATAAAATTGGCAGCGACCTCTTCGAGACCCTCGACGAAAAATACCAGAAGAACGTGGATCCCGACATGATCCGCGTCGAAACCCTGGACGCCCCGGTCATCACTCCCATTCCCGGCACGGCCGAGAACAAAAAGTTGAACCAGGTTTTCGTCTCCGCCGGCTATATTGATTTGATCAACCACATCGCCCACGCCAAGGCCATTGATCACATCCAGCCGGGTTACTTCGCCCAATACATCCAGAATCTGGCGCGGGACGCGGGCGGCGCCGCCCCGCCCGAACCGCCCAACATGGTGGACAACCGCTATTGGAGCGATGACGTGATGAACAGCCAGATCAGCTATTTCAACCAGATGCTCGGCATGACCATGGCCCTGAGCCTCTCCCACCATTACCTGGGCCATTTCAACAAATACGCCAACCAAATGCTCGCTGGCAAACTGGTCCCCATCAACGGCCTCCTCGCCCAGGCCGAGTGGGAGGAAACCGTCAAAAAGGCCACCCTCAACTCCCTCAATTGCGCCCTGGGCACCGACGGCGTCAAATCCCTCTTCGACGCCATTGACAAAATGCCCCAGCGCCCCGCCTGGACCGCCTTCATTGTGCCGCAGGGCGTGGATCTCAAGCAGCTCAACAAAACCCTCGCCAAATACGAGGACATGTATTTCCACGGCGGGCTGAAATAAAGTCCTACACCACGAACTCCAATTCCGGCGGCCGGGCCAGCAGCCCCCTCTGGTGCGCCAGTTGAAGAAACCGCCGAATCGCCTCCCGCCCCGCCTCCCCGTAATCCAGCGTCCAATGGTTGACATACATCCCCACAAACCGGTCCGCCAAATCCAAGCCCATGCCCCGGGCGTGTCGCAGGGCGTGCGCCACCGCCTCGGCCCGGTGCTCCAGGCTGTATTGAATGCTTGCGGAGAGAATTCCCGCGATGAGCTTCCGCGCCGGCGCGGCCAGGCGTTTGTGGATCACGTTGCCGCCCAGCGGCAGCGGCAGCCCGTCCTGTTCCCGCTTCCACCACGCGCCCAAATCTTCGCACAGCGCAAGGCCCTCGTTTGGATAGGTCAACTGGCCTTCGTGGATGATCAGTCCCGCCTCCGCCGCCCCGCTCCGCACCGCCTGAAAAATCTGGTCGAACGGCACCACGACAAAATTCAGCGCCGCGGCCGGGCGGTCCAGCCAGAGTTGCAGGGCCAGGAAGGCGCTGGTCAGGATTCCGGGGACGGCGATCCTTTTGCCCGCCAGCTCCGCCTTGGTCAGCGGGCGGGGCGCGACGACCATCGGGCCGTAGCCGTCGCCCATGCTCGCCCCGCTGGGCAGCAGGGCGTAGTGGCCGCTGACGTATGGGTAGGCGTGGATGCTGATCGCCGTGATGTCCAACTCGCCGCGCGTCGCCCGCTCGTTGAGGGTCTGGATGTCCTGGAGAATATGTTCGAAGGCGTATCCGTGCGTGGGAATCAGTTCTTTGGCCAGCGCATAGAACATGAACGCGTCGTCCGGGTCCGGTGAGTGTCCCAAGGTCAAGGTTTGCGGCATGGCGCAAAGTAACCGCCCCCCCGCCCCCTTGTCAGCACCAGAATCAGCGCCCGCGCCCCGACCCACTTGGCGCTTCCCATTGCCGTTGTTCTTGATAACTTCTTGATCAACAACTTGGTCCCTTGGACTATTGAAATTGTCATCGGAACATGGAGAAATAAAATGACACCCGACCAACCTCAGCCGTTGACCTTCAGAGCCTGTCTGATTAGCATCCGCCCCATGAAACACACGTCCTTTCCCCTCTTCTGGATGTCGGCGGCGCTTGTCGCCTGCGGCCTTTGGCACACCCAATCCGCGCCCGCCGCGGCCAACGCCTACGCCCCGCCCGCCTCCCCTCGTGTCACGTACAATTTCAACCCGGACTGGAAATTCATCCGCCAGGACGCGCCCGGCGCGCAGGAGGTCTCGTTCAACGACTCGGCGTGGACCAATGTCAGCCTGCCGCACACGTGGAACGACGTGGACTCGTATCGCGCGCTCATCAGCCACGGCGGGGGCGACCAGACCATTTACGAGGGCGTCGGCTGGTATCGCAAGCATTTCAAAATGCCGGCCGGAAGCGAGGGCCGGAAGATTATCCTCGAATTCGAGGGGCTGAAACAGGCGGCGCATTTTTTCCTCAACGGCCAGCCTGTCGGCCTTTATGAGAATGGCATCACCGCCTGCGGGCTGGACATCACCGCGCTGGTGAAGTTCGGCGGGCAGGACAACGTGCTGGCGGTCAAAGTGGACAACACGATCGAATACAAAGAGGAGTCGAGCGGCATGCCGTTTGAATGGAAGTTCAGCAATAGCAACCCGAGTTTCGGCGGCCTCAACCGCGACGTCTGGCTCCATGTCATGGGCAAGGTCTATCAGACCCTCCCGCTCTATGAAAATCTCCATACCACCGGCGTTTACGTCTATGGGAAAGATTATGACGTCAAGAATAAGTCCGTCTCCGTGAACGTCGAGGCGCAGGCCCGCAATGAAACCGCCGACAGCGCCGGCCTCGCGCTCTCGGCGGTGGTGGTGGACGCCGACGGCGTCCAGCGCGCGCAGTTCGCCGGCCCCGCCCAGAACCTGGCGGCCGGCCAGACCGCGACCCTCACCGCCACCGGCCCGCTGGCCGGCGCGCGTTTCTGGGACGTGGACGACCCCTATCTTTACGACGTTTATTCCATCCTCTCGGTCAACGGCAAAGTGGCCGACGTGTGCAAGATTCACACCGGCTTCCGCAAGGCCGAATACAAGGGCGGCGCGGGCACCGGCGGGGTGTGGCTCAATGATCATTTCGTCTGGCTCACCGGCTACGCCCAGCGCGCCGTCAACGATTGGCCCGGCCTGGGCCAGGCCTATCCGGATTGGATGCACGACTTCAACGCCGCCCTCCTTCGCGAGAGCCACGGCAACTACGTCCGTTGGATGCACATTTCCCCGCAGCGCGTGGATGTCACCTCCTGCGACAAGTACGGCATCGCCGATGTGTGTCCCGCCGGCGACGGCGAGCACGATGTCTTCGACCGCCAGTGGCAGCAGCGCATGGAGGTCATGCGCGACTCCATCATCTATTTCCGCAACCACCCCAGCATCCTTTTCTGGGAGGCGGGCAACTCGGCGGTCGTCGCGACCCAGATGGTGGCGATGGTGGACCTGCGCAAGCAATGGGACCCCAACGGCGGGCGGGCCATGGGTTGCCGCTCCCTCAGCAGGCCGGACGCCATCGCCGCCTCGGAGTATGTCGGCACCATGCTCGGCCGGCCCACCGAGGGGCGCGACCACGGCCCCCTGATCGAGACGGAGGATTTCCGCGACGAAGGCCCGCGCGGAATTTGGGACGACTTCTCCCCGCCCTCCTTTGGCTTCAAAAAGGGCCGCAACGACAGTTACGCTTGGAATTCCGAGACCTTCGCTCTGGCCGGCATCCGCAATTATTTCAATTTCGTCAGCAGCCGGATTGACAATCCCAATCCCGCGCGTTCCGAATACTCCGCCTACGGCTCGATTTATTGGTCGGACTCCGACGCCGACGGCCGCCAGCAGAGCAGCGAGGTCTTGCGCGTCAGCGGCAAGGTGGACGGTGTGCGCCTGCCCAAGGAGATATTTTACGCCTCGCGCGTGATGCAGAGCGACACCCCCGATCTCCATATCATCGGCCACTGGACTTACCCGCCAAACACCCGGAAGACCGTCAATGTGATCGCCAGCCATTGCGACTCCGTCGAACTGTTTGTCAATGGCGAGTCGCTGGGTGTCAAGACAACCCCGCAAAACGGCTACATTTATGCCTTCCCGGACGTTGCCTTCGCGCCGGGCGTCATCAGGGCCGTCGCCACCAAGGGCGGCAAGGTTGTCGCGCAGCAGGAAATCCCGACCGCGGGCGACCCGGTGGCCATCAAGCTCACGCTCCATACCGGGCCGAAAGGCCTGCAAGCCGACGGCAGCGACGTGGCCCTGGTTGACTTCGAGGCCGTGGACGCGCAGGGCCGCCGCTGCCCGACCGACCAGGCGCGGGTGGATTTCGACATCAGCGGGCCGGCCATCTGGCGTGGCGGGCTCAATTCCGCCAAGACCAACTCCACCAACAACCGCTTTCTGGACACCGAATGCGGAATCAACCGCGTTTCCATCCGCTCGACGCGCGCTCCCGGCACGATCACGCTGACCGCCAAGCGCGAAGGCTTGCAGACCGGCACCCTCACCTTCGACTCCAAGCCGGTTGTGATCCAGGACGGACTGTCGCTGGAAATGCCGCAAACGATGTCGCCCGTGGCGCGCCTCTCGCCGTAGTTCGCGAACGATGGAGCTTGGATTGCCGGCCGTTGGGGTTCGCCTGAAATAAATTGAAGGGTTGAATTTGGTTAAATTTGGTGCGATCCAGTGTGATTCAGTGAAAGTGAGCCGCATGTGACAAATTGGTCGCCAATCCCCGGGATCTGACCAGTGGCCATACCACCGATCTTGGCAATTTTTGGATTTTGGAGTCATGGGGGTCTTTTTTTGGTTAAATTAACCTTGATTAACCTTGATTAACCTTGATTGACCTTGATTGGGGGGCCTGGTTGGACAAAGCAGAAATGGGAAATTGGGGAGAATGGAATAACAAGACGAATTGCGCCTGAGGCGCTGGCAGAAATTGATTGGTCCGCCTCGACCAGGCCAGGGGGCAATTTTGGCCGCATAAGGGGGCGAGGGGGGGGCCTGGGTGATGTTCAAGTGTGCGATTGAGGGGGATTTAGGGCGATTTAGGGGGATCGCCCGGACTGCCCAGACAACCAGACGGCATGGCCATGCCGGGGGATTAAGATATGGATGACGATTGGGATTCATGGAAATTTGAGTTTTTTCGTTCCATTAGATCATACTTTTGAAAAAGTTCCTTCCCACGGTGGGAAGCAACTCGATTTTATTGATTTGGCGGAAGTGGCTGGTATGGAGTGGTTTGCGTTCAAAAAGTGAGTTTCCAAAAACCTGGACGCAAAAATAGTTTTGGGAAAAGGGGCCAAAAGCTGCCAAACGACCCGGAAAACGGCCCGGATTATCGCACCCCCAACCCGCCGAAGACACAACCTGCTTGCTTCGCGCTGGTTTTGGGCTAATGTGTCGAACATGAGCGCGGTTGAACTTGCGGTGAGAAAGGTCAAAAAACTGTCTGCGCGCCAGGCCCGGGAATTATTGGGTTGGCTGACCGCGCGGCAGTCAAATGGAGCCTCGTTGAGACCACTGGCCCGGACTCCGCGTCGTAAGACCCCGCCGCGACGTTCCATGCAGAAGATCAAGGCATGGCAAGACTCGATTCGTTTCACCACCGATTGGCAGCCGCCGCGGATGCCAGATGACCTATTTTTGACACTCGCGCGGCGGCGGTTTGGGGAGAATTGACTGCCTCGGCGCATGGGCCTTTGCCTCTGCGCGATTCACTCATCGCCGCCATCGTCCGCTCACGCGGCCATCGAATCGTCACGCGCGACACCTCGCCCTTCGAACGCATGGGCTGCAAAGTAGTTGATCCCTGGCAATAGAGCTTGCATTCCACTGCATGCATTTTCATTTGGTCGCCGCCGGAAGTGGCTGGCGTGGAGGGTTTTGCGCCGAAAAATGAACTTTCCAAAAGCCTGGACGCAAAAATAGTTTTGGGAAAAGGGGCCAAAAGCTGCCAAACGAGCCAAAAAACAGCCCGGATTTTTGGGATTGAACCCAGAACTCCGACAATTCAGTCAGAGGAATGATTGTCAAGGGAATGGAAAGAAGCGTTTTCAGGATTATCCCTCTGAGAGACATTCCCCTTTTCTCCTGCGTGTTCCATCCTCCATCCTCCCTGTGGTTGCGGCTGGGCGCGCTGGGCGGGGAAAGCAGAAATCGAACCGGCTGAGGATTGCTTAACTCCTTCAGAATGAAGCACTTCCCGCAAAGGAACACAGAGAACGCAAAAGAAACGGCTACCGGCCCGGAATGATCCCAGGGATTGGACATGAACAGGAGATCGCTGAGGGAACAGAGGAAAACTGACTGACAACCTAATCTCATGAAATTCCTTATGGCCGCCAAGTTGCCGCCCCGTCTCGCGCTCCCTAACTCACCCAGACTGAAGCATTTGCCGCGAAAAGGCTCAAAAGATGAACACAGGGCGTATGCCAGGCGAAGGAGGGAAGAAGAAAAGAACGTAGCCTGCGGAAAACGCAGATGGACGCAGAAGAACTGCTCCCTCTGTTTCAGCGTCATTCGGCGTGGTCTGCGGGCAATACCTGATTCGGTTGCGGTTGGTCGCGCTGGGCGGGGTTGCGACCATTACATAAAAGCTTGCAGTGCAACAGGTTGCGCTTGAAATATGGCAAAACTATAGTTTGAACCCTTGCCTTGGTTCTAAACCTCATAAATCATGCGGCTCTGCGTAGCCAAAGATAGTCCTGGGTGCGCCTGAAAATAGCAGCAAGTGCGGAAATACGACGTTGGCCAGCCAAACCACTACCGCACTCAAACTCAATTGCCGCTCCATCCTGTGCATCGAAAAGCAACTCCTCGCTGCCACACCAATCAATCCGAAGCTGCAACCTGTGGCTTCCGGGCGTAACTGGCAGCGTGACCGACTTTCCAGCGCGCAACGTCGCAACAACAACATCGTCAACCACGACCTTGTAAGCACGCAATCTATCAGCGTAACTCGTGCCCCGGCGAATAATGATGTGAGGCGCTGGCTTGGTATCTCGTCGTGAACTTTGTTCCTGCGAAGAAGCCTCGGTGTGCGAGGCATCATACCGAGCACGCTCGTTCGGTTTAGAAAGAACCTGATACGCTGAATTGATGCGCTTGAACTCCTCTTCGGCTTCCTTCTTGTGACCATCTGTGCTGAACTTGTCTGGATGGTAAGCGTGGCTGAGAAATCGGAACCGAGCCTTGATGTCGGCTTGCGAAGCAGATGGTGCAACGCCCAGTATCTTATAGTAGTCATCGTTCATTTATGGCGGTGCGTAATGCTGCCTAACGAAGAAAGCTGAGCCACCGCCGACTCGCGACGTGAACCGCGACAGCGGAACTGACAGCGTCAACGGCGGTTGGCTCCGGAGACTTG
Source organism: Verrucomicrobiota bacterium (assembly GCA_050015895.1). GTDB lineage: Bacteria > Verrucomicrobiota > Verrucomicrobiia > Limisphaerales > Palsa-1400 > JBEKOF01. The sequence continues at coordinate 18,004 of JBEKAN010000020.1, forward strand.
TTAGGCCACAGGCTCGTCATTTCTTGGAAAACAATGAGAACAGAAACAAAATAAAAATCAGCAAAATAATGCCGAGCAACATATCAAGCCAAGCCGGCATAGGCTTCTCCTGCGCTGGTGGCGTCCTTGTCTTCAGATTCCGACCAGCAGCCGGTGCTGCTGGTATGGATGGCGCTGGCTTCGATGCGGCCTTCGGAATAAATGGTGGCGTACGTGGTTGAAGTCCATGCGGACCTGATGATGCCATGTCCTCAAAACCGCTAGGCCCATCATGTGTATGAACCGAATCGTCCGCGTTAAATGCGAGCCACTGACCATGCGGCATCTCGCGCATATGAATACGCTCGTCACACCATTTGCAGGTGGTGAAGTAAGACCCACTGCTGCTGCGTCGTGATGTGCGCCGGTATCTCACAGGATGCCTGTCTTGTGGCCTAGCAATTGATCTACAACAGGTTGTTCGTGTATTACAATGGCCAAATGAACACCGAAGAAGCGGTGAGGCGGCTTACGGAAGTTGTTCGACACGAACACCTTGCGTTCGCGACCGAGCGCACTTAGTGCGCCTGGGTCAGGCGATATTGCGACTTCCTCAAATGGCTGCCGTTGGATTTGCCAAGTGAACATAAACTGGAACGGTTTCTGTCCGTCCTGGCCCAGAAGCATGTCGCCGCCAGCATCCAAAATCAAGCCTTTAACACGATTATTTTTTCTACAAAGAGGCCCCGGGCGCGGAGTTGAAAAACGTCCAGGCGCTGCGGGCCAGACGCCCAGCCCACATTCGCCCGACCCGACACCGGAGGAAACCTTGTCAAATTGGTCAGACTATAGTTGCGACGCATATTATGTCCAACTGATTGCGCTGCAAGCGTTTATGCAGGAGCATGAAGCTGGCAAAGGGTCGTGTTTTGCAAAAGCAGGAATTGGGAGATTCGAACGACAGGAGGAATTGGGCCATTCGGCGCGGGCAGAAAGCAGAAGTTCATCACTCGGAGGGGAATTTCGAGGCGTGCGGCGGTTTTGAGCCTTTTGGTCCTTTTCGCGGCAAGTGCCCTCGGCTCTTCGGGGGAGTGGGGCGCTCTTACGGGGCTTTTGACGGTGGCGAGGCGTTGACCTGGGCCGCCGCTCGTCGGACTCAGTTTGGCCCAGGCTGTCATATTTTGGGCTTTCAGCCCTCTTTGTCACCGGCGGGTGTTGAGTCACCGGCGGTCACAGACCGCCGCTACAGGGAGGATTCAAATGCGCGGCGCGCAAGGTCAGAACTGGAGAGGGATGCAGCTTTTACCATTCACTATTCCCCATTCCTTCACCTGACGGGTCGCTGACGGTCACCGGCGAACGCCAGTTCGCCGCCACAAGGCGGCATTGGTTCCAAGCCAATGGGTTAATGGCTCCAGACCCCCAAGGGTGCCTTGGCGGGCTGCGGCGTCACGGTTGCAGGGTGACGGCGTCCAGGTCGAATTGGTTGGTGGGGCCGACTTGCACCCGGCCCGTCACCCGCCAGACTTGCACCCTGGCCATCCCATTCTGCTGGCCGCCGTTGTTGAAGTTTTGCTGGCCGCTGTTGTTGTTGACGTTGACGTTGACGTTTTGGTAATTGTTGGCCGCCCATTGCTGTTGATTTTGCGCCGGCGCCGTCAACGCGTTCGCCGTCTGCAATCCATTCTGCGCCGGGGATAGGTTCAACGCCCCGCCGTTCCCCAACGCGTTGGCGTATTGCTGAAGCGGCGCGCTGAAAAAACTCCCCGTCAGCGTGACCGTCTGGTTCAGGCTCCGGTTCACGCCGCTGACTTGAAAGTTGAAACCGCCCATCAGCGTGTCCTGCATTTGCGCGAAATTCAATTGCGAGCCATTGGACGCCGGCCCGCCCGCGTTGCCATTGTTCGCCACGCCGAAATTATTCGCCGACGCCGCCTTTTCCACGACCACCTGGTCCGCCACCTGTCCCTGATAGATTGAGCCGTCCGCGTCCAAGATGCGAATCTGCTGGCCATTGCGCTCAATCTGAAACGAGGCCAGCACCTCGGAGAGCGGCGCCCCGGTTTTCTTCGCCGCGGAATTGACTTTGTCCGCCGTCAGGTCTGATCGAACCATGTGTTGCGCCAAGGTGGGTTGGCTGGCGATGGGCACGGCGGCTGGCGCCGCAGTAGCCGGGGCGTAGGTGAAGTCTTTCAAGGCCGGCGCCGCGGCAGGCGCGGGCGCGAGGGCGGCAAGGTCTGTCCCGCCGCCAGCGCTGGCTCCGCCAGCGCCGCTCACACCGCCACCTCCCCTTCCGCCGCGGCCGCCGCCACCACCGGCGCCACCTCCGCCACGACGCCCGCCGCCGCCGCCACCACCTCCAAATCCACCGCCTCCAGCTCCGCCGCGCCCAGCCGCCATACCCGGCGCGGCCCGACTTGTCGGCGCTTCCGTCGTGGCAAGCAGCCCGGAAGCCCCGCCAACAACGCCCGCGTTGGAGCCGCTGATTGACACTGTCCCTGTTGGAACATTACCCGCGCCGCTGGCTGCCCGCGTGACCTCCTCACCGGTGCTCCGCGCCAGCGTGCCACCAGCATCCAACGTCATCACGCCGGCCGGTGGCATGGCCGGGACGGCGGCGATGGGCGGGGCGGCGGGCATCAGGGCGGGGGTGGACAGCGGCGTTGTTTCAGCCCTTGGTTGCTCAGTCAGGGCCAAGTCCGTCGTTGCAGCCTTTGGCTGCTCAGTCGCGCCCAACAGCGGCGTTGCGACCTTTGTCTGATCGGGCATGTCCTGCGCCCGTATCGGCCTGTAGTTCGAGAACTCCCCGGTAAAGGCCGCCGTCCTCGCACCAGTCCCCGTCGGACGCCAAAGCATCAACATCACCAGCGCGGCGGCCACTCCACCGGCGCCGCCGTAAAACGCCAGCCTCAGCCACCATATCACGGGGAGACCCCACCAACGCCGGCGCAGAGGCTCGGCTTGGCGCAGCGGGGACCTGACTTCCGCCTGCAAGCGCGCGCGAACGTACGGCGAAAGCTCCAGCGGCGGCCCGCCCTGCTCCCGGCGCTTTTTGGCGTAAGCCCGGAGCAGGTCCTCCATTTTTTGATTCGGATCCGATGTCGGCATATAGGGTTAGACGGAAGAAGGCGCGGATTTCCCGCGGCAAAGATTGTTCAGCGCCTTCTCCAAGTGGTCAAGGCATTTGCTGAGCCGCGAACTGACGGTCTTGGAATTCAACTCCAGCTCCGCCGAAATCTCCTCATAGCTCAAATCGCCAAAAAAGCGCAATTCAATGATGTCGCGGCAGGGCTGGCCCAATTGTTCGAGGGCCGCGCCGAGCTGCGCCATCCGCTCCGCCTGGAGCAGCATCGCGTCCGGGCCGGGCAGCGGGCTGGGGGGATCGAGCCTCAGCCCGGTGTCCGGACTCTCCGCGTCCAGCGAGACGGGCGCCAGGCCGCCGCCGCGTTTGGCGGCCTGGAGGCGCTGGCGGTAATCGCGCGACTTGTTGGCGGCGATGCGGAAGATCCAGGTCTGGAGCCGGCTGCGGCCCTTGAAAGAACGGAGGTTCCCGACGACGGCCAGAAAGGTCTCCTGGCAAATCTCCTCCACGTCCTCCCGAGAGAAGCCCGGCGACAACTGGAAGACGAACCGCCCCGCCGGCGCGTAATGAAGATCAAAAAGCCGGTCCCAGGCCTCCCGGTCGCCTTCACGGCAACGGGCGACCAATTGCGCCTCAGTTTCCGAACTTGTCATCATCTCGGAGTCTTCACATTGACAGGCAAACGGGGTGGTTTGCCATTCACGCCGCCCGGCCAGAACCTTCCCCGGCCCATTGAATAGCATTGTTGAACTTCCACCGCAATCTGGTTATCTTCCCATCACCTTGAATGGATGGACCATGGAAAAGAAATCAAAGAACATAAAGGCGGAGCCGGGCGCGGAGTCCGCCGCTCCGGCCGCGGTGGAAACCCTGCTCGTGTCCGTGCCCCTGACGCCCGATCAAATCGAGGACTTGAAAGAGCGCGCGGCCAAGGCGGAGGAGAATTGGAACCGGTTTGTCCGCCAAAGCGCCGATTTTGAGAATTTCAAGAAACGCGCGGCGCGGGAGCGCCAGGAGGCGGCCGCCTTCGCCAACGAGGGACTTCTCCTGAAGCTCCTCCCCACCCTGGACGCCTTCGACATGGCGCTTGCCGCCGCCGGGACCGATCCGGCCTCCCAGTCCCTCCGCGCCGGCATCCTGATGGTGGCCAACCAGCTCAAGGCCACTCTGGCTGAGGCGGGCCTGGAGGAAATTGACGCCAC
>JBEKAN010000021.1:0-22086 GCA_050015895.1 Verrucomicrobiota bacterium
GACAACAGTAGGGGGCGGGGGGGCGGTCAAAGGGAGTCACGGCTCGACAGGAGTGTCTACCAAGCGGAGGTGGGGGGGAAATTGCGAGCCTGAGCCGGACGCTTTCTCAGGTGGGGGAATTGGCGCTCCTGGCGACTAGGGGGAATTTTTCGGGGTGCTGGATGCGCTCCAAATCCAGGTCCACGTCCAAGTCGGGCCAGTAGAGATGGTCGCCGTGGTGGAGTTCCACATTGAACAACTGGGCCAGTGTGGCGGATTTGAACCAGGGAAAGTCGGCAAACCCCAGAAAATGCTCCCGGCCGGCCACCATGAGCCAGAAGCCGTGCGGGGAGACATTCAGGATTTCAGTCGGACTCACGCCAGAACACTACAAGTTTTCCATCGGGAATTCAAGAGTGGAGTTTGCCGCGTAAATATCATCGCTGGCGTGAAAAGCGGCAATAATCCTAATCCTAATCCTGCCCCACCCATGAGATTAGGGCTGGAGACGAGGAAAAAACCACCCAAAAACGTGGAATGCGTCCCCCCCCGCACTTTTTTCCAAATTGGACTTGACATTTCCTTCGCTATGTGATACCCCTGTAAGCAGCATGAGGCCAGAGGGAACAACAGACAAAACCGGCCCGGACGCCCACCCGTCCGGGGCGGCGCGAGGTGTTTTGCGCCAAAGTGGCGTACCCCCCAGCCCGATAAAGGCCATTCAAGCGGGATATGGCGTCCTTGCGACTTTGCGACTTTGCGTTCAACCCAGCAGCGATCCCAATCAAGGTGGATGAAGGTCAATGAAGGTCAATGAAGGTGGATGAAGGTAAAAAAAGAATTTTTTTTCGAGACGAAATGGCAAACAATGGCAAACAATGTATGCCTGATTCTGCGTGTTCTCCACGCTTCCTCGCATCGCCGGTCATCCAGAGCGCCGCGTGGCCGCAACGTATCCCTCCACGGCACCCACATGAATTGGCCCTGCCAGGTCGAGGGTGCCGGACAAAATTCTCCGCCGGGCGATATTTGCCCAGGGAACGTATATGTGTCGTGCCCGCGCGTTCTCTCTCTCCCCGCTTGCGGGGAGAGAGCCGGAGAGAGGGGTTCCCATACCCTTCAAATTCTAGGCATGAAGAATTTTGTCCCACAGCCCCAGGTCGGGGAGTCGTCTCAAAACTTTTGCAAGGGCGGGGGTGGGGGGGTATGCTGCGCCGCAGATGCAATTCCAATTTGCCACGGCCACGCGCGTCATCTTCGGCCCGCGGACGGCGAACGACGCCGGCCGTCTGGCGCGGGAATTGGGCCGCCACGCGCTGGTGGCGAACGGAAGGGACGCCGGGCGGGCCGCGCCGTTGTTGCGGCTTTTGCGGGAGGCGGGTGTCGGCGCGACCACTTTTTCGGTGCGCGGCGAGCCGGACCTGGAAACCGTCCGCCGCGGCGTCGGGCTGGCCAGGCGGGAGGGTTGCGATTTGGTGGTCGCCATTGGCGGCGGGAGTGTCCTGGACGCCGGCAAAGCCATCGCCGCCATGATGGGCAACGAGGGCGATGTGCTTGACTATGTCGAAATCATCGGTCGCGGGCGCGCGGTGGCAAAGCCGGCGGCCCCGTTCATCGCCATCCCGACGACGGCGGGCACCGGTTCGGAGGTGACCCGCAACGCCGTGCTGGCCTCGCCGGAGCACCGGTTGAAAGTGAGCCTGCGCAGTCCTTTTCTGCTGCCGGCCATCGCGCTGGTGGACCCGGAGTTGACGCGCGACCTGCCGCCCGCCCTGACGGCCAGCACGGGATTGGACGCGCTGACGCAATTGATCGAGCCGTATGTCTGCCTCCGGGCCAACCCAATGACCGACGCGCTGTGCGAGGAGGGAATCCGCCGCGCGGCGCGCTCGTTGCGGGCGGCCTGGCGCGACGGCGGCGACGCGGGGGCGCGGGAGGACATGTGCGTGGCCAGCCTGTTTGGCGGCATGGCGCTGGCCAACGCGGGACTGGGGGCGGTCCACGGGCTGGCCGGGCCGATCGGCGGGATGTTTTCCGCGCCGCACGGGGCGGTCTGCGCGGCGCTGCTGCCGCGCGTGATGCGGGCCAACCTGTCGGCCCTGCGCGCGCGCCAGCCCGGCAGCCCGGCGGTGGCGCGTTACCAAGTCGTGGCGCGATTGTTGACAGGCAATTCCGACGCCACATGCGAGGAGGGAGTGGAATGGGTTGCGCGGTTGGTGGCCGAATTGCGGATTCCCGGGCTGGAGGCTTATGGTCTCAAACGGACCGGCACGGATGAAATTGTGGCAAAAGCCGCCCAAGCCAGCAGCATGAAGGCCAATCCCATCGTCCTGACCGCGGAGGAATTGGCGGGAGCAGTGGATTCCGCGCTGCCAGGGGCGGGTTGACAGATTCTGGAAGCGGTTCCCATTGTGGATTGGGGTTGCCAATGGCGGGGGTTGTGGCAGATTGGATGCGAAATGGTAAACTTGTATTGAAGAAGAACTTATGGAAAAACCGAAGATCACCGCTTATTTGAAGCCCAGTTGCGGCTGGAGCCAGGGTGTGCGCGCCGTGCTGCGCAAGTACGATCTGCCCTTCGAGGACCGCGACATCATCAACGACCCCGCGCAACGGGAGGAAATGATCCTAAAATCCGGCCAGGCCCTCAGCCCGTGCGTGGAAGTCAACGGCAAGATGCTGGCGGACATCAGCGGGGAGGAGGTGGAGGCCTACCTGCTGGCCAACCGGCTCATCGCCCCGAACGACCGGCAGCCCGACGCCCCCACCAACCAGCCCTGCGCGCACGAGACGCCCGCCGGGCCGGCCCAGATCCGCTTCAAGGTTTGACGGCGGGGCTGGAGGACGGCGGCGGTTCGATGGAGAGCAATTCCACGTCAAAAATCAAGGTGGCGTTGGGAGGAATCCCCGGGCGGCCATTCGGGCCGTAGGCCTTGTCGGAAGGGATGACCGCCTGCCATTTGGAGCCGGTCGGCATGAGCTGGAGAATCTCCGTCCAGCCCGGGATGACCGCGTTCACGGCGAACTTCCTGGGGCTGCCCGGTTGCGAGGCGTCAAACTCCTGGCCATCCACGAACGTGCCGCGATAGTTCACGATGACCGTGTCGGTCAATTTTGGCTTTGGGCCGTCGCCTGGTTTGATGATCTTGTATTGGACGCCGTCGGGCAGGACCTTGACGTCCGGCAGGCTCTTGTTCTTGTCGAGGAAATCCTGGCCGGTTTTGATGTTCTTGTCGCCCAGCTCCTTCATCTTGACCGCTTGCTGCGCCTGGACTTTTGTCTCCAGGGCGTTCAAAATAGTTTTGACTTCATTGGTGGTCATCAGCGTGGCGCCGCCCGCCAGGGAGTCCTTCAGCCCCTTGAGGAAGTTGTCCGTGTCCATGTCCACGCCCATGCTCTTCATCTGCTCCTTGAGTTGCTTGACCGAGGCCCCCATGTACATGCCGTAAGCGTACCCGAACTTCTCCGAATCGGTTTTGGGGGCCGCGTCCTGGGCCGCCGCCCGCAGCCCCGGATATGTCAGATTAAGGGCGAGACCACAGAACGCCAATTTTGCCAAAATGTATCGTTTCATTTTTAATCGAGTTATTCCTGACGCGCGCATGGGCCGCAAGCTAACATGGTTTGCGCGCCGGGCAAGGTTTTTTTCGGGCGCCCCGCGGAAAGGTGCGCATCTCATTTTTTGGCAATAACGCGTAGAGGCAGGGAGACGCCGATGGTAGCGCAGGTTTCCAAAACCTGCTGTGCCGCCGATTTCCGAATCGGCGTCCCGCAGGCGGGTTGGGAAACCCGCGACACAGCAGACGTGGACGTCTGCGCTACAAAAACCGGGATGCGCCCCCGCGGAAATGTTGTGCTCGTAAACGGCGGCGGGGTGTATATTTTGGGCGCGTGAATATTCCGAAGCTCCAAACCATTGACCGGGTGGTGGGAGTGCCGCTCTGTTTTTGCCTCACGTGGGCGCGCCGGATCTTCACCCGGCGCCTGCCGCCGGGGCCGTGCCGGGTGCGGAACATTTTGTTCGTGAAACTGGCCGAGCAAGGCTCCACAGTCCTGGCCATCGCCGCCATCAACCGCGCGGTGCAAATGGTCGGGCGCGAGAATGTCTATTTCATCGTGTTCGAGGAGAACCGCTTCATCCTGGATTTGCTGGAACTGGTGCCGGAGGGAAACGTCATCACCCTCAACTCGCAGAGTCTGACCGGACTGGCGATGACGACGCTGCGGGCGGTGCGACAGTTGTGGCGGTTGAAACTGGACGCGGCGATAGACATGGAGTTCTTCGCGCGCGGGTCGGCGGTCATCACGTTTCTGAGCGGGGCGCGGGCGCGGGTGGGATTTCACACCTGGTACGCGGCCGGGCCGTTTCGCGGGGATTTGATGACGCACCGGCTTTTGTATAATCCGCACCTGCACACCACGACGATGTTCCAAGTGCTGGTGGAGTCGTTGCGGTGCGATCCGGCGGATCTGCCGACCATTGACCTGGCGCCGCCGTCTGCGGAAAACGATTTCCGGCATTTCGCGCCGCGGCCCGGGGAGGTGGAGCCGGTGCGGGCGATGCTGCCGCGCGAGAACGGGAGGCAGCCGCCGGTGATCCTGCTCAACCCCAACGCGAGTGATCTGGTGCCCTTGCGCCAATGGCCGGCCCCGCGGTATGTGGAACTGGCGCGGCAGTTGCTCGCCCAATTCCCCGAAGTCCACATCTGCTTCACGGGCGGTCCGCGCGAAGTCACGGAGGTCGGGCGGCTGGCGCGGGAGGTCAATTCGCCGCGCTGCACCTGCCTGGCGGGCAGGACGACCCTGCGGCAGTTGATGGTGCTCTACGCGCTGTGCGAGGTGTTGGTGACCAACGACAGCGGGCCGGCCCATTTTGCCTCGCTGACTTCCATCCATGTGGTGACTCTCTTCGGCCCGGAGACGCCGGCGCTCTTCGCGGCGCGCACGCCGCGAAATGTGGCTCTGTGGGCGGGAATCTCTTGCAGCCCGTGCGTGAACGCGAACAACAACCGGCAGTCCCCCTGTCGGAACAATCTCTGCATGCAACACATCACGGTGGACCAGGTGTTCCGGGAGGTGCGCCGGATTTATCTGGAGCGTCGGAAAAAGTGACGGCGGTTTCCTGGCGGGTGGCGAGGTCTTTGCATTTTTCCACCCATTTGCCGCCGGGGGCGCGTTCCAGCTTGAGGGTGGCGCCGGCCTGCAATTCCAGGGCGCGCTTGAGTTGTTTGTCCGGCTTGGCGGGGGCCAGGGGATAGTCCACCGCGCGGCCCTGTTCGCGCCAGTGTTGCACGCGCCGCAGGGAATCCTCCCGCAGCGTCTCATCCTCGATCACATAAAAAAGCTCGACGGGGGCGGCAAATTTGGGGAGCAAGCCGCGGGCCTGGAGCAATTCCAGGAGAACCACGTCGCCCATCCCGAAGCCCAGGGCGGGGAGATCGGCCTTGCCGGCGCTTAGAAGGTGGATGAGCTTGTCGTAGCGTCCGCCGCCGGCGATGGCGCGGAATTCGCCCTTTTTGTCGAAGACCTCAAAGACGACGCCAGTGTAGTAAGCCAGGCCGCGAATGACGTGATAGTCAATTCTGGCGAAGGCGCCCAGACCGCGCGCCTGGAGATTGTGGACAATGGACTCCAACCGCGCGGTGGGACGCCCCTGGCTGATGAACTGATTGACTTGCTCCAGCGAGAAACCCAGGGCGGCGAGGGATTTGGAGCTTTGTTCGGGGGATTCGCGCTCCAGTTTGTCAATGACCTGGAAGAAGTGGCCGGCGTCTTCGGCTTTGCCGCCGCGGGCGAGGAAGAACTCCTGCCAGGCGTCGCGGCTGCTGAGGCGGACGACGAAATCCTCCGCCGTCAATCCGAAGGCGCGCAAGGAATCAATCAGCAGGGCCAGAAGCTCGGACTCGGCGGCCGGCCCCGGTTCGCCGATGATGTCGGCATTGAACTGGAAATGTTCGCGGAGGCGGCCTTTTTGCTGGCGTTCGTACCGAAAAAGCTGGGGGATGGCGAACCACTTGAGAGGCTTTTTGTAATGGCGCTCGTGGGCGGCGACCATGCGGGCCAGGGTGGGGGTCATTTCGGGCCGGAGGGCGACGGGACGGTTTCCCTTGTCGCTGAAGTCATAGAGTTGGGCGACAATTTCCGCGCCGCTTTTGAGAGTGTATAATTCCAGTGGCTCCAGGGGCGGGCCGTCATATTCGCGGAAGCCGTAGCGCCGGGCGGTGGCGCGCCAGCGCTCGAAAATGAATTGGCGGGCGTCCGCGCTCCACAAATCGGGGTGCGGGACCGGTTCGGGATAAAAATCCCTAAATCCAGGCAATCGTTCCATACAAGAGGTTCCCAAGAAGGCACAAAACCGGGCAAATGAGAATCAAAATCGGCGGGTCGCCCGTGGATGGGGCGGCGGGCGGTGGAAAAGCAATCGCATCTGGGGGGATGCGGGGAGCGGATTTGCAGGGAGGTGACGGGGGGCCAAAACGAAGTCTCGTCCGGCGGAAAGAACATCGTGGACAGGACGGCCCTACACTTTGACCGGAGAGGGCGTTTTCAAAACGGCTTCCCGCATTTCCTTGCCGGGTTTGAACTTGACGATCGCCCGCTGGGGGATGGGGACGTCTTTGCCCGGCTGGTTTGGGTTGCGACCGACGCGGGCTTTGCGAACCCGGACCTCAAAAACGCCAAAATTGCGCAACTCCACCGTTTTCCCCGCGGCGACGGCCTCGGCGATAAGGTCGAGGGTTCGTTGAACCACTTCCAAGACTTTTTGCTGGACCAACCCCGTTTCTTCGCTGATCCGGATTATAAGATCACGCTTTGTCATAAGTTTTAAGTGACTGCGCCTAGAGCAGTTACGAGGATAATGGCAAGGCGGTCGGGGGTCAAGGAGAGACGCCAAAAAAGTACTTATCTTGTTGTAGTGGAATCCCTTACTTAGCTCTCGATGACGCCTATTTCGACCGGCTCGACTTTGATGCCCTTGTGTTCCAGCCAGGCGATGGCGGCGCTGACTTGGGGGCCGGGTCCGCTCAATTCCAGGCAGACGATGCCGATCTCGTCGGTCACGCTGGCCTGACGGACGTTGGTGACGACGGGGAATTTGCGGGACAACTCCCAGATCACCGGCGTGGTGATGAATTTGGGCGGGTACATGAGCCAGAGGCGGGTTCGCGCGGGGGGCGTGGCGCTGGCGTTTTTGCGTGTCTTCTTTTTTGCCGGCATGGGGCCTTTCGATTGGCGACGGTGGCGCACGACGGCTCAGCCGCCGGCGATGGCGGGAATGATGCTCAGTTCGTCGCCGTCTTTGAGGGCGGTTTCCTGGTTCTGGAGGAAGCGAATATCCTCCTCGTTGACATAGACGTTGACAAAGCGGCGGACGCCCCCGGTGTCATCCAGGAGCCGTTCCTGGATGCCCGGGAAACGGCGCTGCAATTCGGCGATGGCTGCGCCGACGGTGGCGGCGCTGACTTCGACGACCTCCTCGTTGTTGGTCAGCTTGCGGAGCGGGGTTGGGATGCGGACTTTTTTTGGCATAAATTCAATTTCAACTCTTCTTTTCATGTTTCTTTTGCCAGAAACTCAACTGAAACTCCATCAGATTCTTTCTGTCGTCTGGCTCATGAAACTCGACCACGCACGGACGGTCTGGAAATTGCCAGAGGAGTTTCGCCAGGTGGATTTCTTTCAACGTGTTTCCCAAAAGAACAATCTTGTCCTCCGAGAGATTGTCCCGGTCGCCGCAATGAATATCCGCAATGTGGCAATGGTTCATCACCCATTCAACTGCGGCTTTGTCGCCCCTGTTAGCCCTTTCAAAACCTCGCAGCGCCTCCAAATCAAATCCTTCCAGGAGAATGTAATCCTCAAACAGAACGAATTTAGGCCAGAAAACTGTCGAGTAACCCACCGCCAACTTGAAATCACCCATACATTGAACCCACGATTTCAAATCAATGCCATTTCCGCCATTCCAAGCGGACAATTCTGAAGTCATGCTCTCGGGTGACTTGACCATTTTTAGGCATTCCCCTTCTCTTCCTGCGCCAGGAGGGCCTCGACCTCGGGCCAACTGGGCTTGAGGTTGCGCGGCTTGGCGCAATGGGGTTGCAAGGCGTCGAATGTGCTCATGGCTTGGCTTCCCTTGGAAGCAGATTGAGCACGAAATCGTAAATGTTCTGCGCATGTTGCAATGCGGCATCAAACTCCTCGGGCGATGGCATCGGTTCGTCAAAGCCGCCGGGATAGCGGAATGCCGAAACATAAGGCGTCAGCACCGAGGCTGCCGCAGCAAGTTTTCCGAAGTCAAGGTTGATGACCGAAGCCCGCTTCACCAAGTCTTCGATGTCGTGGGTTTTGGGAAAGGGAGCGTCTTTGGATTGCAACCACGCCTTGAGGGATTTCTCCGCTGCTTGCTGGCAATGGTAAATGGCCGTGTCGAGGAGCGGGCTTTTCGACGATGCCAACACTCGCGCGGAGCGCAGGTCGTGATCGGCGCGCGTGAGCCATTCCCGGGCGAGTTCTTGCGCGGCCTCATCCATACAGTTTGCGGCCTTGCATGAGGACTTGATGAAACAACGAGGCGCGAAGGTGTTTGTAGCGGTCCACCTGGGCGCGCGTGGGAACCAGCACGTCCTTGGAGAACCCGATGTCGCGCAGGCAACGGTGCGCACGCTGCATCCGCTGGATGCCGCGTTCAGCGCTGTCGCGGACAATTACCATCAAATCCACATCGCTATCGTCCGTCGGGGTTCCCCAGGCGTGGGAACCGAACAAATAAATTTCCTCCGGCTCAAACTCGGCCTTCAACCGCTCGACGGCCTTTGCCAAAAGGCCTTGTGGAATGGTCTTCACAATTTCTATGCTATCACAAAGGAGGCGCGATGGGAAGCTGCTTCAGGCATTCCCTTTCTCTTCCTGCGCCAGGAGGGCCTCGAATTCCCGGAGGCTGGGCTTGATCTCGCGGGTGAATCCGGCGTGGTCCGCCACCGCGTCGAGGGTCTTCAGCCCGTTGCCGGTGACACAAAGCACAGCGGCATCCCCAGATGGAATGGCCCCGCTGGCAATGAGTTTGGCGGCCACGCCCACCGTGACGCCGCCCGCCGTCTCGGCAAAAATGCCCTCGCACTCGGCCAGGAGCTTGATGCCCTCGCGGATTTGGCCGTCGGTGACATCCTCGGCGCCGCCGCCGGTTTCTTTCATCACTCGCAGGGCGTAAAAGCCGTCCGCCGGGGTGCCGATGGCCAGGGATTTGGCGATGGTGTTGGGTTTGACGGGCTTGAAGAAATCCAGGCCGGCCTTGTGGGCGGTGGAAATGGGGGAGCAACCGGCGGCCTGGGCGCCATGGATTTTGTATTTGGCGTCCGGGGCCAGGCCCAGCTTGATGGCCTCCTGGTAGCTCTTGTGGACCTTGGTGAGCAGGGAGCCGGAGGCCACGGGAACGACGGTGTGCGGCGGGACGCGCCAGCCAAATTGTTCCACGATCTCCAAGCCCATGCTCTTGGAGCCTTCGGCGTAGTAGGGCCGCATGTTGACATTGACAAAGGCCCACGGATATTTGCCCGCGATTTCGGCGCAGAGGCGGTTGACTTCGTCGTAATGTCCCCGGATTCCGATGACCTGGGCGCCGTAGATCAGGGAATTTACGATCTTGCCCTGCTCGAGGTCGGAGGGGATGAACACGTATGCTTTTAGGCCGGCGGCGGCGGCGTTGGCGGCGACGGAGTTGGCCAGATTGCCGGTGGAGGCGCAGGCGACGGTGGTGAACCCCAGTTCGCGGGCGCGGCTCAGGGCAACACTGACGACGCGGTCCTTGAAGGAAAGAGTGGGATAGTTGACGGCGTCGTTCTTGACCCACAACTCCCTGATGCCCAAGCGTTTGGCCAGCCGGTCGGCCCGGATGAGGGGTGTGCCGCCGACCTCCAATCCGACCGTCGGGTCGCCAGCCACGGGCAGAAGTTCGCGGAAACGCCACATGCTCATGGGCCGGGACTGGATGGCGGCGCGGGTCATGGATTGTTTGATGCGCGGGTAGTCGTAGGCGACCTCCAGCGGGCCGAAGTCAAATTCGCAGACGTGGATGGCCGCCAGCGGGTACTCCCGGCCGCACTCGCGGCATTTGAGGGCTTTCATGAAGCCGCTCTGCTTTTCATGTTTTTCCATAAACAAACTTTCAAATCAACGAATGCGGATATATTGATATATAGATTAAACGCTGTCAATGGCGAGTTTTTCAGGTATATTCAGGTATATTCAGGCTTGAAATGGAGAGACGGAAGGAGGATGATATTTGAATCCATGCGCCAAAGTTTTAGGTTTTGGGAACTGGCAAATGATTTTACGCCGGAAGAAAACTGACCGCCGCGCCGGAGGCCTTCTGACTGTGGCGCTGATGTTGTCACTGGGTTGCGCTTCCAGCCGGGCCAATGTCTATGCCACGGACATCCGGCTCAACGGTTCCACCAATAATGCCGCGATCCTGGCAACCAACGGCCTGCAAATCAGTTACATTCTCAATGAACCCGCCACGCTGGGCGTCACCGTGCAGATTGAATCCAACAGCGCCGTCCTCTGGAGCACGAACCTTGCCGGAGGGATGGCGGGCACGGACGCCGGGAGCAATTCGATCAACTGGGACGGGAGCGACCAGACGACGCTGACCAACGCGGCGGCGGGGATTTATTCGATCAGCATCACGGCGGAGACGGAAGGTTACACCAACTGGACGAATATCACGGATGACAGCGCGAATTTTCAGGTCCCATTTCCGATGAGCATTGCGGTCAACAAAAACACGAACAGCCCGTTTTATGGCCGGGTGTTCGTGGGGAGCGCGCCGTTCGACAAGGACTTGGCGGGGATCGAAAAGTTCAACGCCGACGGAAGTCCCCCCGATGAAGGGGGGGGCCTGAGCACGGGGGCGTATCCATGGGCGGGCAGACAATTCAGCCCGTGGAAGATTGGCATTTCAAGCGATGACAAGGTCTATATTGACGACTGGAGCAGCAACGGGATTGTGCTGGCCTTTGACGAGGTCATTTCGACCAATTACCTCACTGTGCTCAATACCAACAATTACTCCTACCCTGCGGAGTCGTTGAGCGGCCCGTGGGTGACCGGGGCCGGGACGAACACCCTGCTTTTTATGGCGGACGCCAACACCAACCTGGCCAATGGCGGCAGCGCCGGCATTTTGGAATGGGGGGTGACGAACAACGGAATGCTCGGCTCCAATGACACCGGCACGACCAACGCGGCCGTGAGCACCGACACCAACGGCCTGACCGTCGCGCCCTGGGACATGTGCCTGGACACCAATGGAAACATTTATGCCATTCAAAGTCTGGATGGACTGGCGAACACCAACTACGCGAACACCATGCGCGTTTTCTGTTTCACGACCAATGGCGGGTTGCTGGCCACCAACGCGCTTTGGGGCGTTTGGTCCACGAATGAGGATTTGGAAAATGCCTACGGGATCGCGGTGGATCCCACAGCCACTTTTGTGGCGGTGGCGGTGCTGGGGTATGCGGTGGAGCAGAATTATTTGCTCAATGGCGGGGTGAACATTTATTACGCCACCAACGGCCAGCTTGTGACCCAACTCGATGTGACGAACGGTCTTGACCACGTTCCTGAGTACACCGACGTGGCTTGGGACAACGCGGGCAATCTGTATGCGACGGACTACGGCAACGGTGTCTGGCGCGTTTATTCCCCGCCTGGAACCAACCAGGCGACCACTGTGGCGGCGGCGGTGGTCCAGGTTTACGACACCCTGGCGCAGCCTCTTTTGTGCGCGCCGCAGGTGTGTTCGGGACAATTCGGATTCACCTTGCAGGGCCAGAGCAACGTCACTTACGTCATCCAGTCTTCCCCGGACCTGATCACCTGGACCAACGCCGCGACAAACTACGACCCCGGCGCGGATCGCGCCATCCAGTTGCCGGTGCCTGCGGGGCCGGCTTTTTACCAGGCGGTGGTTCCCTGAAAACGGGGTCACCTCCCCGCCAAGTAGGATTGCATCTGGTCAATGGTGGCGCTTTGCGCGGAAATGATCCAATTGACCATGTCGCCGATCGAGACCATGCCGGTGAGTTTGCCCCCGTCAATGACGGGCAGATGCCGGATGCGTTTTTCGGTCATCAAACGCATCGCCTCCTCAATGGTGTGCTCGGAGGTGACGGCGATGACGGCGGTGGAGATGATCTCGCGGACCAGGGTGCCGCGGGAGGACTTGCCCGCCAGGGCGACTTTGCGGGTGTAATCGCGCTCGGAAAACATCCCGATGATCTGGTCCCCCTCCACGACGGGCACCGCGCCGATGTTCTTTTCGGCCAGCAGTTCGATGGCCTCATAGACGGTGGCTTTGGCGGAGAGGGTCCACACTTTGCGGCCCTTGTGGTGAAGCAGGGTGCCGATGGTTCCATTGGTTGTCATGTGTCACTGGGCATTATGACACGCATTAGGATTATTGCCAGCAAAAACTTTAAGGTTTCAACTTTTCCCGCGTGGGAGCAGGATGGCCCGCCGCCGGCCCCCTCGCGGGCGCGGCGATGAATGACAAACCCTGAACCCAGAACATTGAGCGCGCTCCCCACCGTCCTCCTGCGCCCGGGCGACGCCGACCGCGTCCTCGCCGGGCATCCCTGGATTTATTCCGCGTCCATTCTGCGCCTGACCGCGCCCGCGGCGGACGGGGCGCTGGTGCAAATCAAGGACCACCGGCAGCGCTTCCTGGGTGTCGGGTTTTACAACGCCAAATCCAAAATCCAGGTGCGGGTGATTTCCCCGGAGCGGGTCGAGGTCAACCGCGACTTTTTCCTCGGGCGCCTCCGCGCGGCGCTGGCCGTGCGCCAGCGGCATCTGCCGCGGGCCTCGTGCTTCCGCGTGGTCAACGCCGAGGGGGATTTTCTCAGCGGCCTGATTGTGGACAAATACGGCGATGTGCTGGTGGTCCAGATTTCCTCCCTGGGCATGGATCAGCGCAAGGCCATGATCGTCGAAGCCCTGCAATCCCTCTTTTCGCCCCGCGCCATCCTGGAGAAGAGCGAGGCGTCCTTCCGCAAATTTGAGGGACTGGCCGAATCCAACGGGCTTCTGGCCGGCGCGCTCGACGGCCCCCTTTCTGTGGACCTCAACGGATTGCGGTTCGAGGTGGACATATTGGGCGGCCACAAGACCGGCCTCTATTTGGATCAGCAGAAAAACTACCTGCTGGTCGCCGAGTTGGCCGCTGGCCGGCAGGTGCTGGATTGCTTCAGCTATCTGGGGGGGTTTGCCCTGCATTGCGCGCGGGCCGGAGCCGCCCATGTCCACGGGCTGGACCAGAGCGAAGAGGCGGTCGCCGCCGCGCAACGCCACGCCGAGCGCAACGGCCTGGCGGAAAAATGCTCCTTCGAGGCGGCCAATGTGTTCGACTGGCTCAAGGCGCAAACCGCCGTCCGCCCGCACGAAAAAGTCGTCCCCAAATTCGACCTCATCATCCTCGATCCGCCTTCCTTCACCCGCACCCGCGCCGCAGTGGAGGACGCGATGCGCGGTTACAAGGAGATTCATCTGCGCGCCCTCAAACTGTTGCGTCCCGGCGGGGCGCTGGCCACTTTTTGTTGTTCCCACCATGTGGACGCGCTCCTGTTCGAGGCGGTGATCATGGAGGCGGCTTACGACGCCCACTTCGTTCTGCGCCGCGTCGCCGCCTGCAGCCAGTCCCCCGACCACCCCATCCTGCCCGCGGTCCGGGAGACGGAGTACTTAAAGGGGTTCGTCTATGAAATCGCCCGGTGACGAGTTCGGAGGCGCCGGCCATTGGGGTGCCTTTTGCTTTTTTGGGTTCCCTTCATAATCCTAATCTTAGTCCTAATCTCAGGAGGGCGGGATTAAGATTAGGATTAAGATTAAGATTAGGATGAAGGTTAGGATCAAGATTAAGATTATGAAACCACCGCCCAAAGAAGGCGCGCGCGCCTCTTAGTGCTCCACCAACGCGCTGACTCTGAGCACGTCGCCCTCCGGCTGGCCCAAACCGCCGCGGAGGTTGCCCAGGAAATGGGCGTCGTTGATGGCGTTGTTGGTGCAGGAGGCGTTGTTGACCTGGAAGGCCGTTCCGCCGCAACCATCCACGGTGAGTTGCTCAAAGCTGTTGCCGGTGCATTGGGTGCCGGGTTGCAGCCGCCAGCCGTTGTCCGTCGGCGCGGTCGCCTGGGCGATGAAGACCCCGTCGCTGCGGCTCCGGAAAATCGTCAGGCTTTGAAATAAATTGTCGCAGGATTCGCGCATGAAAACCCCCAGGTCGTTTCCGGCCAGCACGGCGTCATGGATGAAATTGTGGTTGAACGCAAGATCCAGGGAGATGCCGGCGGCCAGATTGTCGTGCAGGCGCAGCCCGTCGAAACGGCTCTCCCGGGTCTGGTAACAGGCCAGTCCGTCGAACTGGTTGTCAAACGAGTCCAAGTCGCTCACCAGAAGGCGGAGGACCTCCGCCGCGACCAGCCCCCCGGAGCGGCAGTGGCAGCAGACGACGTGTTCCACCACGGCATCCATCGCGTTCCAAATCTGCACCCCGTTGTTGTTGATCTCGGAGCCGTCGCCCGCGGAGCGCCAGAACTCCGCTTTCTGGTTGGCCCGGTTGCCGTCAATGACCAGGTCGGCCAGGCGAAGATGCCGCGCCGGACGCGTGGTATCATTCAACTGGGGCCCGAGGATGACGACCGGGCAGTCGGCCTGATCGGCCAGACGCAGGATGGTGGCCGGCCCGCTGCCGCGCAGGGTCACGAAATCGCGCCACAACCGGAGCGGCTGGTGGATTTCATAAATGCCCGCGCTCAGGATCAACTCGCCGTTGGGCGGCAGGCTGTCCAGCGCCATTTGGATCTGCTCCCCGCTGGAGTTGGCGGGCAGTTTGAGAATGGCTGAAGCGGCTTGGAAGGCCGGGTTTCCGGGAAGGCTGACCAACAAGACCGTGGCGCCCAATGACAGGCTGCCGAGCTTGATGATGCCGGCGGGCTTCATACTGCAAGATAGCCCGTCCTTCTCATGTTGCAAATTAGTTTTTGGAAAAAAGGCTTCTCTCCCATTCCCACGCACCGGCCGGCCCCATTATTTTTTTGGTTAAATTAACCTTGATTAACCTTGATTGACCTTTATCCGGCTTCACGATGGGGCGAGGGCGGGACCGGGCAATTAGTGAATCAGTGAATCAGTGAATCAGTCAGTACGGGCCGGGGACGCGTATGTCCGAGCCAGCATGAAGAGTGGAGGGGACCGAACAGGGGGCCTTTGGGGGTCTGGAGCCGTTAACCCGTTAGAAGGAATGGTGATTAGGGAATTGGGAATAGCGAAAGGGTCCTCAACTGGCGACGAGGGAAGGGGGTTGGCCGCGAATATGCGCCGAAAGCCGGACCCGGTGGCGGCGATTCGTTTCCGAATGGCGCAACAAGGCCTCACCGCTAAAGATTTGGCGCCTTTCCTGGGCAGTCGAAGCCGGGTTTCCGAGGTTCTCTCAGGGCGCCGAAGGCTCAGCCTCAAATGCCGCCGGGAGCGGCCCGACGGCCAGTCAATTTGTTGACGCGCATCCATTGTATCATGGTTTCTTTTTCTCATCTTCCGCCGGGGTCTCACCCATTCGATTGAACACCTCCACATAAGGGCCAACCAGCTCCTCCAACGTCGTCGCATTAGTCGCAACATTGGTCGCGTTGAGGATTCGATACGTTTCGTTGATTCTCGGCAGCAAAGTTTGAACAAAGTGTTTCTCGCGCTCCCGGAGGGCTTGCTGTGCCATCTGCTCGGAGTGGTGATGAATCCACGCGGAATAGCTGAAAGCCGCAATACTGACAGCCAGGGAGCAATAGATCAGGAATTTATCTTTCATAGGCGTCATACCAGGCTAAATATCTCCCCCTTGGCCGCCGGTTGCCTATCTGGAGCCTGGACGGCACAGGGCTTCTTCAAGCCGCCACTGATCCAGGACCGCCCAAAGATTGAGGGGACAAGTCGTTTCGCCGTATGCCAGATATTGGACGCTTTCATCCGCCATGGCGAAGTTGGCCCCGCCGCCGTTCCGAGAGCCAGATGGATTGCAGTGCCGATTCTCGGCCACATCGGCCAGATAGCTGGCCATTGGGGACTGAAAAATGTTGACGAAATAGGCGGAGGAACCGGAAGCCTTGTCACCAAAGGAGATAGTCGCGGAAGGATCCACGATGGATGACTGCGTCATCTGCAGCAGCCAGATGCTGGCGTTCCAAGTCGGGGTGGTACTGTCCAAACCGGCCAGATTGGCATAGTAATCCACGAAGGAATTGATTAAGTAGCTTCTCGGCGCCAAATCGGCATTGGTGGAGGGCGCGTTGGTGGCGCTCAGAGCCGCGGACCGATCTGTGGGGCAGAGCAAAACCCCCGCGTTCGCGCAGTTGGGTTGCAGGGCCCCCGGCCAATAGCCCGACGGCCCTTGTGGCGGGGGAAGCGCGTCGCCGTTGTCACCGGCGTACAGGATCAAAGCCAGCCCGATTTGCCGCAGATTCTGGCTGCAAACGGCCCGGCGGGACCTTTCCTTCGCGTTGGACAAGGCGGGCAGCAGCAACGCCGCCAGAATGGCAATAATGGCGATGACCACCAGCAGTTCCACCAGTGTGAACGCGCCCCGCCACCTCGTCCTCGCGCGGGAATGGTCTGAGACCGGGCGTTTCATGGCTGGTTCAGAACAGGGCGCTTACGGAGTCTCAAGCCGGAAGAACTTCGCTTTCGGCCCCAAGGACACGTTGATAAACTGACACGCGCTGTTCGACTGAATGGTTTCGGTTTCCTGTGTCCATGCGCCGCCGCAGAGGTTGCTGCAGCTTTGCACCACGAACGAGGCGCGCGTCAACGGCCAGGAAATGTGGGCCAGCGAATTGCTCATGCACACGTTGACGGTCAAATTCGCGTAAATCAACGGCAAGACGGCGCTTTCGTAGGTCGAATAGGTTTGTTCGCCAATGAATGTCTGCACAATATGATTTTGACGGTCAATGACAAATGTGGTCGGAATATATTCCAAGTAGCCCACCGCCGGGTACGCGATGGGGCCGTAGAGATTCTCCGCCACATCTCCCGGGGCGTCCATCACTACGGGATAGTTGATGCCGTAACTCGCGGCAAAGGAACTGAGCAGCGAAGTGGGCGGGTTGATTCCGTTTGTGCTGGCATCAATGGATATGCCAACCACCGTCATGCCATCCGGGGCGTATTTTTGCTGCAAGGCGATCAAACTGGGGATTTCGGCGCAACAGGGTCCGCACCAAGTGGCAAAGAAGTTGAGCACCACCACTTTGCCGGCGAAACTGGTGGAATGGATGTTTGTGCCGTAGATGCTTGGCAGATTCCACGCCGGGGCCGTCACTTGGGCGCCAGCCGGCAATGAGGTGAGGACGGTGACAGTCGCCAGGACCAGGCGGAGTTGATTGATTCCTTTCATAGTGTTCCATCGTTCTTTTCGCGTTGTCTGCAAAGCTGCGCCGAATTGCATGATTCCACCTCGCATTTTCGCATCCCCGCAAATGCCGTCAATCCACCATTTTTGTTGACCAATGGGCAAATTAGGGTGCGAGACAGCAGTGAATCCCAAGCCAAACCCCACACCGCCGGAAGCCTTAAATGCCCAGCCCCAACTGCGCCCCCGCCGGCCCGCGAAAAGCGGCGGTGGACAACTCCGGGCCGTCCTCATCCAAACCCGCCTTGCGGCGCGCGACGTGGAACATCCGCGAAATCTGCTCCGCAAAAAGCCCCTCCCCGCGCATCCTCGCCCCGAAACGGGGATCGTTGAGCCTGCCGCCCCGCATGGCGCGGATGCGGTTCAACACCTTCTCCTTCCTGCCGGGCGCGTTCCGTTCCAGCCACTCCTCAAAAATCGGCGCGACCGTCAGCGGCAACCGCACGATCTCCATGCACGCCCACCGAGCCCCGGCGGCTTTGGCCGCAGCCAGCACCGACGGGATTTCGTGGTCGTTCAGGGCCGGGATGACCGGCGCGACCAGCACCCCCACCGGCACGCCCGCCTTCGCCAAAGCCTCCACCGCCGCCAGCCGCATTTTGGGCGAAGCCGCCCGCGGCTCGAGTTTGCGGGCCAGCTCGCTGTCCAGCGAGTTGATGGAAAGATGGACCGTCACCGCGTGGCGCGCCGCCAGTTCCCGGAGCAGATCAAGGTCCCGCGTCACCAGATGATTCTTGGTGACGATGCTCACCGGATTCCTGAATTCCGCCAGGACGGCCAGGCATCGGCGCGTCAATTGCAGCCGGCGCTCGACGGGCTGATAGCAGTCGGTCACCCCGCTCATGGCGAGGGTTTGCGGCTTCCATTTGGGCGAGGAAAGCTCGCGCCGGAGCAGATCGGGCGCGTTTTCCTTCACCATGATTTTGGTCTCGAATTCCAGGCCGGCGGAGAAGCCCAGGTACTCATGCGTGTTCCGGGCGTAACAATACGAGCAGCCGTGCTCGCAGCCTCTGTAACTGTTCAGGCTGGCGTCGAACGGAACGTCGGGGCTGTCGTTGTGGCTGATGATGCTCTGGGAAAGATCGCGCAGAAACTGGGTTTTCGGCGCGGGATCCCGCGCGGGATCCCAATCCTCGTCCCGTTCCAGATGGATCTTTTCAAAGCGATTGGGCGGGTTGTCCCCGGCGCCCCGCCCCCGCGCGACTGCTGCTCTTTCCGGCATGGACCAACCATCGCCGCAAGATTACTTTTTGCAAGCCTCAAGGCCCGCGGCCGGCTCATGAAGGGCTGGGTGAGAGGGGAAAACCTCCTCTCCCCGGCCCTCTCCTCCACAAGTGTGTGCAGGAGAGGGAGAAGAGGCGGGCGGGTTCCCCTCATGAGCCAGCCGTGGTCCCCCGCACTTTCTTCCAGATTTGCCTTGACAATTCATTCGCTATGTGATACCCCTTATAGCAGCATGAGGTTGGGGGCGACAAACGTCTGCAGCCGCCGGGACGGCATTCCGTCCGCCGCCGCGCTGGGTGTCTTGCGCCAAAGTGGCGCACAGTCGCTTCCGTCCGGCCGCCCGCCCGCCTCGCGTGTCCTTCGGCGCCGGACCATCCCAATAAAGGTGGATAAAGGTGGATAAAGGTGGATAAAGGTAAAAAAAAATAATTTTTTTGTGACGAAATGGCAAACAATGGCAAAAAATGGCAAGGTCGCAATGAACCCGTGCAGCCAGGCCCACCTGTCCTCCGTAGCTTTAGCGAAGGAGGAAATCGTGTCCAATCGTGTCCAATCGTGCATAATCGCACATAATCGTGCTATTTCTTGGGTCCAACCCTCCTGTATGCCTCATTCTGCGGGTTCTCCACGCATCCTCGCATCGCCGGTCTTCCAGAGCGGCGGGTGGCCGCGACGCTCCCCTCCACGGCACCCTCATGAATTGGCCCTGCTCAAGGTCCGCATCCCGAAATTCCGTGTTGACCGGGGCGGGGGGCGTGGCTACTTTGCGGCTGATTAAAATCAAATCACGCGCCATTTTATGCGTCATACCATATCCGTGCTGGTCGAAAACAAGTTCGGGGTGCTCACCCGTGTCGCCGGCCTGTTCAGCGGCCGGGGCTACAACATTGACTCCCTCAACGTCGCCCCCACCCAGGAGGCCGACACCTCCCGCATGACCATCGTCACCCGCGGCGACGACGCCACCGTGGATCAAATCGTCAAGCAGCTCAACAAACTGGTCAACGTGCTCGAAGTCCATGACTACCGGCAGGATGAGTTCATTGACCGCGAACTGGTCCTGGTCCGCGTGAACGTGGACGCCAAAACCCGCGCCGAAATCATGCAGATCACCGACATCTTCCGCGCGAAAATTGTGGACGTCCAGCCCCGCAGCCTGACGATCGAGATCACCGGCAACGAAAGCAAAGTCGAAAAATTCCTCGACCTGATGAAGACCTTTGGCGTGCAGGAATTGACCCGCACCGGGAAAATCGCCCTCGCCCGCAAATGACCGCCGACGCAAACCCCAACCCCAACCCATCACCCCTGAATCCCATGCCCGCAAAAGTTTACACGGACAAAGACGCCGACCTCAAACATCTCCAAAACAAGACTCTGGCCGTCCTGGGCTTCGGCTCCCAGGGCCACGCCCACGCCCTCAACCTCAAGGACAGCGGCTGCAAGGTTGTCATCGGCCTTTACGAGGGCAGCAAATCCATTCCGGTGGCCGAGTCCAAGGGGTTTGAAGTCTTGCCGACCGCCGAGGCGGTTCGGCGCGGGGACGTGATATTTGTGGCCATTCCCGACACCAAGCAGGCCAAAGTCTATGCGCGCGACATCGCGCCCAATCTGGCGGCGGGCAAGACGCTGTTGTTTTCGCACGGTTTTTCGATCCATTTCAAAACGGTCGTGCCGCCCGCCAATGTCAACGTCATCCTGGTCGCCCCCAAGGGGCCGGGCCACATCGTCCGCCGCCAGTATCTGGAGGGCAAAGGCGTTCCCTCCCTCATCGGCGTCTATCAGGATCCGGGCCGCAACTCCAAACAGATCGCCCTGGCCTGGGCCAAGGGCATCGGCGCCACCCGCGCCGGCGTCATCCAAACCAGCTTCCAGGAGGAAACCGAGACCGACCTGTTCGGCGAGCAAACCGTGCTGTGCGGCGGCGCCTCCGCGCTGATCCAGGCCGGCTTTGAAACCCTGGTCGAGGCGGGCTACCAGCCGGAAATGGCCTATTTTGAGTGCCTGCATGAGCTCAAACTCATTGTGGACCTGATGAACGAAGCCGGCATCAGCGGGATGCGCTTCTCCGTTTCCGAGACCGCCAAGTGGGGCGACGTGAGCGTCGGCCCGAAAATCATTGACGCCGGCGTGAAAAAGCGCATGAAAGCCGCCCTCAAGGACATCCAGTCCGGGAAATTTGCCCAGGGCTGGATTGCCGAATACAACAGCGGCTACAAGAAATACAACGCCCTGCTCAAAGCCGGCCAAAACCACCCCGTCGAAAAGGTGGGCCGGCGTCTGCGCGGCCTGATGCCCTGGATGCAAAAGCACTCCGTCAAGGGCGTCCAGGCCGCCTATTGATTGGCGCGCAACTTCGCACCTGGCGCGGTGTTCTTTAGAAGGTAGGGCGGGCAGTCCTCTGCGCGCCCCACCAGCCGAGAATAGGCGATGACGTTTTTTAGGCGTGCAATCAGACACAATGTGATATACTGTCCTATCATACTATGAGTGCGAGCGCGAAGATGGCCTGGAGCGGCTTGGTGGGCGGGGCAATTTTCCTCGGCGCCCAGGGGGCTTGTCTTGCGGCGGCGGCGGACGTGTCGCCCCCCGCCGCCCGCGCCGCCCGCGCCGCCCAGGCCGACGCCGAGGCCCCCGAGGCTCCCGCCGCCGCCTCCGACGAGGAGAATTCCAATCCTTACTTCGTTATTATTGACAGAAATGTGTTTCGTCTCAATCCGCCCCCGATTGCAGAGCCCAAGGATCCCAAACCGCCCCCCGACCTTCCGGAGGTCAAGTTGGCCGGTTTCGAGGAGACAGGAGATCATCTGGATGTGTTGCTGCAGGTGAAGGTCAAAAGCAGGGACCCCAAGGTGCCGGAATCCGTCTCCTACCTCACCCTCGCCGAAGGGGAAAGAGCCAATGCGGGGGAATCTGGACGAGAGGTGGTGGAGGAGATGGTCAAGGTATATGCCGACCAGGAGAAGATTGACATCATCAACGCCGGCACACCCATGACTCTTTCCATGAAGGACAACGGCTTTGGGGCCACGGCGCCCGCCGCCGCCCCGGGTGGCCGCGGGGGAACTCCGGCAATATTGAATCGGACAATTCCGCCCCCCGGCGCACCCCCGCCAGCCGGCCCGTCCCCAATGGGTGCGGCGCCGATGGGCGGGAACAACTCCGCCGGCAGCACAATGGTTGCCGGTGGCGTGGGGACGTTAAGTCGTCCGACCTTTGGCGGTGGTTTGAGCACCAGTGGCGGATCATCCACAATCGTTGGAGGCGGAGGCGGGACCGGGTTGAGCACGGGCTTCCAGACCACGCAACCCGCATTTTCAGGTCTTAGTTCCTCCAGATCCTCTTACAACGGGGAGACGCTCGTCGCCGGCGGGTACCAGCCGCCGGCCGCCAGCGTGACACAGACCCCCGCGATTCCG